>CAYWBU010000033.1:0-13758 GCA_964456565.1 uncultured Bacteriovoracaceae bacterium | reverse complement strand
CTCGGCGACCAGGCGGTCGATATCCGCGCGGTAGGCTGCCAGGATCGCCTCCGGTTCGTAAAAACTCCGGCGCTCCGGGCCGTGCATGGCCTTGTGTCCGATCTGGCAGTAGATACAGGAGTAGGTGCAGTATTTGGGGGGAATATTGTTCACCCCCAAACTGCGCCCCAGCCTGCGGGACGGGACGGGTCCGTACACCAGTCCCTCAGACATCATTGATCTCCCTGGTCAGTGATCACAGAGGTTGGCCCCGGAGGACAGCTGGCCGGCAAGATAGCCCTGCACCAGTTCCTCGGGTGTCCCTTCGATTGCCCCCAGAACAACGCTGATTCCCTGCTGGGCAAACAGATTCTGGGCGTGCTGGCCCATGCCTCCGGCAATCACGACATTGGCTTTTTTTTCACCGAGCCAAGCCGGCAGCAGCCCCGGCTGGTGCGGCGGCGCCGGAACATCTTCACGGGCGATAATTGCCTTGCTGGCATCATCCACATCTATCAGGGCAAAACTCTCACAGTGACCGAAGTGGGGATCCGGCCTTCCATTGGTAATCGGTATGGCAAATCGCATTCAAAACTCCTTTAATTTTATTCTTCAAGCCTGTTCTTCAATGTTTCCCAGGCAGCCTTTACCGCAGCGGATACATTTGATCCTTCAAACTCAACCACACTTTTCCCGGCAATCATGGCCCTGGTAAAGGCCTTGTCATAATCGATGCGTGCAATTACCGGCAAATCGTTTTCCCGGGCATAATTCTCGATCTCTTCGCTCTTTAAAGGATTGATATCGGCCTTATTGATACAGATGGCGGTCGGCACATCAAAATGTTTGGCCAGTTTCACGACTCGTTCCAGATCATGGATGCCTGAGACCGTGGGTTCCGTGACCACCACCACCTGATCGGCCCCGCCGATGGAGGCAATCACCGGACAGCCGATGCCGGGCGAACCGTCCACCAGGATAAACTTGCGGCCCTGATCTTCAGCGATCTGTTTGGCCTCCTTGCGCACCAGGGTAACCAGCTTGCCGGAATTTTCCTCGGCGATGCCCAGTTTGGCATGCACCATGGGGCCGATCCGGGTGTCCGAGATAAACCACTGGCCATTGACCACCGGTTTGAAGTCAATGGCCTGCTGCGGACAAAAATGGGCACAGACCCCGCAGCCCTCGCAGGAGATGGCGTCCACCGCATATTTGCCGCCATCATCGGTTTTAATGGCACCAAAACGGCAGATCTCCTGACACAGACCGCAGGCCGTACAGTCATCCGTCCGGATAGAGGCCTGGGACCCACCGCTGAAATCATTCTGATTAGAAGTTTGCGGCTGCAGGATCAGGTGCAGATCGGCCGCATCCACATCACAGTCAGCCAGGACAACATCTTCGGCCAGGACAGCGAAGGCCGCCGTCAGGGAGGTCTTGCCCGTACCGCCTTTTCCGCTGATAACTACGATTTCCTTCATGGGCGGCCTCCCGCAACTCTGATTTTTTCAAGGATTTTATGGAAGATCGCGGCATATTCCGGCAGGGCTTCAACCACCAGTTCCCCCCGGGAATAGGCTTCGGCCACCCGGCGATCCTCCGGGATTTCCGCCAGGATCTCCACCTGTTTTTCACGGCAGAATCTGCGTGCCAGATCGTTTTCGTCATCAGCCCGGTTGACCACCACGCCGTGAGGCAGGCCCAGCTCGCGCACCGTATCGATGGCCAGTCCCAGATCATTCAGTCCGAAAGGGGTCGGCTCGGTCACCAGCACCACGAAATCCGATTCCTTCAGGGTCTCGATCACCGGACAGGAGGTGCCCGGAGGGGCATCCACGATCTCAAGGTCCTGCCCCAGCAGTTTTTTGACCTCCCGGATTATCGGCGGACTCATGACCTCGCCGATATTAAGACGGCCATGCACAAATCTGACGCCCTTGGCCGTGCCGACCTCCACAGTCCCCACCGGCTTCGGTTTTTCGCTGATGGCTCCGACCGGACAGATCCGGCTGCAGCCGCCGCAGGCATGACACAGTTCCGGAAAGGTCAGCACCGATTTGGGCAGGGCCACAATGGCATTATAGACACAGATCTCGGCACACTTGCCGCACAGGATACATTTTTCGCTGTCAACCACCGGCACCAGCATGTTTACAGTCCGGCTGTCCGTGATTGACGGGTTTAAAAACAGATGCCCGTTGGGCTCTTCCACATCACAGTCCAGATAGCTGGCCTGCAATCCCTGCATGCTGGCGACAACGGCCAGGTTGGTTGAAACCGTGGTCTTGCCCGTACCGCCCTTACCGCTGGCAACACTGATGACCATCAAGAGCGCCCTTACTGGTTGCGGCCCATACCGAAATGGTTGCCCACACTGGGCGCGGCACCTTTGGTAAGTTCTCCGGCCTTGAACCTGGCCAGGGCATCATTGACCGTACCCTGGGTTCCGGGATAGACATCAACACCCGCGGCATTGAAAACATCAAAGGCGTTGGGGCCGCAGTTACCGGTCAGCACCGCACTGACACCCCTGTCCACCATCATCTGGGCCGACTTGATCCCGGCCCCGCCGCCGGCCGCGGCATTTTCATTGGCAACCGCCTCAACCTCACCGGTATCCGTATCAATTATCTGGAAAAAACTGCATCTGCCAAAACGCGGATCCACCGCATCATCCATACCTGTTCCGGTTGCCGAAATAGCAATCTTCATACATCTGCTCCTTAATCAGGCGGCCCGGTCTGCCGGGCCGTCTTGTCTTATTTATTATCTTTTTCCAATTCTGAAATACGCTTGTTGATCTCGTCAAGGGTTGTGTGCAGATCGGCGGCCTCCCGCCGCAAAAAATCCAGTTCACTGCCGGCCTGGGCCTGCGGTGCATTCTGTCCGGCAAAATATGGCCAGCCACGCCCGCCAAAACCTCGCCCGGCACCCCGGCCGATTCCGCGACCCATACCGCCGCCAAAACGCATACCTCGTCCCATACCGCCTGCAAATCTGCCGGGGACAGTATTACCCGCACAATAGCCCATTGCCCGGCCGCTCATCGGTCCCATCCCGTTAGGTCCAGATCCATCTCCAAAAGGCATAACTACCTCCTTTATTTTTTGTTCTTGTCGTCCAGTACGGAGTACTCGACATTGCTGATATACTTTTTGTCTCTTCCCAGATAGCGTCTGTAGGCTGATCTGATCAGACCTTTTTCATTGATCAGGTCATTCAGCAGCAATCCGCCCACAGAAAAAGCTATCGAACTCTTGGAAAGCGGCAGTCTGCTCTTTGAGCATCCTCCCAGCTTTCGCCCGCTCATGGGTCCCATTCCCAAGGGCCCTGTTCCATCTCCAAAAGGCATATCTACCTCCTTTCAGCGTCTGCGACGCCGGCCGCGCCCACGTCCACACTGTCCCTGACGCCGACGCATTCCGCAACCCGGCATGGCGAAATTACGGGTTGTCAAATTTCCGTTCATAAAGGCTTCCAGTACTTCATCAAGATTCCCGGTAACCCCCGAGATCACTTCAATTCCCGAATAACTGAGCATGCCGGCCAAGGCCCCGGAGACCGCCCCGCAAATCAGCTTACCGACACCCTCATCCGCCAGCATGGCGGCCCTCACAGGCAGGATTTCGTTTTCAAATCTCAGCGTTTTTTCCAGTCCAATCCGGCCTCCATCCAGCTCATAGATGTTAACGGCCGGGGCAAAATCCAGAGCCACCGCGATTTTACTGTCATGTACTGAAATACCGATCTTCACCTTTTTACTCCTGCCTGATATTAGGCAAATATGGTGCCATATTGCATTTATATATATTATATTTTAATTTTAAATGGTTATAAAAGGCATCCGTTTGTTAAGGTAGCATATAGCTACTATTACATCAATAGCATAGGTAGCATTGCGCAACCACTTATCGCCGGTGATCCTCAATTCCCAGCTGCCTGATCTTGCGGTAGAGGGTCGTCTTATGAATACCAAGCTCACGCGCAGTCCGGGCCTTGTTCCAGTCGTTCTTTCTCAGGGTGTCAAGAATGAGGGCGCTCTCCATATCGCGAATACTGGACCCCGCATCCACGGCCGCCTGACCGGAATCCCCGACTCCGGCCAGATCCGCTGCCCGGATCTCACCGCCCTGGCAGAGCACAAAGGCCCGCTCAACAATATTCTGCAGCTCCCTGATATTGCCCGGATAATCCCGCAGCATGAGGGCCCTGACAGCCTCCCGCCCCAGGCGCAGATTGCGGCCCTGTTCACGGTTAAACTGTTCCACAAAATGATCAGCCAGCAGCGGAACATCCTCCTTACGCTCACTCAGGGAGGGCAGTTCTATGCGGATAATATTCAGACGATAGTAGAGATCCTTGCGAAAACGTCCCTCGGCCACCAGCTTTTCCAGATCACGGTTAGTGGCGGCCACCACCCGGACATCGGCCTTTTCGGTCGCAACTCCCCCCAGGGGTTCAAACTCTTTTTCCTGCAGCACCCTTAGCAGCCTGACCTGCAGGGCCGGCGAAATATCACCGATCTCATCCAGAAAAATGGTCCCCCCGGAGGCAATCCGGAAACGCCCCGGCTTATCGCCTACCGCACCGGTAAAGGCCCCTTTCTTATAACCGAACAGTTCGCTTTCCAGCAGATTGTCAGGCAGAGCTCCGCAGTTTACGGCCACAAACGGTCCATCGGCCCGCAAACTCAGGTTATGGATGGCCCGGGCCAGCTTTTCCTTGCCGGTGCCGGTCTCTCCCACAATCAGGACCGTGGACAGACTTTCACTGACGGCCGGCAACATTTCAAAGATCCGGCGCATCCTGGAATTGACACTCAGGATATCTTCGCAGCGGTATTGCCTTGAAACCGCCTTCCGGACTTCATCAATGGATGAGATATTTCTGAGCACCTCCACTCCGCCGATCACTTCACCACCATCCCGGACAACTCCGGCCGAAAGGCTTACCGGAATCTGATCACCGGCCGCATTAATGATGGCGGCAATCCGGTTGAGCACCGCAGCTCCTTCATCAAAGGCCTGTTTCAAAGGACAGCCCGCATCACACAGGCTGGAGTGCAGCACCTCCCGACAGTGACGCCCAATCGCATCCGCAGCGCTGACTCCTGTGATTGATTCCGCCGCCGGAGAAAAATATTTGATCCTGAAATCGAGGTCCACGGCAAAAAGCCCGTCAGGCATATTTTCAACTAATGACCGCAGATATCTGCTTTCCTTTACATCGTTCATTCGGCTTTCAGTTTAACCAGTTACAGCCCCGATGGCAATATTGATCCTGACCTATTGCATCCAAGCTGCATCAACACTATCATGTTGATGACCATAGATCCGATAAAGAGTATAACCTTAATTGCAAACCAATGGGGGTGGAGCAGATGAAGATTTCGGAACTGGCATCACATGTTTTGGGCAACCAGAACCTCAAATCCGAAGATCGCCGTCAGACAAGCCAGACAGCCTCAAAAACAGAAAGCCTCGAATACTACAAAGAAGCCCTGCACGTTGAAATCGATTTCGGCGATGGTTCCAGCATGAGTCTTGACTGGGCCTATGAAGCACTTTCAAAGAAAACCGAATATGAAATCACCAACTTCTCAAACTTTACCTACGGTGATGATTATTTCAGCGCCGATAACACCGCCGGACGCATCCTGGAATTTGCCAGGTCACTGTGGGACGGCTCTTCTGAACAGCTTGACATCCTGGCCAAGGCCATTGACACCGGAGTAAGCGAGGCCAGGGACATCCTCGGCGAGATTCCGGGCTGGGTCGGCGACCTGATCAGTTCGACTGAAGAAAAGCTGCATAAAGGCCTGGAAGAGATGCGGCAGGAAACGGCGGCTGTTGCAGAGCCTTCCGCGGAGGATCAGGAGTAGAGGCTGCCCTCTTCGAGAAGTTCACGCACCCTGGGCGGCAGGAAGACCTCAGGGTTGAGTTGCGCCAGCGCATCAAGGATAAGCCGGTTGCGCTGGGCCAGAGATGCTTTTGAATCATAGATAACCATCAGTCTTTCATCCATGCGGCAGGTGCCTCCCCGACGGTTCAGACGATCTTCGATTATCTCAATGCCGGCCTTCTCAGCCGCTTCCAGCAACAGCCGGTTAAGTTCCTTGTGATATTTTTCGCCTTTGACCATCACCGATCATTCCCTGCCGTAATCATCGTGCAGCCTTTCGATGTCATCTTCACCCAGATAATCACCCTGCTGCACCTCAATGAAAACCAGCGGATCATGGCCTGTATTCTCAATGCGGTGCACCATCCCCTGCTGGATGTCCACCGATTGACCCGCCTTCAGCTCTATTTCGTCATCGCCGCAAACCACCCGTGAACAGCCGCTGACAATGAACCAGTGCTCCCGGCGCTTATGGTGCCGCTGCAGACTCAGACGCTGCCCGGCATTAACGGTAATTCTTTTCAGTTTATGATCGCTCCGTTCGGAAGAAAGAACCTCATACCAGCCCCAGGGGCGATGGTCTTCCCGGGCGCTCAGCCGCGCTACTTTTTCATAGGCCGCCAGGACAACCTCCCTGTCAGACCCGCCCCGGACACTCCGCCCGAGCAGTTCAATTCCGTCAGGTTCCCAGCCCGTCGATATCCAGAAAAAAGCGCCCCGGCACTTCTCACAGGCCGCCAGCAGCTCGCGGTCAGGCACTGATGGCAGGGTGGTTATCAGCGGGGCCTTCCATAGTGGTGCAAACAAAAGCGGCAGCTGGCCGGCCCGGTTATGGATGAGATCAAAGGACTCGGAATCGACCAGGAGTCCGGCCAAGGCGGAGAGCTGCTCTGGCATGGTCCCTGCCAGGGCACATATGACAACCGTGTGCCCGGCCTGTTCAAGCCAGTCCACATAACCGCTAGAATTTTCCTGAACTATTAAGCCTATCTTCACCACCTGCTCACCCCGTTTTAATCTTAACAATAAAAAAGAGGAGACCGCAAGGTCTCCTCTTCACTTTAAACATCAGGGGTGCGGCTAGAAAATCAGGCCTCCCCGGCACTTTCACTGGCGGACTGATCTCCCTCCGTTTCCGGAGCGGCACTGACCTCCATCAGCCCGGCGGCCTTGGCCACCAGCACGGCAATGTCAAAGGCCTGGAGTTTATTCTCGAGTTCCAGCTCCTTAATTCCGTCGGACAGCATGGTCAGACAGTAGGGACAACCGGTACAGACCGTATCGGCGCCGGCATCCAGCACCTGACGGGTCCGCTTCTGGTTGATGCGCGTCCCCAGATCCTCTTCCATCCACATCCGTCCGCCACCGGCACCACAGCAGAAACTCTTGGCATGGTGATCCGCCATCTCCAGCACATTTCCGGAAATGGCCTTGAGAATATTGCGCGGCTGATCATAGATTCCGTTATAACGGCCCAGATAGCAGGAATCATGCAAGGTCACCTTGCCGATGTCGGCCATCGGATTGGTAATTTTCAGTTTGCCGTTGGAAATCAGGTCATCCAGGATTTCAAAATAATGGAAGACCTCATATTCGCCGCCCAGATCCCGGTAGTCCTTCTTGATGATATTGTAGGCATGCGGGTCCATGCAGATAATCTTTTTGACGCCATAGGCATTGAATGTTTCGATATTGACCTGCGCCAGGGCCTGATAGAGGTACTCATTACCCATCTTCTTGGCCGAATCACCGTCACAGCCCTCTTCCGGACCGAGAATGGCATAATCGATTCCGACCGCATTGAAGATCTTCACCAGGGCCTGAGCCGTCTTCTGGTTCATGTCATCGAAAGATCCGGAATCGCCTACATAGAAGAGGTACTCGGCCGAACCCTTTTCGGACATCAACGGCACATCCAGTCCCTTGGCCCAGTCACCACGGGTATGGGCACCAATACCCCAGGGGTTGGAGTTATTTTCCATGCCGCGGAACACTTCCTGAACTTCGGTCGGGAAATCGGATTCCATCATCACCAGATAACGCCGCAGATCGACCAGTTTGGGGAACTGCGAAATATAGGCCGGACAGGCTTCCACACAAGCCATACAGGTGGTACATGCCCAGATGGTATCTTTTTCAATCGTATCGCCGATCAGGGCCGGACCTTCATACTCCTCGTCCGGAATGATCGTGGCCTCGCCGTTTTCATTGATGGCAAACTTGGCCTTGGCCTCCAGATAAGTCCGGATATCCTGAATCACATCCCGGGGCAGCAGGGGTTTGTCGGTATTGAAGGCCGGACAGACCTCAACACAACGGCCGCAACGCATGCAGGCCTCGGTGTCAAAGAGGTCCTTCCATGAATACTCCTCGACGTTATGGACACCAAAGGTTTCGGCGGTCTCGAACATCTCGGGCGGCATCAGTTTAAGATAGGGCTGATCCGTCTCCGGATGCATGAAGATGTTGGCCGGAGTTGTAAATATATGCTGCAGTTTGCTGAAGGGCACATACACGATAAAGGCCATGGCCGAAAGCATGTGCACCCACCACATGATCTGGTGGGTGGCCTCGGCGGCCCCGACACTCATGCCGGCAAACAGGAAGGCAAAGACACGCCCCACCGGTGAGAACCAGATATAATCGGCCATGGGACTGCCGGGCTGCAGTTCGGTGGCCTGCATCCGCAGACCTTCACCGATGAACCCGGTTACCAGCACAAAGAGGATGAACCACAGGATGATATTGTCCTCTTTCTGCTGGTCGAGCCATTTCGGACGCATGACATAGCGCCTGAACAGCGCCATCAGCACGCCGATAATCGCCAGCCCGCCGAACACGTCAGCAAACAGTGATAATCCAAGATAAAAGTTATCCTTAAAATAATACCAATCAAACAACGGGCCGAAAAAGTCGGCCTGCAGAGCAACAATCGCAGTTGTAATCAACAGCGCAAGGAAGCCGTAGAAAATAAACAGGTGCAGAAAGCCCTGGAACGGTTCCCGCAGAATCTTGCGATGCGCAAAAATCTCGGCCAAAGTGAATCCCAGCCTGGCACCCTTGTTATCGGTGCGTTCCACATCACTGCCCTGGGCAAGCTTGCGCACCTTGCCACGGGTCATGAAACCGGACTTATTCAGCCCGTAGATAAATAAACCAACGGTGACCAGGGCCACCACATAAAGAATGAGCTGAGTGATATTCAGCCCTTCGCCACTATGGACATTCCAGAATATCTGTCTTGTGATCTCAACACCTTCTGGCACTTGCATAATCCGCCCCCCTGAATAGTATTCTGAATTAAAAAGGGCTCATCGCCCGATTGTCACTTAAAATCCGGGGGAGAATATCTCCCCCGGCAACGGGCCTTAGCCCCTTATCTTCTTAATCTCCTCGGTAAGCGCCGGGATGACGTTGAAAAGATCACCCTCAACAAAATAGTCGGCTTTGCTTCTGATGGGAGCATCACCGTCCTTGTTCACGGCAACGATAACCTTGGAGGTTCCCATACCGGCCATATGCTGGATGGCTCCGGAGATACCGGCAGCGATGTAGAGATTCGGGCTGACGGTCTTACCGGTCTGGCCAACCTGGAATGAATGATCGATCCAGCCGGCATCAACGGCTGCGCGGGACGCACCCACTGTGGCTGTCGATCCGAGAGCACTGGCCAGATCTTTCAGCATGCCGAAATTGTCACCATCTTTCATGCCGCGGCCACCGGATACGATGATCTCGGCCTCGGTCTGATCGGGCATGTCCGACTCGGGCATCTCAACCGATCTTACGGCAACCCTGACCTTTGATGCATCCATGCCGACGGAAACATTTTCCACCGCACCGGCTCCGGCATTCTCCGCAACCGAGAATGAATTCGGTCTGACCGAAATCACCTGCGGTGAACCGCTGGCCTCAACCATGGCATAGGCCTTACCGGCATACATGGGTCTCTTGGCCACAACCTTGTCGCCATTCAGGCTGAGGTCAACACAGTCCGAAATGCAACCGGTTCCCAGGCGGGCTGCCAGGGACGGGGTCAGGTCCTTACCCTGGGCCGAAGCACTGGTAAGGATAATGTCCGGATTCGCCTGGGCAACAACCTGGGCCAGGGCCTGAACATACGGTTCGGTGTTGAAATCTGCAAAATCACCACCATCGACAACATAGACCTTATCGGCGCCGTATTTACCCAGCTCTGCGGCCAGAGAGGCAACTCCGCTGCCCACAATGCAGGCCGCCACGTCAGCACCCATGGCCTTCGCCTTGCTGGTTATCTCAAAAGCGCCTTTTTTGATCTCGCCTTTCTGAACTTCTGCATACACAAGAATAGATGCCATATCACTACCTCCTTAATTAAATAACCTTGGCCTCGTCGTGCAGGGCCTTGGCAAGGTTGGCCGCTTTGGCGGCGTCGTCATCACCTTCAACTGTTTTCCCTGCCTGGCGGGCAGGCGGCAGTGACATTTCCTTGATGGCAGTGGCCGGCTGGACACTGACACCCAGATCAGCAGCGGTCTTGACATCCACGGGCTTCTTCTTGGCCTTCATGATTCCCGGCAGAGATGCATAGCGCGGTTCATTGAGACCCTTCTGAGCCGAGAAGACAGCCGGCAGCTGAACTTCGACAACAGCCTCGCCACCTTCGACCTCGCGGGTCACTGTGGCCTTGTCGCCATTGACTTCAAACTTGGTCACCAGGGTGACGACCGGAATTCCCAGCATCTCGCCGAGAATGGCCGGAACCTGGGCCGAATCATCATCAATGGCCTGCTTGCCGCACCAGATGGCATCATAGCTGAGGTCCTTGACCGCAGCCGCCAAAACCGCAGCAGTTGCATAGGGATCCGCACCTTTAGCGAATGATGCATCATTCACATGCACGGCATCATCAGCACCCATGGCCAAGGCTGTCCTGATGGCCTCAATTGTCCGGTCCGGACCGAGCGAAACCACCGTAACCTTGTCGCCGCCCTTTTTCTGGAGTGCCTCTTCCACGGCATACTCATCATAAGGCGACATAACCCATTTAACACCGTCCTCCGCAATACCTGTACCTTCTCCACCGATCTTTATCAAAGTCTCGGTATCAGGTACCTGCTTAATACAAACAACAGTATTCACACCATACCTCCTACCTATATATTTGGCTTATAGGCCATAATTTTTGCGTTTTTAACACGCGCAATCCCAGTTTGCAATATTATGTTCCACCCAATCTTCCATTTACTTTTATATATAAATTAACAGCAGGTCTCCCCACATCATGCCAACGCATGTCAGGAAACAAAAATTCCCGGGCCAGAATCCAGACCATCAAAGTTCGCGGGCAGATAATATCTGTCAGCGGAAACCGACTTGCCGTAATCCCGCATAAGCTGTCCGACATTATTCCATCCCAGCCGGTTCTCGCCATAATCAAGCGGCCCCTTGGCAACTCTGGCAGGGAAGCCGGTCCCGTAGACCATCCCGGCATCCACATCCTTTGGCGATGCGATGTCCTCGGCCACAATCAGCAAAGCCTCCCGCACCTGTACCAGCATCAGGCGTTCGGGAACAAACCGCTCTTCATTGATATCATGTTCCCGCTGCCAGCCGGATACAAACTCTTCAACCGCCGCGGAAACCTGCTTTTCTCCGGCAGTATAATCAAAAAAGCCGCGTCCGGTCTTCTGGCCGAAATCACCTCTCTCAACCAGAAATTTGAGCAGCTCCGGCACCGGAGTCCTGCTGCCGAACGCATCTTCAAGCGTACGGGAGGCATGCAACCCTACATCCAGCCCCACCAGATCCCAAAGCGCAAAAGGCCCCATGGGCATTCCGAATGAGTGCATGACATCATCAATCTCACCCACGGCAACCTTACTGTTCATCAGAACCAGCACGGCCTCATTCATGTAGGGAATCAAAATGCGGTTAACCACAAATCCCGGCGCATTACGAACCTTGATGGGCACCTTGCCGATAGTGCCGCAAAGATCCATCATGGCGGCGACCACATCTGCCGCAGTATTATCATCATAAATCACTTCAACCAGTTTCATCACATGCGCCGGGTTAAAAAAATGCAGACCGACAAAACGGGACTTATCCTTCAGATCGCTTGCCATATCGGCTATTGAAAGCGTGGAGGTGTTGGAAGCCAGGATCGTCTTTGACGAACACAGGCCCTCCAGTTCCACAAAGACCTTGCGTTTCAGATCCAGAATCTCGGGCACAGCCTCGATCACCAGATCAACATCAGCAAACCAGCTGCGGTCATATTCAACCCCGCCCCTGAGCCGGGACTGGGCCTCAAAGGCCACCGACTGTTCCAGTTTGCCTTTTTTGACCATTTTTTCGAAGATCGCCCGGGAATGCGCGATGGCCTTGTCAACAAAGAGCGAATCCACATCTTTGATGAAACATTCGATCCCGGCAGCTGCCAGCAGATGGGCGATTCCTCCACCCATGGCACCGCCACCGATTACCGCCGCTTTTTTCACCATAGCCTTTCCCTCCGCTCAGACCGCGGCCGTCAAGCCACTCAAAAAAACAGTCCCGACCGATTTAGCCAGTTCCTGCACCCCGAAACGCCGCCGTTTGGACGTAACCATGAAGGTGGACAGTTCATCCAGGGAACCGAAGATCATGCGGGCCGCAACCTCCGGTTTGACGTCCGCCTTAAAAACCCCCTGAGCCTGTCCGTCGGCAACGATATCGGCTATCATGGTCAGATAGGTCAGAAAACGTTTATTCTTGTATTCCCGCATAAATTTATTGGACTGCCGCAGTTCCACCTGGATGACCTCTCCCAGCGAACGGTCACAGTCAACGATATTCAGATGTACTTCACAGAACTTCATCAACCGCTCACAAGGATCAGCTATATCCTGCAGCCCGGTACGCATTTCATCGATAATCCTGTTCAGCTCCTCCTCAAACAGGGAGATCAGGATATCATCCTTGTTCTTGAAATATAGATAGATGGTCCCGTCCGCCACGTGGGCAGTCCTTGCAATTTCGGAAACCTTGGAATTATAAAAGCCTTCCCTTGCAAAAACCTGTTTTGCGGCATTCAGAATCGACCTGTATTTTTCTTCTCCCTTCATGCCAGACCTTCCTCATTAAAGTACAAATAAAATAAAAAAGGCGGGAACCGGCCCAATTGCCGGGCCCCGCCGCTCAAACAATTACAGTTGCTTGCGTTCTGTCACCAGCGTATCAACAACTGACGGATCAGCCAGAGTTGAGGTGTCTCCAAAATCGGAGAAATCACTGGCAGCAACCTTGCGCAGAACCCGCCGCATGATCTTGCCCGAACGGGTCTTGGGCAGCGAGTCGGCCCACAGGATAACATCCGGAGTTGCAATCGGTCCGATCTCTTTCCTGACGTGCTGCACCAGATCTTTTCTGAGGCTTTCGGTCTTCTCCACTCCGGTATTAAGGGTTACATAGGCAAAAATACCCTGACCCTTGATCTCGTGCGGGAAGCCCACAACCGCAGATTCGGCCACTGACGGATGGGAGACCAGGGCACTCTCGATCTCGGCCGTGCCCATACGATGGCCGGAAACATTGATGACATCGTCCACGCGGCCGGTGATCTTGTAATAGCCCAGCTCGTCGCGCTCGGCACCGTCACCACTGAAATAATAACCCGGGAACTGCACGAAATAGGTCTCTTTGAAGCGCTCGGGATCACCCCAGACACCGCGCATCTGGGCCGGCCAGGCCCTCTTCATGACCAGGTTACCCCTTCCGGGACCTTCGATCTCATTGCCTTCATCATCCAACAGGGCCGGCTCAACACCGAAGAACGGCACCGTGGCCTTGGCCGGTTTGATATCGATGGCGCCGGGCAGCGGGGTGATCAGGATGCCGCCGGTCTCGGTCTGCCAC
>CAYWBU010000032.1:8796-19248 GCA_964456565.1 uncultured Bacteriovoracaceae bacterium | reverse complement strand
TCATGTGCACCGGGATCCGGATGGTGCGGGCCTGGTCGGCGATCGAGCGGGTGATCGCCTGCCGGATCCACCAGGTGGCATAGGTGGAGAATTTGAAGCCGCGGGTCACATCGAACTTGTGCACCGCCCGCAGCAGGCCGATATTGCCCTCCTGGATCAGGTCCTCGAAGGAGCTGCCGCGCCCCACAAAGCGCTTGGCAATGCTGACCACCAGGCGCAGGTTGGCCTGGATCAGCTCGGTCTTGGCGGCATCAGTACGGGCTTCGGCCTCTTCCAGTACCCGTACGGCCTTTTTGAGACCGTTGGCCGTCAGACCACCCTCGCGCTCAATGCCCTTAATCTCCTGCCGAAGTTCGTCCATCTTCCCGATAATATTATCAAAGGTCTCCGGCTTCAGCTTGTGTTCATCAAGGAAGGCCAGAGATTTCTTGGTGGGCGCCTTGCGATTCAGCTGTTTGTGGATTTTTTCCAGCTCATCATATCCCAGGCCGAAACGGTTTTCATGCTTGGCAAGCAGATCTTCGCGCTCTTCCAACTGGGCCTTCAGATCCTTGAGCCGGTTACCAAAGGCGTCAATCTGTTCCGGCCGGAAATGAATATCATGGATCAGCCTGACAATCTCCTTGCTGACCTTGGCCATGTTTTTCTTGACCTTCTCCTTCTCGGTCTCACCTTCCGCATGGAAGAATGAAGACTTCAGGCCTTTCAGCTCGTCCTGTTTGGCCTCGATCTGCGCGATCATCTCCAGGGTTCTGGCCAGAGCGGTTTCATCCTCTTCTTCTTTTTCCTCATCAAAGGCATCATCAAGGTCAACCACATCTTTCAGCCGCAGACGGCCTTCTTCCAGATCCTTGCCGATGCCGATAACCTCCTTGACTGTGACCGGAGAGTTGATGATGACATTCAGAATCTGGCGCTGGCCGGCCTCAATCCGTTTGGCTATTTCGGTTTCATCTTCACGCGAAAGCAGGGATACCGAGCCCATCTCATGCAGATACATCCGAACCGGGTCAGGAGAACGCGAACTGCCGTCCTCGTGGATATCAATGGAGGATTCCTCATTGTCTGAATCGACATAATCTTCATCGGCACTGACAACCTGAATATCCTTTTCACTGAAAAGATCCATTACATCTTCAAGATCATCGGGTGCCATCTCGCCTTCGGGCAGGGCATCATTGACCTCATCATAGGTCAGGTAGCCCTTGGCCTTCCCGATGCTTACAAGTTTCTGAACCTCTTTGGAATAGGTCTTCTTTTCGCTAATCTCCTTCACAGCACCTCCGCTACCGTCTTGTTGATATTCCTTCGGGCTAACAGCTTAGCCTGTTTCTGTTTTGTGAGTTCCAAGAGCCGCAATTTATCTCCTATTTTTTCGGCTTGCGCAATCTCAAACTGTAATTTCTTTATATCTCGGTCAAAAACACGATTCATAAACCTTGAAACCGTATCAATCAATGCCTTTCTAAAATCTCCCTCAAAATTACCCCCGGACAGTATCGCGGAAGCAAGCCTGCGGATCTTTTCCGGACAGCGGTGATCTTCCAGGATTCCTCTTCCGTTGGAAAGCAGATAATTCACCAAGGGAACAATATCGGCCTGACTGAACTCCCCACCAAGGCCGAGATCATCAACAACCCTCACGGCCTCGTCATTGAGCAGCATCAGCCTTACAAGTGTATCCTCCAGAATATCTCTTCTCTGCTCTGCCTTTTCGGCAGGTTTGGCTTTTTCCTGTCGGGGAATCATCCTGGTCTTTAAAACTTCCGGATTGATTCCCAGCCTTGTACTTATCCTCTCAACCAGCAATCCCTGCACCACCTGGTCACCGATCCCGCCTACAACCGGCGCCAACTCCCTGACAATCACATTCTGATCCTCAAGTTTTGATGGGTCCCGACCTGAAAACGATTCATTTATTATAAAGTCCCAGATGGATCCCGCTCCGGTTACAAGACTGTTCCAGGTCTGGATGTCATTCCTGGCCATATCGTCGGGGTCTTTGCCCTGCGGCAGCATCGCCACCTGCGGAATCACATCCGAAGTCAAAAAGGCCTCGGCCGAACGCAGCATGGCCTTACGACCGGCCGCATCCCCGTCAAATATCAGGGTCATGCGATCGGTGAATCTTTTCAGCAGTCGCACATGGTCTTCTCCGAAAGCTGTCCCGAGCGAGGCCACCGCCCTGTCGAACCCGGCATTGGCCAGGGACACGACATCCATATAACCTTCCACCACCACCACACCTTCCGTGCGGATGGTGTTCCTGGCATTTACCAGATTGTAGAGAATCCGGCGTTTTTCAAACACCGGGCTTTCGGGCGTATTCAGATATTTAGGCTCCCCCTGGCCGATAATACGGCCGCCAAAGCCCACCACCTCCGAACCAAGGTCCATGATCGGGAAGATCACCCGGCCGCGGAAGCGGTCATAATATCCGCTGCCGGAATTGCGTCTTATGACGAGACCGGCCTTTTCGGCCATTTCCAACGGAATCCTGCGATTGGCAAGCACCCTGATAAGCCCGTCCCAGCTGTCCGGGGCATACCCCAGATAAAAGGCCTTGATGGTTTCATCTCTAAGCCCGCGGTCGCGCAGATATTCCAAAGCCGGCCGGCCTCCCGCAGAAAACAGCTGCTGGCGGAAATATTCCAGGGCCAGGCGGTTGGCCTCATAGATCATCTTCTTTTCCGAAACATCCTTGCCATCGGGGGCCTGCGCCCATTCCACGGCTATACCGGCGGCCTGAGCCAGCTCCTCGACCGCCTCACGGAAAGAAAGCCCCTTGACCTCCATCAAAAAACCGATGACATCCCCGCCGGCCCCGCAGCCGAAACATTTATACATCTGGCGCCCCGGGTCCACATGGAAAGAGGAGGTCTTCTCATTATGAAAAGGACACAGCCCCCAGTAGGACTTACCCTTGCGGGTCAGGGTCACATGTTCGGACACCACCGCAACAATATCGCTGCGGTTTTTTATCTTCTCGATCAGATCTCTATCCATTGAATCTCACTATTGTCCGGTTGCTGCCGCCGCTGTCAGGCGGGGCATCCCCCACATGGCTGACTCCGGGCATATGTCCCAGATGTTCACGGATAGCCCCTTTCAGGGCCCCGGTGCCCCCGCCATGGATAATTTCCAGTTCCTTCTGGCCCGAAAGCATGGCCCTGTCCGCAGCCTTTTCCACCACCGTCAAGGCCTCATCGACCCGCATGCCCACAACCACAACCGGCAGCACGACCGGATTGGCACACGGCTGATGCGGCGCTCGACGGCCGCCGCCCCTGCGGGGAGCCGGGCCGGATGCCGGTTCCAGCATATCGATTGTCAGTTTCAGACGTTTTCCGCCGCAATCCACAACCGCCACTGCACCGTTTATTTCAAGGACCTCGCCGGCATTTGACCCGCCCCTGACAGTGACGATCGAACCCTTTTCCACTACAAACGTCTTTTTCACCGCAGGCTGCTGTTTCAGCTCGGCCTGCAACTCCACGGCTTCGGGCTGCGATTTAAGTTCGCTGATCTTCTCGCTGGACACCTGCCGCAAGGCCATCTTTTCAGCCTTTTTCAACAGCCGGTCAAACCTGACGGCCTGATCGCGCAGCCTGCTGCGCTCCTGCACGGCCGACTGCTCCGCCTCCGCCCGGCAGCGCCGCGCCTCCTCCAACTCCAGCAGAGCCTTGTGCTGCATCTCCGCCGCCTCGGAGTAGTCATGCAGGGCCTTGGCCAGCGATGACTGCCCCCTGGCTCCGGCAATATCTCCGGCACTCCTGACGATCTCATCAGGAAATCCGACCGATTTCAAGATTTCAAAGGCGTGGCTGCCGCCCACCAGGCCATACTCAATCCGGTAGACCGGTTTCAGTCCGCTTTCATCAAAGGCCATGGCGGCATTTTCCGCCAAATCTGATTTCACGGCATAAAATTTCACCAGTTCCGAGTGCGAGGTCACCACCATGTAGGCCCCTTTTTCAAGGACGGCAGCGATATAGGCCGCGGCAAAGGCCCCACCCTGTTCACTGTCGGTTGATGAGCCCGGCTCGTCCAGCAGCACCATATCGCCTTCTGTAAGATTCTCATAGATATGCTTAAGATTCAGGGCATGCGCCGTAAAAGATGAAAGGTCGTGCGCGATATCCTGGCTGGTATCCATGTCCACCCAGATATTTCCCAGCCGCGGAACCACCGAATCGGCATCCGCCGGCAGGGGAATGCCGCACCTGGCCATCAGCATCAATATTCCGAGCGTCTTGAGCGCCACGGTCTTGCCGCCGGCATTAGGCCCGGAAACAACCAGGCAGCGCTTTTGTTTTGAAAGCCTGATATCCAGCGGAATTGTCCGTTCGCGCCCCAGACGCTGCATCAGCAGCGGATGGCGCGCCCCCTTTATATTAATCTCATCCTGCGACACTCCCGGGATGACACAGCGGTTTTTCACGGCCCAGGCGGCACATCCGTGAATCAGATCAAGTCCGGCATAAACCGCCAGGGCCTGCCGGATCTGCTCAGCAGAATAGATGATGTCGCCGGTCAGATCCTTGAGGATCCGATATTCCTCTTCCCTGATTTCGGAACGAATGCGGTTGATGGCGTTGTTGTCATCCACCATCTCCATGGGCTCCAGGTACACGGTCTGGCGGCTGCGAGAATAGTCATGGGTGATCCCCTTGAACCGCGGGACATAATCGTGCCTGATCGGAATCACGTAACGGTCGCCACGGGTGGTGATCAATTCATCCATTACGGCATGCTCGGGCAGCGACTGCATGATTCCGGTCAAACGCTCCATGATCTGCGAACGCATATTCCACAGCCGGGATCTAAGATCTTTCAGATAGGGATTGGAACGATCCGAAACCTCGCCGCTCGGCAACAGCGCAAGATCGATTTCACGGCAGAGATCTCCGAAATCCGCCATATCCGCACAGAGGCGCTCCAGCCTGTCCGCTTCGACCAGACTGCCGGCAATGCGGCTGATGGTCTTCAGCGAATTGCCCACCCTGACAATATCCTGACCTTCCAGCACAGCCCCTTCGCGCATTTCGAGAATCTCACGAATCTCATCAACGGCCCCGAAGGTCGGCGCGCTGCCGGCATTGATCAATTCCATCATCTCAGCTGTTTCGGCCCAGCGCCTTTCAGCCTGATCCCAGCTCTCAAACGGCACAAGTTCATCCAGCGCTTCACGGCCGATGCCGGAAGACACAAAAGCACTGACGCTTTTCTTGAATTCTGAAAACTCTAACAGATCGCTGCTCATCAATTAAAAGGAAGGACGACCCTCCCGCACAAGAAAATCTATTTTAACTTATTGGATACGACGCTGTTGATTGCTTTTCCGTCTGCCTGTCCGGCAACACGGGCGAGGGCCTCTTTCATAACCTTGCCGAAATCTTTTTTGGTGGCATCCATTTCAGCAATAACGGCATCAACGATTTTCTCAATCTCAGCACTCGACATTTCGGCGGGGAGGTAATTTTGCAATACGGCAAGGTTCTGTTTTTCCTCTGCGGCCAGATCATCGCGACCGGCTGCAGTGAACTGTTCAATGGAATCATTTATCTGTTTGACCTGGGACTTGACAATTGCCAGACAATCATTGTCATCAAGTTCGCGTCTCAGGTCTATCTCTTTGTTCTTGGCCGCAGCCATAAACATCCTGAGGCAGGAGACCTTCTGTTTGTCTCCCGCCTTCAGGGCTTGTTTCATATCGAATTGAATTGTCTCAAACAACATCAATAATATGACCTTGATTTATTCATTCTCTTAAGAGCACGCTTGCGGGCCGCAATCGCCTTCCGCTTTTTCTTGACACTGGGTTTTTCATAAAACTCGCGCCTGCGCACTTCCGAGAGAACTCCGGCTTTTTCAACCTGCTTCTTAAAGCGCTTCATAGCGCCTTCAAAAGCTTCTCCATCTCTTACTTTTATTCCTGGCAAGTAAAAACACACCCCCTCTCGTTAGGAATGTTACAAAGATCAGTATTCATATAGCACCGA
Organism: uncultured Bacteriovoracaceae bacterium; assembly: GCA_964456565.1. Lineage (GTDB taxonomy): Bacteria > Desulfobacterota > Desulfomonilia > UBA1062 > UBA1062 > CAYWBU01. Next base: position 13,246 of record CAYWBU010000032.1, on the reverse strand, counting down.
CCTGTCACTGTCAAGCTGATTCAACCGAATGCAATCACCGAACATGCTGGACATTTCAGAAAAGTCGTTTAATCTATATGATCATGTTATCTACTGTTTATTCCGCTGCACTGTGGGGGACCGACGCTCTATCCGTCACGGTCGAGGCACATGTCCAGAACGGACTGCCGTCCTTCAATATTGTGGGTCTGCCTGACAACGCAGTCAAGGAAAGCCGCGAAAGGGTCCGCTCGGCAATCATCAACTCCGGGTTTGAACTGCCGCCGCGGCGCATAACCATCAACCTGGCTCCGGCCGACATCAAAAAAGAAGGTGGAATCTTTGATCTGCCCATTGCCGTGGCCATTCTCACCGCCCTGGATGCCATTCCGGCCGAAAAAACTGCCGGGCTGCTCTTCTGCGGCGAACTCGGCCTTGACGGCACGGTCCGTCCGGTCAAGGGCGTAATCTCCTCGGCCTTTCTGGCCCGCGAAATGGAACTGAAGGGCATTGTCTGCCCGGCCGAGAATGCCAGAGAGGCCGGCCTGAGTGATGCCGCGGTCTGGCCCGTTACCTGTCTCAATGATGTGGTAAAGATCTGTCTCTTTGATGCCCCGCCGGCCCAGACAAAGGGGTTTGACTCCCGGGAACTGGCCTGTGCCAATCAAGAGGCCGACATGGCCGAGATAACCGGCCAGGAGCTCGGCAAGAGGGCCCTTGAAATAGCAGCGGCCGGCGGCCACAACATGCTGATGATCGGCCCGCCGGGATCGGGCAAATCCATGCTGGCCAAACGGCTGCCCTCAATCCTGCCGCCACTCAGCCGCAAGGAGATCCTTGAGTGCACCCGCATCTATTCCGCCGGCGGCCACCTCAGAAACAATGAAATCATTGCGGTCCGCCCCTTCAGGCCGCCCCACCATACGATCTCGGACGCCGGGCTGATCGGCGGCGGTTCCGTCCCGGCCCCTGGCGAAGTCACCCTTTCGCATAACGGAGTGCTCTTCCTCGATGAGCTCCCCGAATTCAAACGTGCAACCCTCGAGGCCATGCGGCAACCCATTGAGGACGGCACGGTAACGGTTTCCCGGGCCAGCAACTCCATAACCTTCCCGGCCAGCTTCCAACTGATCACCGCCATGAACCCCTGTCCCTGCGGCTACCAGGGTCATCCCAACCGCGAATGCCGCTGCACCCCGCTGCAGATCGAAAAATACCGCTCCCGCATTTCCGGACCACTCATGGACCGCATCGACATCCATATCTGGGTTCACCCGGTCAGGGCTGAATCCGTCATCAGCCGCACCCCGGCGACCCCCTCAGCGTCGATCCGTCAGCGTGTCGTTGCCGCCCGTAATCTCCAACTTGAACGCGGGGTCCTGAACGCCCGCATCAGCGACCGTGACCTTGACGACATCTGCCCGCTCGATCCCGCCAGCCGCCAGTTACTCCTGACAGCTATGCGGCATTATGATCTCAGCATGCGCGCATTTAAACGTGTAATAAAGGTTGCCAGGACAATCGCCGATCTTGAGAATAATCCGGCTATTTCCGAACAGCATATGGCCGAGGCTCTGCAATACCGGCCGGAAATTGGAAAATAACGGAGGTTTTTATGCAGATCAGTGCAAGAAATGTATTAAAAGGTAAGGTTACAAAAATCGTTACCGGCGCCGTCAACACCGAGATAACCCTGGAGCTGCCCGGCGGCCTGGAGATGGTGTCGGTTGTAACCAAGGAGTCAGCTGAAAAAATGTCGCTCGATATGGGAAGTGATGTCTATGCGGTGATTAAGGCATCCAATGTCATGCTGGCGACTGATTAAAACCGAAAGGAGTTCTTATGTTTATTTTTAAATTGGTAAAATTTGTGATTACATTGCCGTTCAAACTCATCAAATTGCCCTTTGGCATCATCGGTACCCTGCTGGGACTGGTGATCGGAATTTTCAAGTTTGCATTCAAGTCCCTGGTTCTGCTGGGGGTGGTCTTCAAACTGGCCACATTGCCGCTCAAACTGGCCGGCGGCATCCTTAAGCTGGTCTTCAAACTGATCAGGCTGCCCTTTAAGATTATATTCTAAACCAAAAGGGTAAGGCCTAGGCCTTACCCTTTATCCTTCTTTTCCATGGCGGCCTTGAGTTTATCCGCCAATGACCCCAATGATGCGGTTCCACCACCGCTGTATTCCTTCCAGTCATCACTGCCTTCGGCATCCGCCGGCGACAGGGTCATCTTGCGCTCAAGGGCATTGACATCCTTGACCTTAAGCTTGACCGCCTCACCCGGCTTCTTCTGCTCAAAGGCCGCGGCATCCGCTGACCGGCCGATTTCGGAATTGGGCAGCAAGGCCGTCACGCCGGCTTCCAGGTTCACAAACCAGCCGAAACGTTCCTTCTTTTCAAGCGTGCCCTCAACCTTGGTTCCCGGCTTATATTTCTGCGGGACATCCTGCCAGGGATCACCCTCGGCATCTTTGAGGCTCAATGAAAGCTTCCTGCTGTCATGATCAACATCTTTGATCACCACAAAGACCTCATCCCCCGGCGCAACAATTTCACGGGGATTATTGACCCGCTTCACATAGCTCATCTCACTGATATGGACCAGACCCTCAACCCCCGGGGCAATCTCAACAAAGGCTCCGAAATCACGACAGCTCACCACCCGGCCTTTTACCCGGTCACCGCATTTGAAATCCGGCACAGCCTTCTCCCAGGGATTGGCAGAGGTCTGCTTGACGGAAAGACTGATCCGCGGTTTGGCCGCATCACTGTTATCCACCTCAAGCACCTTGACGGCAATATTTTCACCTTCACTGACAACTTCGGACGGATCACCAATCCTTGACCAGCTAAATTCAGATACGTGCACCATGCCTTCAATCCCGGGCGCCAATTCAATGAAGGCACCGTAGGGCATGATTTTGATCACCCGGCCTTCCAGCACGGCCCCGGCCGCAAGCCCGGACATAAAAGTCTCTCTGATTTCAGCCGCCCGGACATCCAGCAGTTTGCGCCGGGACACCACAATATTCCTTCCATTCTCTTTGAATTCGGTTATCAGGAACTCAAAGGACTTGCCCACATAGTCAGCCGGTTCCTCCACATATCTGGAATCAATCTGACTGATGGGACAAAATGCCCGCTTGCCCATCAGGGTTACGCTGAAACCGCCCTTGCAGGCCTCTTTCACCTTACCAGCGACCGGCACCTTGTTATCAAAAGCGCTTTCAATCTCTTCCATCCCGCCTTGGCCATGCAACGCCACGGCCAGCCTGATTTCATTTTCGCCGGCCCGGATCACATACAGCTCAAGCGTTTCACCCACAGCATATTTGAGTTCGCCGTTTTTATCCAGTAGGTCGGCGGTCTCCACCACGCCGTCGATCCCGGCGCCCAGATCCATGAAAACAGTATCCTTGCCGATTGAAATAATCTCGCACTTCACCCGGTCGCCCGGCTTATAACTGGCCGGTGTTCTACCCTCATAACTTTCGAGCAGTTCTGCCATGCTGCCCGCATCGGTGTTATTCTTTTCCGCCATACAAACTCCTGCTGATCTTGATATAAAAAAGCCCCGGAAGGCTTCCGGGGCTTTTTTTACACCTTTAAGACGTCATGTCTACAGAAAAAGCGCACTCACCGAACCGTCATCATAAATCCGCTTAATGGCCTCGGCCAGCAGCGGAGCCACCCCCAGGACAGTTATCTTGCGACAGTCCACGGCATCTCCGCGTAGCGGGATGGTATCGGTAACAATCATTTCCTCGATCGGCGAATTATTGATGCGTTCGATGGCCGGGCCGGAAAAGACTGCATGGGTACAGCAGGCCGAAACCCGGTTGGCGCCTTTCTCCATCAGCGCAGCGGCTCCATTTGTAAGGGTGCCGGCGGTGTCCACCATATCATCCACAATCAGACAGTCCTTGCCTTTGACATCCCCGATAATATTCATCACTTCAGATTCATTGGCCCGTTCCCGCCGCTTGTCGATAATCGCCAGCTCGGCGTCCAGCGGCTTGGCCAGCCCTCTGGCTCGTTCCACTCCGCCGGCGTCCGGCGATACGATAACCAGACCGTTCTGATAGCGCTCTTTGATATAATCTAGCATGACCGGTTTGGCGTAGAGGTTGTCGAGCGGGATGTCGAAGAAACCCTGGATCTGTCCGGCATGCAGCTCCATGGTCAGAACCCGGTCAGCCCCGGCCACCGTCAGCAGATTGGCCACAAGTTTGGCAGTGATGGGTGCCCGCGGCGAAGCCTTGCGATCCTGCCGGGCATAACCGAAATACGGAATAACCGCCGTAATTCGTTTTGCCGAGGCCCGTTTGACGGCATCCAGCATTACCAGCATCTCCATCAGATGCTCATTGGCAGGGGTATAGGTGGACTGTACGATAAAGATGTCCTTACCCCGGATGCTCTCCTTGATATCGACGGAGGTCTCCCCGTCGGAAAAACGTTTTACAT
>CAYWBU010000032.1:7615-8786 GCA_964456565.1 uncultured Bacteriovoracaceae bacterium | reverse complement strand
GGCACTGCCGAGATTAACTCCCAGTATACTGCAGATACTCTGAGTGAGTGCCCTGCTGGCATTGCCAGAGAGCACACGGATGCTTGATTCCATTATGATGTCTCCCCCAAAAAGATCGATGCTGGCTGGGACGGGTGGATTCGAACCACCATAGCGGGCTCCAAAAACCCGTGTCCTGCCATTAGACGACATCCCAGCGAGCCGCCTAATCCACAGCGGTGGTTGCCCTTATAATAGAATTACTGTTCGTTGGCAATCTTTTGTTGATAAACGTCCAGGATCGATTTCTCAATCTTTGTGCGCGTCTCCATGTTGAGGGGATGTGCCGTATCCCTGAAGGAGCCGTCCTTGCGTTTGCGTGAAGGCATGGCCACAAACAGTCCTGTCGCACCGCTTATCACCCGCAGATCCCTCACCACAAAACAGTCGTCAAAAACGACCGAGGCATACGCCTTCAGCTTGTCGTTGTCATCCACCGGAAAAACCTTAACCTCTGTAATGTTCATACCTTTTTTCCCCCGTCAATCTTGTTGTGGGCAAATAAATGTATCCCTCACGCCGATTCAGACGGCACATTGCACTCTTCAGATGGGAACCATCCTCATATATAGCAAAAACAGCAGAGCCACTGCCCGACATCATTGCCCCCAAAGCCCCGGTGTCAAGCAGTTCCTGCTTCAAAATCTTCAACTCCGGCCGCAGACGAAAGGCCGGATCTTCAAGATCATTGACAAGGCACCTCTCCGGCAGGACAGGCACCCCTTCCACTAGAGGTATTTTAAATCCAACAGCCCCCGTAGTCAATGGGGTCTTCAATTCTTTATAAACTTTCGGGGTCGCAATCCCGAACGGCGGCAATGCCAGCAAATAGGCCCGTTCCGTCACATCAACTTCGCAGATCACCTTTTCACCGCGTCCGCCCATCAATAAAGCCTGATCCTGGATAAAAAAAGCGCAGTCCGAGCCGAGTTCTGCCGCCATCTGCATCAAGGCAGCCTGCCCCAGGCCGGTTTCAAACAGAGCATCAAGCCCCATGAGCACAGTGGCCGCATCACTGCTGCCACCACCCAGGCCGGCGCCGGCCGGAATATTTTTTTCAAGCCGGATTCTGATGCCACCGCCAACCCCGGTTCGCTCAAAAAACAGCCGGGCGGCCCGCCATTTGGTGCCG
>CAYWBU010000032.1:0-7565 GCA_964456565.1 uncultured Bacteriovoracaceae bacterium | reverse complement strand
CAATTCCCGCATCTATCTTTTCCAATTCAAGTTCGTCACACAAGGCAAGCGGCAGCATGAGAGTGCGCAGTTCATGAAAACCGTCACTGCGCTTACCCACCACCTCCAGGTAGAGGTTGATCTTTGCCGGGGCCAGAATCCTCATTCCACATCCATAGCCAGATAGAGCGGCCGGCCATCCCTGAAAATCAGCAGCAACACGGTTTTGCCGTGCTCAAGCCCGTCAAGCTCCGCCAGGTATTCAGTAACCCCTTTGATCCTGTTGCGGTTGACCTCCCGGATAACGTCACCCTGTTTGATCCCGCCGCTGACGGCACTGCCTTCGGGGTCAATCTTCAGCACGACCACTCCGTCTTCATCCGGCAGGTCGTAGCGGCTGGCCAGCTCAGGCGTGACATCCCCGACCGTCAGCCCCAGACGATCTTTGACTTCACCCTGTGGCCCGGCGTCCTTGTCCTGACGGGCAATTTTCTCATCGCTACGCCTGTCAAGTTCTATCTCCAGATCCAGATTGCGCTCATCACGCCATATCCTGACAGCAACCTTACTGCCCGGTTTAAGGCTGCCGATAGCCCGGGTAAGGTCGTGCGGGTCGCCGATATTCTTCCCGTTTACCTCCATGATAATATCGCCGGAACGGATTCCGGCAGCAGCGGCCGGATTTCCCGGATAGACATCACTGACCATGGCTCCCCGAACCCTGGACAGACCCACCGCCCTGGCTATCTCCGGAGTAACGGCCTGCACCGCCACCCCGAGCCAGCCACGGGCAACCTCACCGGTGGCCTTGAGTTCCGCCAGCACCTCGGTAACCATATTGATCGGAATGGCAAAACCCAGCCCCTGACCTGAAGAGATAATGGCGGTATTGATCCCCACCACCTGGCCCTTCATATTTATCAGCGGGCCTCCGGAATTGCCGGGATTGATGGCGGCATCGGTCTGAATGAAATTATCATAGGGACCGGCCCCGATAACCCGGGCCTTGGCGCTCACAATCCCCTGTGTCAGGGTATGCCCGAAGCCAAAGGGATTGCCGATGGCGATAACCCAGTCACCAATTTCCAGGGCATCCGAGTCTCCAAGTCTGGCATAGGGCAGCGTCTTCTTCCCCGCATCTATCTTGATCAAGGCAATATCAGTGTTTTCATCGCGTCCGATCACTTCGGCCTCAAATTCCTCATCATCCGAAAGCGAAACCAGGATCTCATCGGCCCCGCTGATGACATGGTTATTGGTAAGGATGTATCCGTCCTGTGAAACAATAAAACCCGAACCCAGGCTGCGCTGCTTCAACTCCTTTTCAGGCTGGTTATTCTGGAACCTCTCAAAAAAATCGAAAAAATCATCGTACGGACCACCTTCCTGTCCGGGCCCGGGATTAAAAAATTTACGATAAAGATCCTTGCGGTTGACCACCTTGGTGGTCCGGATATTGACAACCACCGGCCGCATCTCGTCGGCCAGCCCCTTCAGGCTGGGCATCACAACCTTGTCGGTCGCCAGCGGATCGCCTTTTTCCCAGAAGGTTTCGGCCGCCTTCGAATCCGACGTAAACCTTAATGAAGACGCCACAAACATCCCTACCAGCGCCGAACAGACCGCAACCATCAATATCAGACCAAATGAGACTATCTTTTTTTTCATGAACCTTCTCTCTCCACTTCAGTAAATGCACATCTGAGTTCACACAAAACCTGGTTAAGCGTCTCTTCCTCCTCGACACTCAGGTTGCCCCGGGTTTTCTGCCGGAGCAGTTCCAGAATATCGATGTTCTGTTCCGCCACCGCCAGATCCCTGATGGACTTTCCGCTGACCGGATCAGGGCTTCTGCCCATATTGATCAGCGCCACGCTGGCAAAACTCAGCACCAGGGTAGTGAAATCAACACCTGCCGAAATCCTGTTACCAGAGCTCTTGCTATGACCCTCATTCATCATTCATCACCCGGTATGTATTTTACTCAGATAATCAGGATCCTAGGGTCAAAAAAAGGCGGTGTCAAGACAGTGAGTTCCTCTCTGCACCCAGATGCAGCGGAAAAATATTTTTGCGGACAAAATCCACCTTGGCATCCACAAAGCTGTCCACCCCTCTTTTCAGGCTGGGAGCCAAAATATAAGGCTCATCATGGAGTTCACCGCCAATATTATCATAGCCATACATGGCCCCACCCACCAGTCCGGCCAGGGGATCATGCGGTTCAAGCCCGTTCAGTTCGGCCCAGGCCAGAGTCCAGCCCCTGGCCACATCATCAATACTGTAACCGCCGCCCCCCAGGGCCACAATCCTGTCCGAAGACTGCCTGATGGCGGAAATTATCCTGGCATAACCGTTATTGGTGCAACGCATGTTGGTCAGCGGATCCTTCTTGAGCGTATCCAGACCTATCTGGGCAATAACGATCTCAGGATCAAAGGCGGCCGCCAGTTGCGGATAAACGGCATTAAAGGCCCTGACATAGGCCTCATCGTCAGTGTATTCGGGCAACGGGACATTTACAGTAAAGCCCTTCCCGGCACCCTGACCGATCTCATTCTCAAACCCGGTACCCGGATAAAGGGTTTCGCCGCTCTGATGGAAAGATAAGACCATCACCTGATTGTCATCATAATAGGCATCCTGAACCCCGTTGCCGTGATGGGCATCAATGTCAACATAGAGAATCCTTTTGAAGCCGAGCGCCTTGAGACGATTGATGGCAACACAGATGTCATTGATATAACAGAAGCCTTCGGCATGATTGGCCCCGGCATGATGAAATCCTCCGACCGGATTAAAAACGACCTCCGCCTCTCCGCCAGCAACCATCTCAACCCCCCTGAGGGTGGCACCCAGAGCCAGCAGCGAAAAGTCCAGCACGCCTTTGAATATAGGATTATCAGCCGTCCCCAGACCATGGGCCAGCATCAGGACATCGAAACAGCCGCTGTTGGCGGCAGCCAGGGTTTCCAGATAAGCTGCGGTATGAAAATTACCGGCATCCTCAATCTTTGCCGGAAGCGGCTCCACAACCTCAACCCCCTCAGCGTCCAGCAGACCGTAACGATAGCATGACTCATAAACCAGCCGGGCCCGGCTGGGTTTGAACGGATGGGTTTCTCCGTAATTAAAATCTTCAAAATGTTTTGAATAAAAAAATACCGACCGCATTATAACCTCCCCAATATCAAGCCCATAGTATACCAAAAAACAATGACTGCCGCAGACATAAAAATTAGCCAATCTTGCGCTTGCAAAAAAATAAGAAAAAATCCTATATTTACAGTATAACCGCTTTGATCTGAGGGAAGATGGACATGAAAATCTTGATAGTCGAGGATGACTATACCAGTCTGGAGCTCATGTAGGCCATCCTGCAAAGCTACGGAGAATGCAACATCGCCGTCAACGGCCGTGAAGCCCTGGATGGCTTCAGTCTGGCCTGGGAGGATAATTCCCCCTATGACCTGATCTGCATGGACATCATGATGCCTCACATGAACGGTCATGAGTCTTCAAAGGAAATCCGGCGCATGGAAGAAAATATGGATATCAGCACTTCAGACCGGGTGAAGATCATAATGACTACCGCCTTGGGAGACCCCATCAACATCCACAGAGGGTTAACCGACTCGGGAGCCGACTCCTACATCATCAAACCCATCACCCTCACCAAACTGACCGAACAGATCGACAGTATCAAATAAATTCAGGCCGGCGGCAGGAAACCAAAGTACCAGTCGATCAGCAACTGCCCCCAGAGCAGGTAGATCATCGTCCCCAGTGACAGAAACGGACCGAAGGGAATGGCCGCCTTCATATCCTTGCCCTTGATGATAATCCAGCTGACGCCCACCACCGATCCGATCAGTGAGGCCATGAAGATGGTGAACAGCACGCCCTGCCAGCCGCAAAAAACTCCGATCATTCCCAGCAGCTTGACATCGCCGCCACCCATGCCCTGTTTGCCGGTCAGGAAATAATAACCGTAGATCACCGCAATCAGGCCGCCGGCTCCGGACACGAGGCCAATCAGGGCATCCCCGTAAGACACCGGCAGAAAATAGACCAGCACGAGTCCCACAACAATCCCCCCAAGGGAAATGCTGTCAGGGATAATCTGATAGTCAAAATCAATGAAGGTTACCACCAGCAGGGCACAACTCAGAAGATAGTAGATGACAAAGACCGCAGTCGGGCCATATTTATAGAGCAGACTAACGGCCAGCAGACCACTGAGCAGTTCCACCAGCGGATAGCGGGGAGAAATCTTTTCGCGACATTTCCGGCAGCGCCCGCCCAGCAGCAGATAGCTCAGCACCGGAATATTATCCCAGGGTCTGACCGCCGCACCACACGCCGGACAGTGAGATCCGGGCCAGACAATGGATTCCCTCCTGGGAATCCGGTAAATACAGACATTCAGGAAACTGCCTATGAAGAGGCCAAATACAAATACAATCAGGACAATGCTCAACTACTGAGATCTCCTCTCTCCAGCCGCATCACCTCGGACGAAATGTTTGAGTTGAGTTCCCCGATTATTTCCTGCAACGGGTCATCCGCGGCCAGACCGACGGCAACATTCTCAAGCTGACCTTTAATTGCCGACAGATCATCGACCATCGCCGCCAGGGACCTCAGGTTCACAGACGGATCCTTCAGGGCGACGGCATAGTCTTCCAGCGCACCCAGGGCCTGTTCACTGAGACTGAGCGCATTGATCTTCTGCGGACTCAGCATATCCACCGGCATTACATGCTGGACTCCGGCCTTTGCCTGGACTGAGTTTTGCTCTATTCCCTGCAACATATTCTCAAACTTTCCCGGGACCGCCCCCTTGGAACTACCCGGCTTTGTTCCGGTAACTTCGCCGATAGTCATATTCGGATCAATCTTCATGTCATCCTCCTGGCGACATTAAAGCAATTTAAGTGCCAGCCTCCACATTTTCCCATCGGATGGGCCTTGCCCGGCCTTGAAGGGAATTTTGTACCGCTGTATCGCGGCAAAAAAATCCACCCCGGCATTATCAGCAGAAATCTTCCATGCGCTGCCGCCGGCGGGCAAGCAGCTCATCAAGCGGCTCAGCACAGATCTCTTTGAGACAGTCCTTGATCGTGACGGCAGTTTCCCTGATGACCCGCTCCGGATCGTTATGGGCCCCGCCCACCGGTTCACGTACAAGGTGATCCACAATCCCGGCATCCAGCAGATCCTTGGCGGTCCCCTTCAGGGCATCGGCGGCCTCTTCCTTACGGGAGGCATCCTTGTAGACGATCGAGGCATAGCCCTCGGGAGAAATGGCCGAATAAAAGGCATTTTCCAGCATCACCACCCGATCACCAAAACCCAGCGCCAGGGCCCCGCCGGAGCCGGCCTCCCCCAGGATACAGGCCATCACAGGAGTCTTAAGGTCGGCCAGGGTTGCAATGCAGCGGGCAATACTCTGGGCTTGCCCCTTATATTCCGCCTCAGGCGCCGGATAGGCCCCGGGGGTATCCACCAGGGTCACCACCGGGCGACCGAACTTCTCGGCCAGCTTCATCATGCGGATGGCCTTGTAATGCCCCGAGGGGCTCGCCATTCCGTAGTGAAAGTTGAGATAGTCTTTCTTGCCGCAGGACCGCTTACGGTGAGCGATCAAAACCACCGGCCGGCCGTCAATCACCGCCAGACCCGCCCTGACAGCGGGGTCATCCTCGTAGCTGCGGTCTCCATGCAGTTCCATAAAATCATCGCACAGCTCTTCAATAAAATCATCACAGCAGGGCCGGTCCTCATGCCGCGCGATCCCGACACTGCCCCAGCGCGAAACCCCTTCATAGAGTTCCTCCCGCAGGGCATCCACCCGGTCGGTCACCGCATTGGCATCAATATCCTCGATCTTGGAAATGGCATCTTTCAGTTCCCTGAGGGCCTTGTCGATATCGATGAAAGAATCCTTTTTCATTGCACCTCCACTGCATCCGGGCCAATTATGGCGGCCACGCGTTCCACCAGTTCCCGGCACGGATTGACCATAAAGTCCGTGCCCGCATCAAGGCTGACAGTCGCCTTTTCGGTCTTTATCTCAAAAGACAACACGCAGCTGCCCTTAAAGTAGGCAGCAGCCTCCTTGATGGCCGCAATCTCGCTCACCCCGGTGGCATTCGTGATCCTGACAACCATTTTACGCGCCAGCGTGGCCTCGGCATTCTCAATAGGATACACTTCATCGACAAAAAGTTCCACCTGTCTGAGCGTCTCGGGGTCTTCCTCCTCGCCCGAATCGCCGGTCTTGACATTTATCTGGGCCTTGACCACCACCGGTTCCTCTTCGGTTATGGATCCCTGGTACTCGTTGAAACATTTGGGGAAAAATATCACCGGCACCGAGCCCTGCAGATCCTCAAGCATGGCCCGCGCCATCATGTCGCCCCGCTTGGTGCGCAGGACATTCAGGCCGTTGAGCATCCCGGCCATGATCACGCTGCCGTTGCGTTCGGCCAGGTCAAGGGTGGTCGCCGTGGAAAACTTCTCCATCAGGTTGACATATTTATTGAGCGGATGTCCCGAGATATAAAACCCCATACCCTCTTTTTCCATGCGCAGCTTCTCATTTTCGGGCCAGTCATTGAGCCTGGGCAGTTCGATCACCGCCGGTTCGCTGTCGGAAAAATCATCCAGGCTGAAAAGGGTTTCCTGGGCGCTCTGCCGCTGTTTGGCAAGCCGCTGGGCCTGCTCGATCATCTCATCCAAGGCTTCCAGCATGGCCCGCCGGTTCTTATGCATGGAATCAAAGGCGCCCGATTTAACCAGGGCCTCGATCACCCGTTTATTGACCTTGGAGAGGTTGATCCGCTGCACAAAGGACTGCATGTTTTCAAAACGGCCGCCTGCGTCGCGCTCTTCCAGGATGATATCCACGGCGCCCTTGCCGACGCTCTTGATGCCGCCCAGCCCGAAACGGATGCCTGCGTCGGTGGTGACAAACTCCCAGCGGCTTTCATTGATATCGGGTGAAAGGATCTGGACCCCGCGGGTCTTGCATTCGGCGATATGCCTGACAACCTTGTCCGTGTTGTTCAGATCCAGGGTCAGGTTGGCCGCCATGAACTCCTTAAAATGATGGGCCTTGAGGTAGGCCGTCTGGAAGGAGACAAAGGCATAGGCCGCGGCATGCGACTTATTGAAGCCGTAGGAGGCGAACTTTTCCATCAGGTCAAAGACCTCGGTGGCGGTCTCCTTGGTCACCTCACGTTTGAGGGCTCCGTCCATGAAGACTGCGCGCTGGGCATCCATGACCTCTTTCTTTTTTTTGCCCATGGCCCGTCTGAGCAGGTCCGCTTTTCCCAGTGAATAGCCGCCCATGACCTGGGCGATCTGCATGACCTGCTCCTGGTAGATGATGATTCCGTAGGTCTCGGCCAGGATATCCTCCAGCATGGCATGGGGATAAACAACTTTTTCGCGGCCATGGCGGCGGTTGACATAGGAGGGGATCAGATCCATGGGGCCGGGACGGTAGAGGGCCACCGCCGCAATGATGTCCTCAAACTTGTCAGGCCTGAGAGATCTGAGCATCTGTTTCATTCCGTCAC
>CAYWBU010000031.1:12694-19455 GCA_964456565.1 uncultured Bacteriovoracaceae bacterium | reverse complement strand
ATTGAGAAGAACCCAGGTTATCACAATACAGATGAAGTACACAATGACCGGCACAGGCACGATTCCGATTTTTCCGCCGAAGAAGGTAAAGTCGGGGGTCAGAGTGCTGATGGGTTTGCCGGAGGAACGCCGCAGATCGTCGCTGCCGGCCTCGGGTGCGATGGTGATGCCCCGCACGCCTGAATTTCTGATCAGCTCCAGCAGTTCCTCGGTAATCATGCCGGAACGCAGCGAGGGCGGGGCGATCTTGAGCCCGCGTTCGCTGATGGCGCTGTAGAGCCGTTTAGCCTCGGGATGATTGTTGAGGGCCGCCGTCACCAGTCCGAGCCTGAGTCCGCTGGCCGCGGCCTTGTCGAGGGCCGGAAGCAGATTGGCGACGCTGATGGCGCGGAAGGGGTCATAGATGCCGCGGGCCGTGCAGAACTTGCATTTGAAGTAGCAGCCGCGCGTCGTTTCCAGCAGGAACATGTCGCCGAAGGTGGTTTGGGGGGTGAAAATCCGGGTGTGGGCCGGGATGACAAGCGGATTTTGCACCGAGAGCCGCGGCACGGGGCCTTCAAAGGCGGTGATGGTCCCGTCGGCCGCCTTGACGGGCCGGGTACGCTGCGGAATGTAGATACCGCAGCACTCCTGCAGCCGGTCCAGAAAATCATCGTAGCCGGCGGCAGCATCAAAGGCCTTGAAGAGGATCTCGGCGATGGGCTCGCCGTCGCCCATGAAACAGAAATCCAGGGCATCGGCCATGGGCTCGGGGTTCATGGTGACGGCCGGTCCGCCGGCCATGACCACGGGTGCGCCGCCTCTGTCCGCGGTCCTGATGGGAATCTTGTTGTCCTTGAGGATGCGCAGGACATTGATCCAGTCCAGCTCGTAGGATACGCTGAAGGCCACGATATTGAAATCTGTCAGCCGCCGGCCGTTTTCGACTGAACGATCCGCGTCCAGAAAAAAACGTTCACAGACAACCCCGGGATGTTCGTTCAGGGCATGGTAGATGGCATGGACCCCGAGATTGGACATGCCCACCCGGTAGGTGTTGGGATAGACCAGGGCGACGTTCAGCCGGCCGCCGGGGTCCTTGCGGATTGCACCGGTCTCATCCCACATCGATTGCCAGGCTCTTGATCTTGCGGTGCAGGTTGCTGCGTTCCACCCCGATCAGGTCGGCGGTCTTGGAAATATTGTTGCTGCACAGCGTCAGCTTTCTCTGGATGAAGATCTTTTCAAATTCGGCGCGGGCGTCCTTGGGCTGGTCCATGAGCAGGCCGCTCTCCAGTTCGGATCCCGGCCGGCTTACCAGCCAGTTGAGGCTGTCGGAACTGATGGTATCGCCGGGCGTCATGATCACCAGGCGTTCAATGGTATTTTTGAGCTCGCGCACATTGCCGGGCCAGTCATGTTCCATGAGGCGCTGGAGGGCTGAATCGGAGATGGTCTTGCCCCCCTTGGGCAGCAGGTTCTTGAGAAAATGGTTGGTCAGGGCCGGGATATCCTCCTTGCGCTCCCGCAGCGGCGGCACCTGGATGGGGATCACATTCAGGCGGTAGTAGAGGTCCTGGCGGAAATTGCCTTTTTCGATTTCCTCCTCCAGGTTCTTGTTGGTGGCCGTGAAGACCCGCACATCCACCTGGATGGTCTGGGACCCGCCGACCCGTTCAAAGCGCTGTTCCTGTAGGATCCTGAGGATCTTGGCCTGGGTCGGCATGCTCATGTCGCCGATTTCATCGAGGAACAGGGTGCCCTGGTTGGCCTGGTCAAACTTGCCGCGTTTGCGTTCGGATGCCCCGGTGAAAGATCCTTTTTCATGACCGAAGAGTTCGCTTTCGATCAGTTCCTGGGGAATGGCGGCACAGTTGACTTCCACAAAGGACTTGGCGGCGCGGGCACTCACCTTGTGCAGCCGCCGGGAGACCAGTTCCTTGCCTGTCCCGTTTTCGCCCGTGATCAGGACCCAGGCGTCCGAGGCCGCGGCCATGTCCACCTGGTTTTTGAGCTGCTGGATTATGGCCGATGAGCCGATGATTTCATCATCCTTCTTGGTCTTGGTCCTCAGCAGGGCATTCTCGTCCTCCAGGGCCTTGAGATGCATGGCATTGTTGATGGTGATGATGATCTTGTTCAGGTCCAGGGGTTTTTCGATGAAGTCCAGGGCCCCCAGCCGGGTGGCCTTGACCGCGGTCTCGATGGAGCCATGGCCGGTCATGATGATCACCGGCAGTTTGGGGTCGGTTTCTTTGAGCTTTTCCAGGACGTTGAGCCCGTCCATGCCCGGCATCCAGATATCCAGCAGGACCAGATCGATGTCACTTTTCTCGGCAGTCTTGAGGCCCTCTTCTCCGTTGGGGGCCAGCAGGGTCCGGAACCCCTCGTCTTCCAGGGCGCCCTGCAGCGAAAATCTGATGTTGTCCTCATCGTCTATGATCAGAATGGTATGCTTCATTGCTACTCCTTGACAGGTAATTCAATCGAGAAGACTGTTCCGGTGGGCCGGTTGTCCCTTACCCGGATAAATCCGTTGTGATCGTTTACGATCCGGTTGACGATCACCAGTCCCAGACCGGTTCCGCCTTTGCTTTTCTTGGTGGAAAAATAGGGTTCGAAGAGCCTTTTCTTGGCTCCCGGAGAGATGCCCGCACCGTTGTCCATGATCTCGAGGGTGGCGATATGCAGGGACGGGTCATACAGGGTTGTGACGACCACCTGTTTGGAGTCGTGATTCACCTCCTGCAGGGCCGCCGTGGCATTTTCCAGGAGATTGCCGATGGCGCGACTCATCTGCGCGGAGTCGATCTCCACCGCAGGCAGGGAATCATCGGTACGGGTAATATATTCGATGTCGGTATGGGCCTGACGGTAAAGGGTTACGGCATCGTTGACCACCCGATTCAGGTCCCCGGGTACGGGCCGGGACGTGGGCATCTTGGCAAAGGCCGAGAATTCGTCAACCAGATGTTTCATCTCGTCCACCTGGCTGATGATGATGCGGGTGCATTCGTCAAAGATCTCCACATCATCATCCAGTTTTTCCAGATAGCGCCGTCTGAGGCGCTGGGCCGAGAGCTGGATGGGGGTCAGCGGGTTCTTGATCTCGTGGGCGATGCGGCGGGCAACCTCGCGCCAGGCCGACATGCGCTGCATCTTCTGGACTTCGGTGAGATCGTCGAAGACCACCACCATGCCCATGTATTCGTTGTTGCTGTCCCTGAGGGTTGAGGCATGCACGATCAGGATCATCTCCTTGCCGTCAATGGTCAGCGAGATCTGTTTCTGGGCCGAGGATGACTTGGATTCCTTCATGATGTCGATCAGCTCGGTTACCATGGGCATATGTTCATCTTTGAGCACATCCAGGTAGGGCCGGCCAATGACTTTGTCCACCTTGATGGACAGCATTTTCTGGGCCGGCGGATTGATCATGGAGATGCAGTTATTGCTGTTGATGGAAACCACCCCGGTGGAGATGTGGTTGAGAACGGTTTCGATGTAGTGGCTGCGGTAGGCCAGTTCGTTGTAGGCGGTCTCCAGGCTGGCACGGGACTGTCGCAGGTCATCAACCATGTCGTTGAAGGCCTCGCCCAATACCCCGAACTCGTCACCGGTCTGGATGTCGATGGTGAACCCGAGGTCGCCCTTGGAAATGCGCTGGGTTCCCTGCAGCAGGTTTTCAATGGGGGTGGTGAGCCCCTTGGAGATCTTGAGGCCGAACCAGATCGCGGTGAAAATCACCAGCATGGTGGTGGATGTCAGCAGGATGTAGTACCAGACCTTGATGTGGCCTTTGAGTTTTAACGACTGGATATAATCGTCGAAGGAGGAACGGATAATGGCCAGGCGCCCGGTCAGACTCTCGGGAATGTAATAGTCCACCACGAACACGCCCACGATATCATTGGGGTTGTAGGATGAGCGGATGGGGACCACACCTTCGATGATGTCGGCCTTGCCGGTGCGTACAATGATGGGGATGGACTTGCCCTCCATGGCCGATTTGACCGTGCTGGATTCCGGACTCGGCAGGCTGGCGACCTCGATGTCGGGCGAGATGATCTTGACCAGTTCCTCGCCCCGGGCACTGAAGACCTCGACGGCGCTCAGCCGGAACAGGGCCATCTTCTCCTCGAGCATGGATTTCAGGATATCCAGGTTATCCTCTTTCAGCAGCCGTCTTTCGGTGATTTCCTTGGAGATGGAGGTGGCGTAGTGGATGGCGTCCATGGAGGCCTCATTGTAGTAAATGCCGGCCACGGCCATGGTTTCGTCAAAGGCGGTTTCGACCTCTTGGGAGAGCCAGCCTTCCATGCTGCGGTCCAGGAAGACGATGCTGGTGATGAAGAGTACGATGGTGGGGATGATGGTCAGGGTGACAAAGGAACCCACGATCTTGGCCCGCAGACGGGAACCCAGCACGCCTTTCTTGCGTTCCAGCAGGAGCTTGCCCACATTGCGGATCACGAGGAAGATCACCAGGATCAGTAGCACCACGTTGAGGTTGAAGACCGCAAAGATCACCAGGTTGCTTGAAGGCAGGCTGTTGAGGCTGCTCAGGCTGGTGCGGCCGATGCTCAGCAGCACGATCATGCCGATAATCAGAAAGATTATAAGCATTTCCCTGGTCTGCTTGTTTACCTTCATCTTGGGCAACAGACCTCATAGATCCGGGCGGCCAGCTCCATGTGCAGCATATGGTTGGCCTTGACTGCGGTAACCTGTCCCTGGACGCGGCGGCCCAGGGTCCACAGGTCACCCATGAGGTCCAGGATCTTATGGCGTACAAATTCGTCCGCAAAACGCAGGCCTTCGGGATTCAGGATCTGGTCATCGTCCACCACCACGGCATTGTGCAGCCCGCCGCCCAGCGAAAGTCCCATGGCGCGCATGGCCTCGACATCCTTGAGGCGTCCGAAGGTCCTTGCCGGAGCGATCTCGTTTTCAAAGGAGCTGCCGGAAAAACGGGCGGTCTGGCGTCCGATGGCCGGTTCGGGAAAATCGATGGTATATTGGACGGCAAAGGGTCCGGGGGCAATCTCGACGAAGGCCCCGTTCCTTTCGGCCCGCAAACGTTCGGTGATGATGATGTCGTCCAGCGGTTCGGGCAGGGGTTTTAGCCCGGTTGCGGCAATGGCCTGCATGAAGGGCAGGGCCGATCCGTCCATGGCGGGCATTTCGTCGCCGCTGACCTCGATCTGGCAGTCGGTGATGCCCAGGCCGTAAAGCGCCGCCATTATGTGTTCGATGGTGGCAATGGTTATGCCGTCTGCCCCGATGGTGGTGTTCAGTCGGGTGTCGACGATATTGGGCGGGCAGACCGCTATCCTGACGTTTTGCGAGACAAAACAGATACCTTTTTCATATGGAGACAGACAGAGTTCCACCTCCCGGCCCCGATGGAGTCCGCGGCCGGTTATGGATAGCTGCTGTGAGATTGTGGCCCGCTGCATATTGTTAGATTATGTAACGATTTCAAATTAGTCAAATAAAGAAATCCAGGATCTGTTTGCGGCGACCATGTCGCTGTTTGACACTGTATAAAAAAAACTTTATAAGTCAGAGCATGTTTGGTCTGGGAGGTCAGGAACTGCTTATTATTCTGCTGGTGGCCCTAATAGTGCTGGGTCCGCAGAAGCTGCCGGATATTGCCCGCACCATGGGTAAGGCCATGGGCGAATTCAACAAAGCCAAGATGGACCTCAAACGCGAGATCAACCGTGCCAGCGAGATGGAGGCCGATGAGGCGGTCCGGGCTGCGGCCCGCGATGACGCTGAAAAAGAAGCCGGTGCCGAGGTGGCCTCCAAGATGAGCACGGATAGCGACTCTTCCGGCGATCAGAAAGAGGCCTGATTTTGGAAGAGGAAAGGCAGCCCATCATAGACCACCTTGAGGAACTGCGCTGGCGCCTGGTTAAATGTGCGGTTGCCATCGGAATCGGTTTTGTCCTGACCTATGCCTTTGCCCAGGATATCTTTAATTTTCTGGTGGAACCCTATATGGCGGTCAAGCCGGACGACAGCCGTCTGATCTTCACCTCGCTGCCTGAGGCCTTCATCACCTACCTCAAGATCGCCTTTTTCAGCGGCCTGGTGCTGGCGTTGCCGGTGGTTTTCTATCAGCTCTGGAAATTTGTGATGCCGGGGCTCTATGAGCATGAACGCAAATATGTGATTCCGTTTGTGATTGTCACCACGCTCTTCTTCGTGGGCGGGGCCTCCTTTGCCTTTTATGTGGTCTTCCCGTTCGCCTTCAAATTTTTTCTGGATATTGCGGGGGAATCGGCCACGGCCATGCTTACCCTCAAGGAATATCTCAATCTGGTGATCCGACTGCTGCTGGCCTTCGGTATCACCTTTGAGTTGCCCGTAATCATGTACTTTCTGGCCAAGATGGGGGTGGTCAACCACAGGATGCTGGCCTCCCAGCGTAAATATGCCGTGGTGGTGGTGGTGATTCTGGCGGCCTTCCTGACTCCCCCGGATGTGATCAGCCAGATTCTGCTGGCGATTCCGCTGCTGGGGCTTTACGAGGTCAGTATCTGGGTGACCCGTCTGGTTGAGCACAACCGTGCCAAGAAGAAGGCCGCAGAAGCCGAAGTGCCCGCGGACTGAGACTCGCATAAATACATGAATGCAGGGGCAGCTGCCCCGGACGGATCAGGATGGACCCGGCAAAAGTCATACTTATTACAGGATGTTCTTCAGGGATCGGGTTTTCTCTGGCGCAGGAATATCAGCGGGTAGGCAATCCGTTCGATACGATCCTGAACAGG
>CAYWBU010000031.1:3178-12684 GCA_964456565.1 uncultured Bacteriovoracaceae bacterium | reverse complement strand
ATTGCTACGGCCAGACGGCCCGAAAGCATTGCCGAACTTGAAGAAGCGGGCATTACCTGTCTCAAACTGGATGTAACCGATCCGCAGGATATCAGTGACTGCGCCGCCTTTATCAAGGAAAAATTCGGGGTGCTGGATGTGCTGATCAACAATGCCGGGTACGGTGCCATGGGCCCCTTGAGTGAGATCCCGCCGGCCGTCCTGCGGCATCAGTTTGAAGTCAACACCTTTGCCCCGATTGCCATGATCCAGGCCATGCTGCCTCTGATGAAAAACGGCAGCATGGTGGTGAATATCGGCAGTTCCTCGGCGGTACTGGCCTCGCCCTTCTCCGGGGCCTATTGTGCATCCAAGGCGGCCCTGCACATTTTTTCGGATGTGTTGCGCATGGAGCTGGGGCCTTTCGGCATCCGGGTGGTTACGGTTATCCCCGGTGTAATCCGTTCCAGCTTCGGGAATAATGCCGAAAACGGATTGAGCTGGATCCGTGAGAGGGATTCGCTCTATGCGGGAATTGTGGACCAGGTCTATAAGCGGGCCCGGGCATCGCAGGACCGCCCGACCGCGACCCAGACCTTCACCCGGCGGCTGGTGGAGGAGCTTGAACAGATACCGGCCCCGGTGATCCGGCTGGGATACGGCAGTACCGGCATGGCGCTGCTGCGGCGGTTTGTGCCGCTGCGCCTGCGGGACGGCGTGCTCAAGTCAAGGTTCGGCCTGGGCCGTAAAATCGGAACAGAGGAATAGTTCAGTCGTTTTCGATCACCAGGCAGGTTATATAGCGGGGATCAAATTTCTGGCGGTCGAGCCCCATGATCTCACTTTCGCAGCGGATTGAGAGCCTGCGGGCAACTGCCTCAGCCGTAGCCGGTTCAACCCCCAGATTTTCGATCAGGCCGGCCAGTTCCGTGGTGAATTCGGGGCGGATCTTATCACCGGACTGGGTGGTGATGCCGGAGATGAAGGCGCTCGCCTCGGTCTTCTTGAGGGGCGCGAAGGCCGCCGCGCCGGTCGCCATGTTGACGGCCAGGGCCGTGAGGATGATGTTTTCCAGGTCCAGCCCTTCGATCGAGAGGATGTTGGTCTGCCGCAGATCATGGTCCTGCCATGCGAGTCCGGCTGCGATGTGCTGCAGGGCTTCAAGCTGATCCACATCGTGGCGGAGATCCTCATAATCGCTGAACGTGTAAGCGGCTGTCGGCCGTCTTTTCAGCAGACCGGCGAGTCTTTCGGCATCGGCGGCCGGCAGGAGATCTGATCCGCTTGCGCGCAGCACGGCCTTCAGGCGTTCCTGCTGCTTGAGGATCAGGTTGTAGCCCAGAGAGAAAAGCGTTTCGGCGTTGGTGTTCTGCAGGATGGTGGCGGCATCACTCTGCTGATGGCGGGTGTAGAATTCCAGTCCCAGCGAGGTGTAGGTCCTGGCCTGCCGGACAGCGGCGGCGATCTCGGCGGTATCATTGATGGGCCGGTAATCGGCCATCATAATTTTATTGGAGAGATAGACCATCTCGAACAGGATCCGCTCTTCGGTCTGGCCGCCAAGTTCCTCGATGGCCGTGACGATCCGGTCACGGGTTTTTTCCAGTTCATCACGGTAGATACAGGGCAGGTGATAGTCGCCGTCTTCAAGCTGCGGAATCTTTCTGCCGTCCAGGTCGCGTCGGATCAATCGTTCGGGATCAATGCGGCGATAGATGGCCAGCGCGTCCGCCGGATCATCGAAACCGAACTCCATCAGGCGCATGGAATGCATGCGGTAGGCGGTTTCCTCCATCTCCGAGGGAAATTCCCAGCCGGTATAGCTCATGACGCCATAGTAGAGGTTGGTGTGCTCGGTATAGACGGACTTGAGAATGCTCCTGACCAGTTCATTTTCCTGCAACTGGTCGTTGAAACGGTAGAAGAAGGTGTTATCGAAGGTCTCGAAACCCATTGCCAGCAGGTCAGGGATGTTTTCATCGGTGGGCGAGACATGGGCAACCTGGATATATTTCTGGAAGAACATTATGACCAGCTCCAGATCCATCTCTTCCAGGACCTGCGCCAGGTGCTCAAGGGATATCTCGGATATGGTCCAGAACCATTCAACCAGGTTATCCATGTCAAAGGTATCTTTTTCCCAGCAGTCCATGTCGAAAAATACCGGGATGTTGGCGGGCGGTACATACTGCAGCAGGATCTGGCCGTCCGATTCCCAGGCCTCCCTGATGATCAGGTAGGCATCCTGGGCGGAGAGGGTTTGCATGATGTCTTTGGCTGCCGGGGAATCAACAATGGCCCGGGCGCGGTCTTCGGGGGCCTCGAGCAGGATGTCGCCGATATAGGCCTGGATGTCGGAGTTTGTTTTCATGGCAACTGGTTAGCACAAGTTTGCAGACCGTAAAAGT
Organism: uncultured Bacteriovoracaceae bacterium; assembly: GCA_964456565.1. Taxonomy (GTDB): domain Bacteria; phylum Desulfobacterota; class Desulfomonilia; order UBA1062; family UBA1062; genus CAYWBU01. The sequence continues at coordinate 10,297 of CAYWBU010000031.1, read as the reverse complement.
GGTAAAAGGGGCCTGCCGTCCCTCCCCTTTTACTCCTGGCCGATGACGATTTCGCTGGTGCGCCGTCTGGCCTTGGTTGAGAGCGTGTCCACAATGTCATAGGCCGAGGGCACCACGAACAGGGTCAGGATCATGGCGAAAAGCAGGCCGAAGGCCACGGCCACGGCCATGGGTGAGCGCATTTCGGAGCCCTGTCCGGTTGAGAAGGCCATTGGCAACATCCCGAAGATGGTGGTGGTGGACGTGATCAGGATCGGACGCAGTCTGACGGCGGCGCCCTGCACGATGGCCTCGGTTTTCCCGATGCCCCTGAGTCTGAGCTTGTTGATGTAGTCGATCATGACAATTCCGTTGTTGACGACGATGCCCATCAGGATGATGAGCCCCATGAAAGAGGGCACCGAAAGGCTCTTGCCCGTGACGAACAGGCCGATGATCACGCCGATATAGGCCAGCGGCAGACAAAACATGACAATAAAGGGCTGGGAGAGCGATTCAAACTGGGCCGCCATGATCATGTAGACCAGCAGGATGGCCACCAGGAAGGCCTTGCTGAGTTCGATGAAGGAGGTCTCCATATTTTCAAATCCGCCGCCGACATCGAAGAAATAGCCCTCGGGCAGCTGCATGTCGGCCAGGGCGGTCTTGACGTCGCGGGCGACGCTGCCGAGACCGCGGTCCGCTTTGCGGCGCTTGGTGTAGGGCACGCGGTTGGGGTTCTTTGGTCGGCGTGCCACCGGGCCCAGTTCCTCCGAAAAATCCGTCACCTGAGAAAGGGGCAGGCTGAACCCGGCCGGAGATGAAATCTGAACATTGGAAACATCATCAATGTTGTCACGATAGTCTTCCAGGAATCTGAGGCGGATGTCATATTCCTCACCGGCCTCATGATAGAGGCTGATGACCTTGCCGCCCAGGGCGGTCTCCACGGTCGAGGCGATCTGGTAGATATTCAGCCCCATCTTGGAGGATTTGTCGCGGTCAACCTTGATGTGTACCTCGGGTTTGCTCTTCTTAAGCGAGACGCCGATATCCTTGAAACCCTCCACCTTGGAAACGCGGTCATAGATTTCCTGGCACAGGGGGAAGAGGGTCTCGATATCACTGCCGTAGAGGCTGATCAGGATCGGATCCTCTTCGGTGCTGCCGAGACCGACCTCCTGGAACTTGAATTCAACATTTTCCAGGGCCGGGAAACGGGTGCGCAGTTCATCGATAATGGTGTCCACGCTTTTTTCGCGTTCCGATTTGTCGGTGAATCTGGCAAACAGGCGGCCTTTGTTTGATCCGGGAGTGCCCTCGCCCTGGGCCGCCTGAAGCTTGGATCCCTCGGATTCGCCCATCTGCGACAGGGTGTTGATGATTTCGGGCCGGCTGCTGAAGAGGTCTTCCAGCTGGATAATGACATTGTTGGTTTCCGACAGCACCGATCCCTCGGGCAGGTTGACGTTCATCATGGTCATGGGGATGTCCTGCCTGGGAATGAAGTCCGTGCCCAGCATGGGGGTGACGGCAACGGCTCCGGCAAAGATGGCGAAGGCCGCGAACAGGACCAGCCATTTGTGGCGCAGGGCCCGCTGCAGACCATGGGTGTAGCCGGAAGTCATCTTTCGCATGAGGCCCTTCTGCTCGGAGAGCAGCCCCAGGCGGCGGTCGCGTTTGAAAATGGTGGCGGAAATGGCCGGGATGATCGTGACCGCCACAAAAAGTGAGGACAGCAGTGAAATGCAGACGGTCAGGGACAGCGGCCGGGCCAGTTTGCCGGCGATGCTCTGGGAGATGCTCATGGGCAGGAAGACTGCCATGGTGGTGAGGGTGCTGGCCGTAATGGCCATGCCGACCTCGTTGGTGCCGAGGACGGCGGCCCGGTTGCGCTGTTCGCCCATCTCGAGATGGCGGAAGGTGTTTTCAATGACCACGACCGCATTGTCCACCAGCAGTCCGATGCCCAGCGCCAGTCCGCCCAGGGTCATCATGTTGAAGGTGTAGTCCATGGCATTCATCCCGATGAAGGTGGTAATGACCGACAGCGGAATGGCGAGCGCGATGGTCAGGGTCGGCCGGAAGGTCTTGAGGAAGAGAAAGATTACCAGCACGGCCAGCAGTCCGCCCATCAGGGCGTTGCCGGTGGTGGCGGAGATGGATGTCTCAATGATCTCGCCCTGGTCCCAGACCGGGTGAAAGGTGATGTCTTCGGTCAGCTCGCTCTCGATCAGGGCCAGTTCGGTTTTGGCCCGGTTGACGGCCTGCAGGGTGTTTTCCCCGGACTGTTTCATGATGGCAAAGATTACGCAGGGTTTGCCGTTGGTGCGTTCGTAGCCTTTTTCCTCTTTGAAGCCGTCGATGACGGTGGCCACGTCGCGGATATAGATGGGCTTGCCTTCGTTCGTCATGCTGACGAGGGTGGCGCGGATTTCCTCAAGCCCTTTAAAATAGGCCTTGGTCCTGATCTTGAATTCCTTCTGATGAACCGTGACCTCGCCGGCGGAAACATTCATGTTGGAGGCCTGGACACTGATGGCGACCTGTTCCAGGCTGATTCCGGTGGCCTTGAGTTTTTCCGGGTCCACCATGATCTGGATCTCGCGTTCGCGACCGCCGATGACAAAGGCCGATGCAATGCCCTCAAGCCTTTCAAGGCGCGGCTTGATATTGTCATAGAGGTAGTCCCTGAGAACCATGGTGTTTTCCATGCCGGTGACGCCATATTCAAGCACCGGCATGCTGGAGGTGTTGAACTTGACCACCATGGGGGTGTCGGCGTTTTCGGGCAGATAGTCGGTGATCCAGCTCAGGGCCTCGCGGGCGTCCTGAGCCGCGAAATCAAGGTTGGTGCCCCAGTTGAATTCCAGGTAGATGGCGGACATGCCTTCGGTGGAGGAGGAGTAGATGTTCTTGATGCCCTCCACCATGCTGAGCGACTCTTCCATGGGTTTGGTTATCATGGTCTCGATCTCTTCGGGCCCGGCCCCCTCATAGGTGGTGATGATGGAAACGTAGGGGAACTCCAGCTCCGGCAGCATGTCGAGTCCGAGATTTTCAAAGGCCACCACGCCGAAGAGGGTGATGATCAGCACCATCATGGTAATGGTGATACGCCGGTTCACGGAAAATTCAGGGATAGTCATAAAAAGACCCCTCTGTTAAATAAATATCAGTCAGTCTGCTCCGTCTCTTTGATCTCAAGTTCCAGACCGTCCTTCAGTCCGGTATGGCCCTTAACAACGATCAGGTCATTTTCGGCCAGCCCGCTGGTGATTTCAGTGACGCTTTCCGTCTGGATGCCGGTTTTTACGGCAACCTTGCGGGCGGTGCCATTTTCGGCAACATATACGAAGAACCCCTGGTCGGATTTCAGCAGTCCGGCCGCGGGGATGTTCAGGGTCTTCTCGCGGGCCTTTAATACAAGGCTGGTGCGGGCCGTCATCCCGGTTCTGAGTTTGAGGTCGGGATTCCTGACCGTGACCGTGACCTTGAAAGTCCGGCTCAGGGGATCCACGGTGGGGTTGATTCTGGTGACCGAGCCTTCAAAGGCTTCACCGCCGGTGGCGTCCGCTGTAACCTTGGCGGGATTGCCGCAACTTATGAGGCTGTAGGCTTCCTCCGGCAGATCGATTTCAACCTTGATGATGTCCATATCCTCGATCACAAAGGCGATATCCTGGCCAACCAGTTCGCCCTGGTTGGGGATCTTGTGGGTGACGATCCCCTTTATGGGAGTGCGGATCTGGCATTCGGCGAGGTTCTGCCGGGCGATCCTGACGCCGGCCTCGGCCTGGTCGTACTGATAACGGGCCAGGTTGAAGGCGGTCAGGGCATCCTGGTAGTTCTGTTGGGAAACCGATTTTTTGTAGTAGAGGCCGGTCATGTTTTCATAGTCCCGGCGGCTTTTTTCAAATCCGGCCTCGGCCTGCCGTTTAAGGGCCACGGCATTATCAAAAGCCTGTTCATAATCAAAGGGGTCAAGCTTCATGAGGACCATGTCCTTTGCCACCCGGTCGCCCTCATCCACGAGCACGTTGGCCACCCGGCCGCTGACCTTGGGGATGACCCTTACAAAATCAATGGGAGCTACGGTGCCGACTGCCCGGTAAGTCTTGAAAACCGGCCCGCGGATTACCGCAGCTACTTCCACGGCCGCCTTGCCCTTGAATTCGGGTTCGGCCTTGGCAAGAGGAGCGTCCTGTTCCCGCTGACAGGCAGGCAGCAGCAGGCAGGCAACCAGAAGCACCGGCATGAATCTCCGCATAATTAACCACCTTTATGTTTTCTTACAGCGTGCCCATGGCGGATTGCAGTTCTGCCAGGGCCTTGGCGTAACCGACTCTGGCAGAGATATAATTCTGTTCAGAATGCGTCAACATTGTCTGCGCGTCAAGTACATCTGTTGATGTTGCCACCTGAAGCTTGTAGCGGTCCTTTTCAATCCTCAGGTTTTCACGGGCCTGGGCGATGGCCTTGGCCGCCACCTTGGTCCTGGCCAGGGCCTCTTCGGAGTTGAGGTAGGCATTTTTGACCTCCAGCAGGATCAGATCCTGCTGGGCCTGGTAGTAATAGTCAAGCTGGTTCTGCACAGCCCGGGCCTTGGCGTGATTCCAGAAATGCGAGGAGCCCTCGAACAGCTTCCATTCCAGGCCGATTCCGGCGGTCCAGGAGTGGTCGTCATCCGTATCGGAATGGTCGCCGGTGCGCTCCCATTTGCAGGAGGCCCCCACGGTCGGCAGAAAGGCGGAATCGGCAAGGCGCACGCCGCGTTTGGCGGAGTCCTGCTGAATCTTGAGGGACATGAGCTCGGGGCGGTTCTGCAGGGCGGCCTGGATGGCGGTCTCAAATGATTTGTCCTGCTGCAGCATGCGGACATCGTTTTCGATCATGACCGGTTCTGCGAGATCGCGGGAGAGGGCCAGATTGAAAGCCGATTCGGCCAGCTTGACGGCGTTTGCGGCCATGATCAGCTGCTGTTCGGCCTCGGCATGTTTGACCTGGGCTATCAGCAGGTCGTTTTTGGGGATCATGCCTTCGTCAAAAAAGGCCTGGGCCACCTGCATGTGCGCCTTGATGGTCTCCAGCGAGGCCTGGGCCACGTCATAAAATTTACGGGCCTCGATCACGCCGTAATAGGCCTGGATCACGCCCAGTTTCAGGTCGCGGACGGCCGTCTTGCGATTGAGGTGGGCGATCTGGACTTCATTTCTTGAGATCTGGTAGTTGTTGTACAGCGCCCCGCCGGTAAACAGCGGCTGGGAGACCTCAACCCCGATGGAATAGTTGAACTTGCCGACGGCCGACGGCATGTAGGCATACTGGCTGGCAAAGGGGCTTGTGGGGGCAACCCCGTAATTGCTGACTACCGGCAGCCAGGCCTCGGGATATTCCTCGTCAAGCTGGGCCGCGGTATAGGTACCGGTTACGGACGGCAGCATGCTTGCCAGGGCAGCATTTCTGTCCATCTTTTTGGCTTTGACATCCTGGTCCACCGCCTTGATGCCGGGATTATTGCTGACCGCAAGGTCGATGGCCTGTTTGAGATTCAAAGTGGCGTCATCGGCGACCGCATTGGATGTCATGCAGCAGATGATCAATATTATTGCCAGAGAGATAAGGTTAGTTTTCTTCAACAAGGAGTCCTCCTAATATGTTTATTAGACTGGTGATGATTTTATCGCCATAAGCGGTTGGTTTTTTTGAGAGCATGTTCATGGTCCAGCTGTCGGAGAGGGTCGTGACCGTCCCGATGATGCTGTGGATGATGAGTTCGGATGTCTCGGTGTCCTTGGTCTTGAGAATGTCGTGCAGGATGGTCTCAAGGGTATGCAGGATGTCCCTGTAGACATCCTTCAGGCGTTCAATCATGGCGGTGGCCTCATCCGGCAGCGCCGAAAGGATGACATCCTGGATCATCTGCTGCAGGTGCGGTTCATGTTCGGTCCAGTACAGATAATATCTGACAAAGGCGCTGAGCTGTTCCTGCCAGGAGGCATCATGGGAAACGCTTTTGTGCAGGCCGGCCGTGAATTCTGAAAGTTCCCAGAACAGGACCTCTTCAAAGAGTTTATGCTTGTTGGCAAAAAACTGATAGATGGTGCCGATGCCGAATTCGGCGTCGGCGGCAATCTGGGCCACCGTGGCATTATGGTAGCCCTCGGCCTGGATAATGGTTCTGGCAGATTCGAGGATTGCCTGTCTCCGGGCCTCTTTTTCCCGAGCCTTACGGTTTTTTGAGCAGCTGAGATTCTTTTTTGGAATCATAATTCAGATATAGAATCTGCATTCTGATAAAGTCAACAATATAATAATGCGGAGCCGGGGGGTTGGGCCTATCCCGGGCTCCGCTGGTTTTTATTCGACCGAATGGAAGACCAGTCCGGTGGGAATCTTGGGGTAGAAAAAGGTTGATTTCTGAGGCATCTTAAGCCCGGCTTCGGCGATATCCATGACTTCCTGGATGGAATTGGGATTGAGAAGGAAGGATATGTGGGACTCGTCTTTTTCCACCAGGTCAAGGGCCTCCTTGGCATCGCTGACATAGGTGATGCGTTTGTCGGCCATGGTTGAATCGATCCCCAGGATCGGTTCAATGATGCAGGAGTGCAGGATGCTCAGATCCAGGTTTCTGAGCTTGTCGGGCAGGTCCTCCTGCATATATTTGCAGCGATCGGCGTTATCCATGACCTCCAGCAGATAATAGCGATGGATGCCGTTGACATACAGTCCGATCCGACCCTGCTGCCCTTCCGACAGGGCCTTGAGGAAGTTTTTGCGGTTGTCGAACGGCACCATGTTGAAGAGTTCCTTGATGCGGTATTCCAGATCCACCAGTCCGACACCCATGCTGTCCTTGATTACACGATGGGTGGGCAGGATATAGAGTCCTTCGTCCATATTGGTCAGATACATCATTACATAGTCAAAGGGCTGTTCGCCATCCATCTTGCCGGTGGCGGCGCGCATGCGGTCGCGATAGACGCGCGCCGTTTCATAACGATGATGCCCGTCGGCAATCAGGAGGTTTTTGTCGTTAAGCATGGCGGAGAGTTCCTCTATCAGGGCCGCATCCGTGATGGTCCAGAATTTATGCCTTTCACCATCACTGGTGTCAACGTCCCTGAGCGGGTCGGC
>CAYWBU010000031.1:0-3168 GCA_964456565.1 uncultured Bacteriovoracaceae bacterium | reverse complement strand
AGACAAAGGTCAACCGTCTCCACCGCGATTTGCGCGGCCTGATAGACACCGGTGTGGCCCACCATGTCGCCGTTGGGGAAGTTCAGGCGGATAAAATCATACTTGCCGGACTCGATTGCCTGGACAACCTGGTCAGTGATTTCGGCGGCCTTCATCCAGGGCCGCTGTTCAAAGGGGACAATATCGGAGGGAACCTCCACGTAGTTTTCCAGTTCTTCGTCAATCTTGCCCGAAGCGATGATCCCGCGCCGCATCTGCTCCTTTTCGCCAATCCGGTAGTAGTGCTCGTGATAGTAGAACGCCGGCATCTTTTCCTCGATCAGCAGGCCTTCGGTCCGCCAGCGTTCCATGTCGCAAAGCGCCCGGGTGTAGCGGTTGTCCTCCTTGGTGTCTCGGGGGGACTGTTTGCCGAATTCCAGCCGGATGGCGTTGCAGGGCGTATCATTGTACAGCTTTTCGCTGAGCTGAGGAGTAATTACATCATAAGGTGGGCACAGATTCTTACCCAGGTCTGTCTTTTCCGGATTATATCTTATTCCCTTAAATGCCCGAATCTTTGGCATGCCAAGCTCCTTTCTGGTTGTGCTTTAGCGCATATACTAAGGGCTTGCCAAAAGTCAAGCGTGCAGGGTTGAATTGCATGAAATTAAAGATTTTTTTACTTTTTCAGGCTTTTTTTGAGCCGGCTGATGAGACGGTCCGGCAGCCACAGGGAACTCAGGCGGCTGCCCTTGCGGAAGCGGCGGATTTCAGCTTCGGTGAGGAGATCGGGTCGGAGCTTGGCCTTGATCTTGGTGTAGCCCATCCAGTCGATGCGGCCCAGCAGATGCCGCAGGCCTGCCGGAAAAGGCAGATAAAGACTGGTTGCAAAATCAATCAGATAGGGATTGCCGGCGGGGTCGATGCCGTAGTTGCGGCGGTTGCGCAGATCGAGGTGCACTACGCCGCGGCCGTGCATGGCCCGGATGATTGCGGCCAGGTCTTCAAAATATCGGGACGAGGGCTTGCGCTGTGTTTCGCGCAGGTTTTCACCGCCCATGTAGGTGGTGACGAGCGAATAGCGGTCCTTGCGGGGCAGGACGGTCGGGATGCCCGGGATACCGGCCAGCCGGCGGTAGATCAGATTTTCCCAGAAAGTCAGGAAAAGGCCGCTCAGCCTGACAGGCAGTATTTTGTCGCGATAGGTTTTCTCCACCACCGCGGCCGTCGGGGTACGGATCAGGCTGACCTCGGGACCGTAGACGCGGCTTTTTTTGAGCTTCATTTTTTGTCGGGTCCTCCGGCCGCCGGGACTGAGATCTTGCGGGCCGAAAAGGGAACAGGGTTGGAGAATCCCGCTATCTTTGCCGTTCCCTTGAGATAGGTCATGTTTTCATCGGGATGGCCCTGCATGGTCATGGTGTCGTTTTGCAGCAGGATTTCACCGGTTTCATCCATGGTAAAGGTGAGATTGCTGGTCTGGGGACAGCCTGATGTGATTGCCTGGCCCTGAGCGTCAAAGGAGACCTCACAGCTCTTGGTGGCCTCTGTATAGTGAATAAAGATAAGCCATGTGCCGGAAAAATCCGACAGCACGGCGGGATCTTTGATCTCGCTGATAATCGCCAGTTTATCTTTATCAATGTTTACGGCCTCTTCAGTCACGGGTGTCGTTTCGGGTTCGGGAGCTTTGCCCGCAAACTGAGCCAGGATGATTACCAGAATGATGGCGGCAAGGGCGGCGATAGCGATGGCGAGATTTTTTTTCATGATCAGGTTTTTAGCCGGATTGATGCTGATCCGTCAATATCAAGGTTTTTAGTTTTGTCCGATAGTGCTAAAAGAGATGCATGAAATATACCGGAAGGTTGCGTTGGAATGTAAAGGGGTTTGCCTTTGTGATCACAGAAGGTGACCTGCCCGACATCTTTGTGCCGGTCTTTGAAATGCGCGGCGCCGTTGACGGTGACCTGGTGGAGGTCACGGCCAAGCGCGACAACCGCGGACATCGGGGGCGGGTGATCCGGGTTCTGGAACGGGCCGGGTCCATGGTCAGCGGGCGCTACATGCGCTACAGCCGTTACGGGATTCTGGAACCGGTGGCGCCCTTTCCCTACAAGATAGTCATTCCTCACAGTGCGGCCGGGGATGCGGTTCCCGGTGACATTGTGCAGGTGCAGCTGGAGCTGCCCAAGCAGGCCTGCCGTATAAAACAGGTCAGCGGGCGGATTGAGTATGTGATCCGGATGCCGCAGCATGGCAATAAGGATATCCAGGCGATCACCGCCCGCTACGGTCTGCCGTGGGTCTTTGATCCCGAGACGGAGCAGGAGGCGGCCCGGGCGGCGCGCGCCGGCATTGAGGCGTCCATTAAGGGCCGCCGTGACCTGCGCGATGAGGTGCTGTTTACGATCGACGGACGGGATGCCCGTGATTTTGATGATGCCGTGGGCCTGCAGCGGCTTGATGACGGCACCTATGAGCTGACGGTTGCCATTGCCGATGTGGCCGAGCTGGTCAGGAAGGGTACCGCCCTTGACCGTGAGGCCTTCAACCGCGGTTTCAGTGTCTATTTCCCTGAGACGGCCATTCCAATGCTGCCCAAGATCCTGTCAAACGGTATTCTGAGTCTGAATCCCGGCGAGGACCGCCTGGCGGTGGTGGCCCGGATGCACCTGGGCCCGCGTGGCAAGCTGCTGGACTATGACTGTTTCGAGGCCGTGATCCGTTCGCGGGCGCGGCTGTGCTATGAGGATGTGGGCCCTTATCTGGCGGGGAGCGGCCCGCTGGCCTGCGGTGACCCGGAGGTTCTGGAGGGGCTTAAGAACCTGGACCGTATGGCGCGCCACCTGTATGCTGCCAGGCTGAGGTCCGGAGCCCTGGATTTTGATATCGCGGATGTGAAGATCATAATGGACGAGAACGGCGGCATCCAGAGTGTGGGCCGGCGCGAACGCAACCAGGCCGAACGCCTGATCGAGGAGGCCATGCTGCTGGCCAACCGGGCAGTCTGCCATTATCTGGAGCAGCAGTCAGCCCCGGTCCTGTATCGCATCCATGAACGGCCGGATGAGAAGGATCTTGCGGCGTTGTGCGAAAAACTGGCCGATGCGGGAGTTGATGCCAAGCTGCTCTCTGAGCTGGAACGTCGGGTCCGGCGTGGCGAAGATGTCCATCCGGCGTTGAAGC
>CAYWBU010000030.1:0-19593 GCA_964456565.1 uncultured Bacteriovoracaceae bacterium | reverse complement strand
AGTTTGAACTCTTTCGAATAACCCCACCCAGCTGGTGTATCTCAATATCGGGGTTACTCGCTGACAACCCCCAGGTGTCCATCAGCTTCTGGGAAGGCGGCACCGGCTGCCAGATCAAAGGCCGGGCCGAAGTCATCACTGAAGGCGAGCTCTTTGACGAGACCGCCCGCTGGATCGAAGAGATTGACGCCATGAAAAAACGGCCCTTCCGGCTGGTGTGCCAGGGAGTTGTTTTGATCAAGGTCACGGCAGTCTACAGCACCTCTTCCGGTCCCCAGGCCGGCAAGCAGCTTGCCTGAATAAATCCGGGACAGTCTTGGGCGACACAATCTACGTCCATATCAACAATGCCGTCAGGGTGTTGAAGAGCGACCTTGACCAGCAGACGCTCAACTGTATCCACGAAGACCTAAGCCTGATCAATCCACGCTGGCAGCAGCAGGAACGCTACGGCCGCTGGAAAAACCGCGAACCCAAATATATTTCGTGCTACGAAAACAAAGACGGGGTCCTGATCCTGCCGCGCGGCTACATCAATGACCTGCTGCAACATCTGCAAGGCCGGGCTTACGAGCTGATCGACCGCACCCGCAAGCTGGATGAGGTGGACTTCGACTTCAAGGCCGAGCTGCACGGCTACCAGCAGATGGCCCTCAAAGATGTGGCCGCCCGGCGTTACGGTGTGCTGGAGGCTCCGCCCGGGGCCGGCAAGACTGTCATGGCGCTTGCCGTAATTGCCCGGCGCCGCCAGCCGGCCCTGATCATCGTCCACACCCGCGAACTGATGTACCAATGGCGCGAACGCATCCTGGAATTTACCGGCCTTGATCAGGAGGAAATCGGCCTGATCGGTGACGGCCACAATGCTCCCACGCCCAAAATCACCATCGCCATCATCAATTCGCTTTACCGCCTCAAGGACGAACTCAAGGACAGGTTCGGCCAGATCGTGGTGGATGAATGCCACCATATCCCGGCGCGCACCTTCACCGAGGCCGTCAGCGTCTTCGACGGCTTCTTCATGCTGGGGCTCTCGGCCACCCCCTACCGCAGTGACGGCCTGACACGCCTGATCCACCTCTTCCTGGGCGAGAAGACCCATTGCATCCGGGCCCGCGAGCTGCAGCAGATCGACAAGATCATGCGGGCCCACCTGGTGGTGCGTGAGACCGGGCGGCATTACCGTTTCGAGGGCGACCGCTACCAGCGCCTGATAAAGACCCTGGCCGGCGACCGCCAGCGCAACCAGATGATCGCCGGAGATGTGATCCGCCATACGCAGAAATATCCCGGAATCGCCCTGGTGATCTCCGAAAGGGTTTCCCACTGCGAAGCCCTGTGCAAGCTCATTTGCAATCAGGGCGCGGATGCCGTCCTGCTGACCGGATCCACACCGTCGGCACAACGATCATCCATTATCGACAGCCTGAATGCGGGTGAAATCAAGATTCTGGTGGCCACATCCCAGCTCATCGGCGAAGGCTTCGACCTCAAACAAATGTCATCCATCTTCCTGGCAACCCCGGTGGGCTTCAGCGGCCGGATCAAACAGTACATCGGCCGCATCCTGAGAATAGCCGAAGAAAAGAAACATGCCTACATCTATGATTATGTTGATGAATCTCCTACATTGAAACGCAGCTTCAATTCACGCCAGCGTGTATACCGCGAGCTGGGCGTATCCCGCAAAGACAGCCTCGATTGCTGAAAACATGACACCTCCTTCAGAAATATTCATCTATTGCAGGCTGACTGCCGAATAGTGTTCTTACTTTGGAGTGGAAGTGTATGGCGGACAAGGCAATACCGGTTAAAATATCAGGAGATTTTAATGAGAGTTCTTATAGCTGAAGACGACCTTACCTCCAGGAAAATATTGGAAATTTTCCTTGAAAAGCTCAACTATGAAGTCATCACCGTCAGTGACGGCAGCGCAGCCTGGGATGAACTGAAAAAAGAGGACGCCCCGTCGCTGGCCATCCTGGACTGGATGATGCCCGGGCTGGACGGAGTCGAAGTCTGCCGCCGGGTCCGCGAGCGTCACAGTTCAAATCCGCCGTATATCATTCTGCTGACCATCCGCGACAACCGTGAAGACCTGGTCACCGGCCTGGAAGCAGGCGCCGATGATTATATCACCAAACCATTTGACAGCGACGAGCTCTATGCCAGACTCAAGGTGGGCGAACGGATCATCGGCCTGCAGGCCTCCCTGCAGACCAGGGTCACGGAACTCCAGGATGCCCTGACCCATATCAAGACCCTTCAGGGAGTCCTGCCCATCTGCTCGCATTGTCACAAAATCCGCAATGACGAGGAGATCTGGCAACGCCTGGAGCTCTATATTCAGGAGCATTCCCTTGCAAAACTGAGTCACAGCCTCTGCCCCGAGTGCCTCGAAAAATATTATCCCGACGCCGCAAAAGATGAAACCAAGCACGGAGACTGATCACCATTGACAAACCTTGATCCGCAGCACAAAGATTTTTTCCGTCTGATAGCCGAAAACACCAGTGACATGGTGGTATTGTGGAGCCTTGACTTCTATCCGGTCTACATCAGTCCCGCCATTGAGAAACTGCTGGGCTATACCACCGAGGAATATTACCGGACCTTCAAATCGATCGATCTGATCATCAGCTCCTTTGTGGCCCCGGAACACCTCGTTGCCGCCGAACAGGAACTGCAAAAAGTGCAGGACGGTCATGGGCTGAACGACCCGGTGGAACTGGCCGTGAAACATAAAAGCGGTAAAACTGTCTGGACCGAGACCACCTATAAACATGTTCACGATGATGCCGGCAACCGTGCCGGACTGCTGACGGTCACCCGGGATGTATCAAAACGCAAACAGGTGGAAGAGGCCCTCAGGGACAGTGAACGGCGCTATCGCATCCTGACCGAGAACACCTCGGATGTCATCTGGTCCACCGACAGGAATTTCAACATCACCTATGTCAGTCCTTCGCTTGAGAGCATGACCGGCTACTCCTTCGAGGAATGGGGCAACATCCCGGTCTTCAACCTGATGACCGAAGCTTCCATGAGCAAGGCCATGGAGATTGCCGAACGTGAATTGCAGTTGGAGGCCTCCGGCACGGGCGACCCCAACCGCATCATTTCATTGCAGCTTGAATACAAGCACAAACAGGGCCACACGGTCTGGGGCGATGTACGCCTGGCCATTGTCCGGGACAGCAACGGGCACGCCACCGGCATTCACGGTGTTACCCGTGACATAACCGGGCAGAAGCTCTATGAGGAAAAACTGCGCCAGTCCGAGGAAAAATTCCGTAATCTGGTGGAGAACATCAACGATGTGGTCTTCTCCCTCGATACTCAGGGGACCTTTACCTATATCGGTCCGTCCATATCCCGGATAGCATCATACACACCTGACGAGGTTATCGGCCGTCCATTTAGCGATTTTGTGCACCCCGAAGACCTGGAACGCCTCCAGCAAAGCCTGACAAAAACCATGCAGGGAGACCTCTCTCCCTTTGAATTCCGGGTGATTGACAAGGATATGGCCGCGGCCTATGTCAGGACATCCAGCCGGCCGACCACGGAAAATGGCCGGATTGTCGGTCTTACGGGCACCATGACCGACATCACCCAGAGCAAACTGGCCGAGGACGAACTGCGGCGCGCCAAGGAGACGGCCGAACGCCTCGCCCTGGAAGCCAAGATCGCCAACCAGGCCAAAGGCGATTTCCTGGCCCGCATGAGCCATGAGATCCGGACCCCCATAAACGGCATCATCGGCATGACCAACCTGCTGATGACCACCCAGCTCCAGGAAAAACAGCGCACCTATGCCGAAACCGCCCGGATTAGCGCCGAATCCCTGATGAGCCTGATCAATGACATCCTCGATTTTTCCAAGATTGAGGCCGGCAAGATGCAGCTGGAAATCACCGATTTCAACCTCAGAACCAAACTGGAAAACATCGGCGATGCCCTGGCAATCAAGGCCCACCAGAAAGATATCGAATATACGACCATTATGGAAAATGACGTACCGGCCCTGCTGCGGGGCGATCCCGGCCGACTGCGCCAGGTCCTGACCAACCTGATCGGCAATGCCATCAAATTTACCGAGGCCGGGCGGGTGACAGTCAGGGTTGCGGTACATGAAAACCACGGCAATCACTACCGCATCAGTTTCAGCATCAGTGACACCGGCATCGGGATCCCGCCCGAAAGGCAGAAAGATATATTCAGTGAATTCACCCAGATCGACGCATCTACCAGCCGCAAATATGGCGGCAGCGGTCTGGGACTGAGCATCGCCAGAAGCATTGTGGAGCTGATGGGCGGAACCATTGAGATCCAAAGTCTTCCCGGCAGGGGCACAACCTTCAAGTTCACGGTCCCATTTGAAAAACAGTCCATTGAGGATACGGCCCTGATTGCCCCCGAAGGCCTTGACAACACAAAGATCCTCGTCGCTACCCCCCATGCGGAAACCGCCATGGCAATATCCGCCATTTTAACCACCTGGGCACCCGCTGCAGTTGACATCTGTAAGGGGCTGCAGGATATGCCGGATATCGCAGAATATGACCTGTTCATCGTGGACAGGGACATCTTTTCATCAGGTGCAGAGCCACCTGTTGACACCCATAAACCGACGATTCTGCTTTCCCCCATCGGAAAATCTGAAGATACTGAAAGGGTGCTGAACCTGGGTTTTGCAGGACATGTCACCAAACCGGTCAAGCAGAGTGAAATCAGAAAGGTCCTTGCCAGCATCCTCGGCAACGGCAAGGAATCCCCGAAATCGGCCGTCCAGAGCCGGAACGACACAACACCGGAGGCCCGACCGCAGATCCTGCTTGTGGAAGACAACAAGGTCAACCAGCAGGTGGCCATCGGAATCCTCCAGCACCTGGGCTATGACGCAGACATCGCCGTTAACGGAATTGATGCCATCAAAAGATATAAGACCCATGAATATGACCTGCTGCTCATGGATATCCAGATGCCGGACATGGACGGCTATGAAGCGACCCGCTCAATCCGTGATTATGAAAAAGATGCCGGCCTCCACCGGGTGCCCATCGTGGCCATGACGGCCCACGCCATGAAAGGGGATCGCGAGAAATGCCTCAGTGCCGGAATGGACGGTTATCTCCCCAAACCGATCCAGGCTGAAGACCTGGATATGGAAATCAGAAAATGGACCGCCAGCCCCATGATTACAGCTGTCGAAACCGTCCGCCAGCCGGCATCCCTGACATTTTTTGACCGCGAAAATTTACTGGCCAGACTGGGCGGCGATAACAGCATGATTGAACGCATCATGGAGATCTTCCTGCAGAACGCTCCAGAACTCATAAGATCAATCCGAGCAGCCCTGCAGAAAAAAGATCACGAACTCCTGGTGCAACATGCCCACACCTTAAAAGGTTCCAGCGCCAATACCGGCGCACTCCGGCTGCACGAACTTGCCCTGCAGACCGAAATTGCCGCCCGTGAAAAACGCCTCGAACCAATTCCCGGATACCTGGATGATATGGAGGAAGCCCTGTCACAACTGCAAGGCCTGTTCACCAAGAATTGATTTCTCGGGACAGGTATTGACTCAGGTGGCGGCCTTCTTTAGTTTTAGTTTATGTCTCGTAATCGAAGAGGTAGTAATGAAAATCCTGATTGTTGAAGATGATGCGACATCTGCGAACATCCTGACAGAAATTTTTTCTGATTACGGTGATTGCAAGATTGCTGATCGTGGCCGCCTGGCCCTGGAACTCTGCCGGACCGCCTGGCAAAATGACACACCTTTCGACCTTATCTGCCTGGATATAATGATGCCCGAAATGGACGGCCAGCAGGTCCTGCTGGCGATCAGGCAGGAAGAGGAAAAGCTCGGCATAGCAGAAGATCGGCGTGCCAAGATCATTATGATAACGGCCCTGGACACACCCGAAAACGTGATCGAGGCCTACAAGGGAGGCGCGACCTCCTATATTGTCAAGCCCATTGAAAAGATGAAGTTGCTCCGGGAATTAAATAAATTCAGGCTCATATGACACATGTGTAACATTTTCTCACAAAACATCTTGACCCCATAAAAAATGTTACAGTTAATGTTACACTTTTCCGAAAAGATATTTGCACTTCTGTCGCATATTGATGACTGCAGAAAAACTCACGGATTGAGGTAGGGCATGAGTAACAGAATCCTGGTTGTTGATGATGAGGAAAGCATAAGGTTCACCTTCGGGGCCTTTCTCGGCAAGGAAGGTCATGAGGTTACAACCGCGGACAGCTTCGACGCTGCCATGGATGCCATCTACGGCGCCGAGTTCGACCTCCTTTTTATCGACATCATCCTCGACAACCAGTCCGGTGTGAATATCCTCAAAAATATCCGCACGCGAGGCATGACCTGTCCGGTGGTGATGATCACCGGCGACCCCAACATCGTAACCGCCCAGGATGCGCTGCGATTGGGTGCCTTTGACTACCTGATCAAACCCATCAAACGCGAAACCCTCATCCGCGTCACCACCCATGCCCTGCAGCACAAGGCCCTGATGGACGAAAAAAGACTGCTCGAAATGGAAAAAGAGCGCTACCGCTCCAACCTGGAGGCCATTTTCAGAAGTGTCACCGATGCCATCATCACGGTCGACAACAACATGCATGTCATTGAAGCCAACGACATCACGGAAAAGATCTTCGGCATCAACCCCAAGGGCCTGAACTGGTCCAGATTCGCCAATGACGGGAACCCCTGCCGCCGGACCTGTTTCAAGATTCTGGATCAGACCCTCAAGACCAAACAGGCCATCCAGGAATACAGGGTGGAATGCCGGCGCGATGACAATTCTTCCCAGGTGGTCGTCCTGAACAGTTCGCCCCTCAAGGATAAGGACGGCAATTTTGCCGGCGGCGTCCTGGTTATCAGGGACATCACCCTGCTTTCCAATCTCGAACGGGAACTCAAGGACCGCCATCAGTTCCACAACATCATCGGCAAGGGTTCCAGGATGCAGGAGATCTTCAACCTGCTCGAAGACCTGAAGGATACGGATTCCACTGTCCTGATAACCGGTGAAAGCGGCACCGGCAAAGAGCTGATTGCCAAGGCCCTGCATTACAGCGGCATTCGGGCCCACATGCCCATGGTTGCCGTAAACTGCTCATCGCTCGCCGAAAACCTGCTCGAAAGCGAACTCTTCGGCCATGTCAAAGGCGCCTTCACCTCGGCCATCAAGGACAAGGAGGGCCGTTTTCAGCTGGCCGACGGCGGCACAATTTTTCTCGATGAAATCGGTGACATATCGCCCCGCATCCAGCTCAAACTTCTGCGAGTCCTGGAGGAACGCGAATTTGAACGGGTCGGCGAATCCAAGTCCATCAAGGTCGATGTCCGAGTTATTGCCGCAACCAACCGCAATCTCAAGGAAATGGTCAAAATGGGAGAATTCCGTGAAGACCTGTATTACCGGCTGAAAGTGGTCGAGATCACCCTGCCGCCGCTGCGGGAAAGACGCGAAGACATTCCGCTGATCGTCAAACATTACATGGACACCTTCAACAAGCGTTTCAAAAAACAGATTGCGGGAATTTCATCCGAGGCGGAAAAGGCCCTGATGAATTACCCCTGGCGCGGCAATGTGCGTGAGCTGCAGCATGCCATTGAACATGCCTTTGTTATCTGCCATGGCAACATCCTGACCATTGACGATCTGCCGCCCGAACTGCGCGATGCACACCAGGAAACAGTTGCCAAAGACCAAAAGCCGGCCGGAGAACTGGAACAGCTCCTGGACGCCCTCAGAAAGTCCGGTGGCAACAAGGCCAAGGCTGCCCGCATCCTGGGGATCAGCCGCCAAACCATGTACCGTCGGCTTCTGCGGTACAACCTCGATGATCAGCCGGAAGCCATGTAACATGTTACATACATGTTACATCCAAACCTGTAACGTGTTACAGATATCCTAGATCAGATCACCATAAAAAACTCCACACCATCAGCATAACACCTTAAAAAACTTAATATTAACAAAGATATCACTTTAATCTGCCGGGTGGCATGAATAATGCTCTGAGCATTGGGCCAATACAGCTTGGAGCAGGAATTACCATGGACGTTAACAAGGTGCTGACGCGGATCAATGAAGACAATCTTGAAGAGCTGCTGCCGGAAAATGGCATTCCCATTGTGCTGGCCTGTATCCGTCATGACGAGAACCTCAAGGAGGTCCTCACCACACTGGCCAAAGTTGCCCACTGGTTCGGCAATGCGGTCAGGTCTTGCTATGCCCTTGAAGACATGGCGCCCTATTTCATGGAGGGCAGCTGCTCGGAATACTGCGCGGCAAAAAAACAGCGGAAGACCTGGTAAGTGTTGTCAGAACTCTCGCTGATGAAAAGAGACATAAATAAATTCTACGAGGGGAGTTATTGTGACCAAACGTTGTCCGAATCACATCCTGATCATTGATGATGAAGCTGAGATTGTAGCATACCAGAAAGAACATCTTGAATCCCTCGGTTTCAAGGTAACTGCACACACCGACAGTATCGCCGCCCTTAACCAGTTCCTGTTGAATCCCGCCCAGTACAGACTGGTGATCACGGATTACAGCATGCCTGAGATGAACGGTCTGGAGCTGGCCCGGATCCGTTCAAAGGAAAGGCCGGACCTGCCTATTATAATGGTCACCGGCCACCTGGATCTGCCGCGGGAGGCCATAGCCAACGCCGGCATCATGAAGGCCTTTCTGAAACCCATGGGCATCCACCAACTGACCGAGATCGTCAATCAGGCGCTCAAATCACAGAAGCGCAACCGGACGGACCATTTATTCCCCCGAACATCGTCACAGCGACCGCACCGTTACTGCTGAAAGGGGATGCGACAACGCTTAAAACCCCGACATGTGGGGGCAGGCATTAAATAAAATATTGATTTGATCATTTTGCTATAAATTTACGCAGGTACAAGCCAAGCAAGGGACCTTTATCCGCAAAGGGCAGAAAAGGTGGGCGCATCACACTAAACTTAGGGAGGATGTAATGTTTAAAGATTTAAAGCTTGGCGTAAAACTGATCTTAGTGGGAACATTGGCCGTTGTTTTACCCTTAATCATTGTCGGTAGTTTTGCAGTCAGCAAGGCCGGAGACGGGCTGCGCAAAATTGAGTTCGAACAGCTCGCAGGCACGTCCACCGCATTAAGTGAAGCCGTCACCAATGCCCTTCAGGGCGAACTGCGCGTCATAACCGCACTGGCAAATGATCAAGCCATCATTGATGTTGCCACTGCCGTTAATGCAAAAGGCAAACAAGCCACCCAACGCCAACAACAGGCCCTGAATGAAAAAATAGTTCGTATGGGAGACACTCAAGGTTTGCGGGAAAACAGCCAGGCAATCGTTATAGTCGGACTTGATGGGCAATGTTTCGCGGCCTCAAAACCGTCCTATCTTGGCGTATCCGTGACTGACCGCATATATTTCAAAGATGCCGTAGCCGGCAAGACCTCTATCGGGCAGGCCAACCTCAATAAAGTCACCCAGAAACCATTCATCCCAATTGCTGCCCCGATCTATTCCGGGGACGGACGCGTGGTGGGCATGGTGGCCAACATCCTGGAAATTGAATTCCTGACAACCCTGATCAGCAGCGCTACGATTGGTGAAACAGGCTATGCCTACATGCTTGACAGAAGCGGCACCTTCATCGCCCATCCCGTAAAAAAACATATATTCAATCTTAACGCCAATGAACTCAAAGGAATGGAAAGCCTGACCGAGAGAATGACCTCCGGACAGAAAGGGGTTGAATCGTACATCTTCGAAAACATCCCCAAAGTAGCCGGATTTGCCCCGGTCAAACTTACAGGCTGGAGTATAGGTCTAACACTACCGGAGGATGAATTCCTGGCCCCGGCAAAATCCGTCCGCAACATTGTATTGCTGGTCAGCATCTCTTCTCTGATCATTGCCTTTCTGATTTACTACTTCTTTGCAAAAAGCATTACCTCCGACTTGCAGAAAGGGGTGAACCTCGCGCTTAAGGTGGCCGAGGGCGACCTCAATGCCGAAATCGATATCCAACAGAAAGATGAGATCGGCGTCCTGGCCGACGCCTTGCGTGAGATGGTCAAGTCCATGCGCCGCGGCGTTGATCTGGCGGTCAGGATTGCGGACGGCGATCTTACAACCGAACTGGGAACCCACGAGGACAACAGCAAAAATATGCTCATGAATGCCATGAACAAGATGACGCAGAAGCTGCGTGAAATTGTCAGGGAGATCGGAAACGCTTCCAACAATGTAGCTTCGGGCAGCGAAGAAATGAGCACCACCTCTCAGCAGCTTTCCCAAGGAAGTTCCGAACAGGCATCCGCTGCCGAAGAGGCTTCGGCTTCCATGCAACAGATGGCCGCCAACATCCGCCAAAATGCCGACAATGCCCTGCAGACCGACAAGATCGCCACCCAATCCGCCACAGATGCCCAGCGGGGCGGTCAGGCCGTTGACGAAACCGTCAAAGCCATGCGTACCATTGCCGAGAAAATCACCATCGTTGAGGAAATCGCCCGTCAGACCGACCTGCTGGCACTGAATGCCGCAATTGAGGCCGCCCGGGCCGGCGAACACGGCAAGGGTTTTGCGGTTGTGGCCGCAGCGGTCAGACGTCTGGCCGAACGCAGCGCCGCGGCTGCCGGTGAAATCAGCAAACTCTCTGTCGATAGCGTCGATATCGCCCAGCAGGCCGGCTCCCTGCTGGATCAGATCGTGCCCAACATCCAGAAAAACGCCCAGTTGGTTCAGGAAATTGCCGCTGCGAGCCAGGAGCAAAACGCCGGAGCCGAACAGATAAATGCCGCCATCCAGCAGCTCAATCAGGTTGTACAGCAAAATGCAGCCGCCTCCGAGGAGATGGCCTCAACATCTGAGGAGCTCGCCAATCAGGCAGTCCGTCTGCAGGAGACCATCAGCTATTTCCGGCTGGATGAAAACAATACCAGTTTCATCAAGAATGCCCCGCAGGCCGTCCATGACACTGCCCCCCAAACCAAGATTGCCCATATTGCAACAAACAGAATCAGCACCGAGGGCATCAATCTCAACCTCAGCGACAGCCCGCCCACCAGCGACCGGCATGACATGGACTTTGAAAGATATTGATACCCATTATTATTAACAGAGAAATTTAAATTATCTAAAAATTGGAGGATCGGCATATGAGTGTTGAAGGAATCACCGAAGTCACCCAGTATTTATCGTTCGAACTCAACAAGGAGGAGTTTGCCATCGAGATCTCCAAAGTGCGCGAGGTGCTGGATATGACCAGGATTACAAAAGTCCCCCAGACACCTGATTTCATAAAGGGGGTCATCAATCTGAGGGGAGCCGTGGTTCCGGTTGTCGATCTGAGACTGAAATTCGGCATAACCGAAACGGAAAAAACCGTAAACACCCGCATCATCATCGTGGAAATCAGTATGGATGAGGAAACCACTGTCCTGGGAGCCCTGGCGGACGCAGTCAACGAGGTGATGGATATGGAGCCGGAGAATATTGAGCCGGCTCCCAAGCTCGGCACCCGACTCAACACCGACTACATCAGGGGCATGGGTAAAAAAAATGAGGAATTTATCATGATCCTGGACATTGATAGGGTGCTCTCAAGCGATGAATTCTCTCTAATCAGTCAGACATATGAGGAGGAGCCGGCAGAATAACTCTGCCCGGCCACTCTTCTGATTTCCAGGGGATTGTTGATGGATGACACAAACAGCAGTAATTTCTTCAAGGCATCTATGTCCACTGAGCTTTTTAAAAAGCTCAGTGAGTTCATCTATACCGAATGCGGGATCAAGATGCCCCTTTCAAAAAAAACCATGCTGGAATCGCGCCTGCAGAAAAGATTGCGCAATATCGGCCTGACCAGCTTCGACGAATACTGCAACTACCTATTCAGCCCCGAGGGTATTGCCAACGAACTGATCAATATGATCGATGTCGTGACCACCAATAAAACCGATTTTTTCCGTGAACCCCAGCACTTTGAATTCCTGCTGGAAGAGGCCCTGCCCACCCTGATAAACTCCACCGGGGCCGGCCTCAGGAGGAAGATGCTTGTCTGGAGTGCGGCCTGTTCTTCCGGCGAGGAACCCTATTCGCTGGCCATGCTGCTGAACGAATTTTCAGCCCGCATGACCGGTTTCAGTTACATAATCCTGGGCACCGACATCTCCACCCGCGTGCTGGATGCCGCCAAAATGGCCATATATAATGAGGAGAAAGTCCAACCGATTCCGGCCGAACTGCGGCGTAAATATCTCATGCGCAGCAAAAACAAAACCGATGACAGGGTTCGGATCGTTCCCGAGCTGCGGGCCCATGTCAAGTTCCGGCGGCTGAATTTCATGCAGGGCGACTTCGGCATGCGGGAAAAGATGGACATCATCTTCTGCCGTAATGTCCTGATCTATTTTGATCGAGCAACCCAGGAAAACGTCATTAACCGTCTGTGCAACCACCTCAGTCCCGGAGGATACATGTTTACGGGACATTCCGAGACCATCAGCGGCCTGAATGTCCCGCTTAAACCGGTGGCCAACACCGTTTCAAGAAAATTGCCCGTGTAAGGCGGCGAGTTGCGACATATTAACAAGAGACTAATAATAATGAACACTTGGATTTAGCGGGCTGGCTATTAATATTACAAGAACAGTCACAAAAAGGAGTTGGAATGAGGAAGGTTCGGGTACTGATTGTTGATGATTCCGCGCTCGTAAGACAAACGCTGAGCGACATCCTGTCTATAGACCCCAGAATCGAAATCATGGCTACCGCCAGCGACCCCTATCAGGCCGCCGCCAAACTGCAACGCGAAATCCCCGATGTAATAACCCTGGATGTTGAAATGCCACGCATGGACGGTCTGACCTTCCTGCAGAAACTCATGAAACAGCACCCTATTCCTGTGGTTATCTGTTCAACCCTGGCCGGCAAAGGATCGGAGACTGCCTTGCGGGCGGTAGAACTGGGGGCGGTGGAGGTGATCCACAAGCCGAGCCTGGGGACCAAGGAGATGCTTGAAGAATCAGCGGCAATGATCTGTGATGCCGTGGTTGCCGCATCCCAGGTCAATATCGGCCGCAAACCGGTTGCCGTACCGCCGCTGATCGCCCCGAAACTGACCGCTGACGTTGTCATATCGAAGGCCGATAGACAGCCCGTCCTCAAAACCACTGAGAAGATCGTGGTCGTCGGCGCGTCCACCGGCGGCACCGAGGCCTTAAAAACATTCCTGGAGGCCATGCCTGCCGACTGTCCCGGAATAGTAATCGTCCAGCACATGCCCGAGGGTTTCACCGCCGCATTCTCGCAACGACTCAACAGCATCTGCCAGATCTCAATCAAGGAGGCCGCCAACAACGATACCGTATTGCCCGGCCATGCCCTGATTGCTCCCGGCAACCACCATATCCTGCTAAAACGCAGCGGGGCCCGCTACTATGTCGAGATCAAGGACGGACCACTGGTATCCCGTCATCGGCCCTCGGTTGATGTCCTTTTCCGCTCGGCCGCCAAATATGTCGGCAAAAATGCCATCGGCGTCATCATGACCGGTATGGGCGACGATGGGGCCAAAGGCATGTCCGAGATGAAGGAAACCGGCGCTTACAATATCGCCCAGGATGAAAAATCATGTATCGTTTTCGGCATGCCCAAAGAGGCCATCAAGTTGGGCGGAACGGATAAAATCCTGCCTCTGGAATCCATCCCTGCTGAAATCATGCGGGTCTACAGGATGCCCTGACACTATGACACATATTCTACAGACAACCACAAAAAACACAGCGGCCCTTATCTCAAAAATTAAGATCAGGTCCACTTCTCCAACCAGAAAAAACCGGCCCACTCCCGGCAAAAGTCCGAAATGGTGCGAACCCCTGGGAGAATGCGGCCGGACCATTGCTGAACTTGCCCGGTCCATTGAAAAAGATTTCCTGGAAATCGGCGGTAAACTCCAGGATTACACCCTGAATTCCAGGCAAATATCAGACCTGACAACCCAGATCCGCGAAATCATGACCGGCAGTGAAATAACTGGCGGAATTGAAGGTTTGAGTCTCATCCTTGAATCCCTGCAGCAGCATCTGACCTCGCTCGAAGGCCAGTTCGACAAGCGTTCGGACATCCTTAGCCATTACCTGGATGTAATCGGACGCGTGGTTTCATCGCTGGAGGAATTCCGCATGCTGGTCCTCAATCTCAACATGCTCGGATTTTTCACCCAGGTTGAGAATGCCCACATCAGTTCAACCGATACCGGTTTTGCCAGCCTGGCAAACGATGTAAAAACCCTCGGACTTAGCATCGAGGGCAAGACAAAAAACATCATCACCGAATCTGAGCAGCTGGCAATTCTCATTCGGCATACATTTTCGGATGTAATGCAACTTGAGAAGAACCGACAGGCTGAATCACGCAATATCCTGACCAATACGATCACCAATCAGGAGTCTCTGGCCGGGAAACATGACCAGGCCACCGATGCGGCCCGCAACCTGGCCTCCCGTTCAGAAAAAATTTCAGCCAGTATCGGGGAAATCGTATCGGCTGTCCAGTTCAACGACATCACCCGCCAGCAGCTTGAACATGTAACCGAGGCCCTGGACAACCTCTGCGATATCCTGATCAACGACCCCGAACACGCCAACCTTTCCGAGGACGGCAAGGCCGCCATGGTCATGGACATGTGCCGACTGCAGTCTGCCCAGCTCAAACAGTCCCGCAACAAAATAACCGATGCGGTTGATGACATTATCAAAAACATGCGCGAAATATCATCAAGCGTCAGTCATATGCTGTCCGACACCCAACAGATCGCCTGGGCCTCCGATATCGACGGACTGGCCTTTATGGAAGAAATCGACTCGGGCATCGGATCCGTCGTCAACGGACTGACCAACACCTCGCGTGAACAGCTTGAAATGGAAAAGACCATGCAGTCGGTTTCGGCCACTGTTGAAAACATGTCCGGATTTGTGATGGACATTGAGCGGCTTGGCCAGGAGCTGCAGCTCATCGCCCTGAATGCCAGGATAAAGGCTGCCCATATCGGCCTTGAGGGCGCTGCCCTTGATACAATCTCAGGTTCCATCTATGAACTTTCAAAAAACTCACGCCATGACACCAGAGCAATCTCCGAGATCCTCACGGACGTTGTCAACACTGCCCAGCAGTTCGCCTCGAGGTCGGACTCCGGCATCTCACAACAGGAGCAGGTTGCAATGGAGATGTCTGAAAAACTTAAACAGTTCCTGGAGTCCCTGCACGCAACCGGCGATCAGGTCCTCGGAGTGCTGAGCGAGGTTTCAATGCTCGGCAACCGACTGGCGAATCAGATCAGCGACACCGCGGATTCAATCGATTTTCACCTGGAGCTCAATGCCAGAATCACCGATGAAATCAAAAACCTTGATGACATTGCCGGCAAGGCGCAGGATATCTGCGGCACCCGCAGTTCATCACACGATTCCCAGTATATTGCCCAGCTCAAACAGCGGTATACCATGCAGAGTGAGCGCGAAATCCATCAGGAACAGCTGAAGGAAGACAACACTCACGAAACAGCGGCATCCGAAAACGATGAAAGTGAATTCGGAGATAATGTTGACCTTTTCTAATAAAATATCCACCGGAGGTAGACATGGAACAGATAGAGATAAAAGATGTTGCTGAAGGCAAAGAAATTACTGTAGATGGCACCCTTTCGGTCCAGGATGCAGCCCAGTTAAAAGATTTGCTCATTGAGGCGGGCACCGGCACCGACCAGATAATCCTGGATCTGTCAAAACTGAAAGCCATCGACATGGCCTGTCTGCAGCTGCTCTTCGCTCTGAGCCGCTCTTTCCTGAACAGCGATAAAAAACTGACCTTCAGGGAGAATATCTCTGATGCCTTTAGTGCTGCGCTGAAATCCGCCGGCCTGAATGATTTTTTCAGCAACCAGACAATTGCGGCGCATACAATCTGGAACATGGGAGAAGACAATGTCTAAAAAGATCATGACGGTTGATGACTCTGCCAGTATCCGCCAAATGGTATCGTTCACACTGAAGGGCGCCGGCTATGATGTCGTGGAGGCTGAGGACGGCAAGGATGCGCTGAGCAAACTATCTGCCGGCCCGGTTGACATGATCATTACGGACCTCAACATGCCCAACCTTGATGGCATAGGACTGATCAAGGCCGTAAGACAGGATTCCGGCAACAAATTTCTACCGATTGTCCTGCTGACAACGGAATCGCATTCGTCAAAGAAAGAACTCGGCAAACAGGCCGGCGCAACAGGCTGGATTGTAAAGCCTTTCAAACCCGAGCAGCTGCTGGCTGTGACCAAACGGATACTAGGATAAAAGCGGAGGGAGTGAGTATGGATATTCAAAAACAGGCTTACAGAGAAGAGGCATATGAGTTACTGGCCGATCTTGAAGACGCCCTTATTGAACTGGAGCAGAACCCTGACGATTTCGAGCTAATCAGCCGCGTTTTCCGCAATATGCATACAATAAAAGGTTCCGGATCCATGTTCGGCTTTGATGACATCGCCAGATTTACGCATGGGATCGAAACCGTCTACGACACCATCAGGGAAGGCAATCTGAAGGTTTCCAAGGAACTAATCAGCCTCACCCTGGCTTCCTGTGACCAGATCAAGACCATGCTTCAGGAAACCCAGGAAAGCTCTGAGGAAGATCTGGCAAAACGCCGGGAACTTGAAGCCGCTTTCACTAACCTCCTGCCCCGGGAAAAGGACCTGCAAGTCCAAGAAGAGACTATCAGTAAGCCGGACGATATCGAGGAAAAAACATTCCGGATTCGTTTCAAACCGCATGCCGACCTCTTTGAAAACGGCACCAACCCCCTGCCCCTTATTGATGAACTGTGCGAACATGGCGATGCCATCGTCATCTGTTATATGGAAAACCTGCCGCCCATAGAAGAGCTGGACGCCGAGAAATGTTATACCTACTGGGATATCATCCTTACCACCACAACCGCCAAGGACGAGATCAGGGACACCTTCATGTTTGTGGATGATATCAGTGACATCAAGATCGACCTTATTGATTCCGCCGACGAAAAAGAGATCGACTACAAAAAGATCGGTGAAATCCTCCTGGAGAAAGGCGATATCGACAACGAAAAACTCAATGCCGCCCTCAAATCGCAGAAAAAAGTCGGCCAGATGATGGTCGAAGAGGGGATCGTCAAAGAGCCCAAGGTCAAATCGGCCCTGGCGGAACAGCAGCAGATCCGCGAACTGCGCAAGAAGAGGACCCAGATGGAAAATGCCGCCAGTGTCCGGGTGGCATCAGTCAAACTTGACGGGCTGGTGGATCTGGTGGGCGAGCTCGTGATCGTACAGGCCCGCCTATCCCAGCTGGCAGCCTTCCGCAACGATGCGGATCTCGTGGTTATTGCCGAGGAAGTTGAAAGGCTATCCGCTGAACTGCGGGACAACACCATGGGAATCAGGATGCTCCCCATCGGCACCACCTTTGCCCGCTTCAAGCGACTGGTTCGTGATCTCTCCGAGGAACTCGGTAAAGAAATTGATTTCGAAACCGAGGGCGCGGAAACCGAACTGGACAAGACTGTCATCGAAAAACTTGGAGATCCCCTGGTCCACCTCATCCGCAACAGTATTGACCATGGCATCGAAAACCCCGCTGACCGCAAAAATGCCGGCAAGAAGACCCAGGGCATCATCAAGCTCTCGGCCCTGCACTCCGGGGCCTATGTCCTGATCAGGATTGAGGATGACGGCAAGGGCCTCGACCCCCAGATTATCCGGGCCAAGGCCGAACAGAAAGGACTGATCACCAAAGACACCCAGCTGACGGAAAAAGAAACCCTGGAACTGATCTTCGCCCCGGGTTTTTCAACCGCCGAGACGGTTTCCAACATCTCCGGCCGTGGCGTGGGGATGGATGTGGTTGTCAGCAGCATCGAATCCCTGGGTGGATCAGTCGATATCCAGAGCACTCTGGGTCAGGGCACCATCATTACGTTGAAACTGCCCCTGACCCTGGCAATCATTGACGGCCTGCTTGTCGACATCGGAGATGATTTCTTTGTAATTCCACTGGGCACTGTCCTTGAATGCATCGAATTATCGACCGAGGACATCGAAAGAGCCCACGGCCGGCATATTGCCAAAGTCCGGGAGGAGATCGTCCCCTACATCTACCTGCGCGAAATCTTCGGCATTGACGGTCAGCGTCCCGAACTGGAACAGATTGTGGTTACCGAAGTCAATGACCGCAGGGTGGGGTTTGTCGTCGACCGGGTTATCGGGCAGCATCAGACCGTCATAAAAAATCTCGGTAAAACCCTTAAGGAAATAGAAGGAATCTCGGGCGCCACAATCATGGGTGACGGAACAGTGGCTTTAATCCTTGATGTCAACAAACTCATCCAGCATGCCGAAATTGATGAAGTAGCGGCTGTCGCCGGATAGATCGCAAAAAGAGCCCCCAAAGGGGCTCTTTTCCCTATAATCCTGCCAGCTCCATTACTTTTTTACGCCGGTCCCCATCAACCAGAATAAAGGTCGCCACAGATCCCAGCACAACGCCGATCATAATCGGCCTGGTCAAAAGCTTGAATATAAATTTACAGAGATAGGCAAACATGATGAACCCCGCATTTTTCATTCCGAAACGGAAGCCCTTGAAAATAAAACCAAAGGTTTTACTGAAAAGACCCCAAAGCAGACCGACCATCTTCAATGCCAGCTTGATTGAAAAGGATAATGATCCGAACAGAAATTTCATAAAAAACCTCCAACAAGGATTTTAAATCATTCGGATGATAATCCCTTACAGGACCCTGATCAAGCCTTTTTATCTTTTTTTACAAGACCTTCCACACTGGAAAGGATGTCGCGGGAAACCTGGGCGGCCAGACGGTTTTCATCCTGGATCTTTATGTAAATCTCTTCACGGTGGACTTCCACATCTTTGGGGGCCTTGATTCCGAGCTTCACCTGTGAGCCTTTGATCTCAACGATGCTTATCTGGATATCGTCACCAATGGCGACATTTTCACCAACTTTCCTTGTCAGTATTAGCAAACGGCCCTCCTATGGCTCGTTTTGTACAATATTATCAGATTGAAAGCAACGCCTGGAACATTTCATCACAGGCGGAAATCAACTTGGCCGCCGCCCGGTATGACTGCTGAAATTTCAGCAGAACCGACATCTCCTCGTCCAGATTCACACCTGTGATAGATTCCTTGCGCTGAACATATTCATTCATCAGGGTTTTGTTATACGATTCATTCATCTTGGCATTCTGGACATCAACCCCCACCCGCGAGACAAAAGAGCTGTAATAGGCATCCATGGTCGTATTGATACCGTCCATGACCACAACCTTATCCTGCAGGGCATGGATCATAGAGGCCACCTGATTATCGCCGGGCGCGATCATGTTGTCACCGTCAAGATACCCGGCAGAGATGAGCTCGGAATTGCCGCTTACGGTTGCACTACGACTGATTGTCTCTGTGAGGTCATGGGCCGCCGTATCGTCATTCCAT
>CAYWBU010000029.1:17546-19622 GCA_964456565.1 uncultured Bacteriovoracaceae bacterium | reverse complement strand
AGGGAAAACCTTGGTCTGGACATGCAGCAGCATGTCCTCGGCCTGCATGCGTTTGAATTCGCTCCAGCGTAAGCTGCGGCGCTCCACGGCAAACTGTTCGGCGCCGGGCTTGTCGCGCTGTTCCGGCGGTATCCAGGTGCCTTCAAATTTGGATTTGTATTTCTCGCCGGTCCATTCGGCATCGGCCTGTTTCTTTTGGTCCAGCTCGTCGAGCCGTTTCATGAACAGCAGGTAGGTGATCTGCTCGATGGCGGTGAGCGGGTTGGCTATGCCTCCAGCCCAGAATTTATTCCAGAGCTGGTTGATCTTGCTTTTGAGTTCGGGGTTGTTTTGCAGCATGGTTATTTTCCTTTTTCCAGTCGCCTGATGGCCTTGCTTCCCACTATGGAAGTCATCTGTTCAATGGCCATTTTATTCAGCGCGACGAGTCTTTTATTTTGTGGGATTCCCTGCTTGATCAGCTCCGCATTCATGCTTTCCAGGTTGGATAGCACAATGAGCTGCTGGATGGTCGCTTCATCCCGCATGTTGCCCTTTGCTTCGGGGTTTTGTCCTTTCCATTCCCTGGCCGTCTTGCCGAACATAGCCACATTGAGCATATCGGCTTCGCTGGCGTAGGCGAACGCCTGCTGCTGTTTGGAAACCAGCTGCGGGATCAGGTTGTCTTTGATGGCGTCGGTGTGGATCTTGTAGTTGATTTTGGAAATGACGCGATTAACGTTCCACTCAAGCGAGATGCGGCTGTTTTCATCGGCCTTGAGGCGTTGATAATCCTTGATGATGTAGAGCTTAAACTCGGCGGAGACCCAGGAAGCAAACTCAAAGGCGATATCCTTGTGGGCAAAGGTGCCGCCGTATCGCCCTGATCTTGAAAGCATCCCCACGGCATTGGTGGCGGCAATCCACTTCTGGGGTGACAGAGTAAAGGCGTTGGAACCGGCCTCATGGATAAAGGAGTCGAATTCGACCCCTTTAAAATCCGGGTTGTTCAACTGTTCCCAAAGGCCAAGAAACTCGATGGTGCTGCGGCTGCGCATCCAGTTTTTAACCACATCCTTGGGCTCGTCGGGATTTTTGTAACGGGCGATGTCGGTCAGGGAAATGAAATCGTTTTCGTCGCCTTTGGATAAAACGGTGATTTCAGTGCCCTTGGCATTAATGGTCGCTTTCATCTTCCCGCCCTCCTAAAACCACCGAATTCGATGGGTTTAACTTAAGGATCATTTTCGTGACGCCACGAAAATGATCATATTTTCCTTTGCCGTGTCTGGCGCGATTCATATTCATCAAGCAGCCAGTTTTTCCGTAAGTTGCAAGATTTCGTTGATCTCCGCCGGACTGAACACGCCGCGAATCCCCTGCGGGTGGATAACGGTAAATGGCGCGTTGATGAGGTCTTTTTTCTCAACCTTTTCGCGTTCAATGATAAAGCCTTTGAGCAGGTCTAGAAACTCCATTTGTCGGAAGGACAGGTTGCTGTGCTGACCGATGAATTGATCAAAGGCTACGCTGACCTTCTCCTGAAAACTTTTCAGGGCCTCAATGCCGAGAATATGGCGGATAAACTCGATAAAACGGGCCTTGCGATTTTTGTAGACCTTGCGCAGCAGATCCTCGGTGATGTGTGGGTGTTCGGCATGCAGCAGCTTGGCCAGTTCGTCGGCCTCGTCCGGGGAGATCTCCCGCCCTTCCTTGATTTTCAGCAGGATCGGGGTGCGTTCGGTCAGCTCGGCGATCATGGTTTCGACCATCTCACGGTAGCGGCTGATGCTGACGGCTTCATGCTGCGGACCGAATTCGACCATCTCCTTTTTGTGCAGTTCATCTCTGAGGTCAATATGAATCGGATCGGAACCTGGGCCCGATTCGCGGAATTTCATCAGGGGGCCGAGTTTGGCGGTCAGCTCATCGAAGGCATCCTCATCGGCATTGGTCCAGTAATGATTGGTCTGGGCGGCGCGGATCAGCGGTTCCTGTTCTTTGACAAAATTGATGCTGAGCGGCAATTCTGCGATCTGTTCGACGATGCCGGCTTTCAATGTTTATGTGCCCGACGACCTGAAGTCCAAGATGGAC
>CAYWBU010000029.1:17051-17536 GCA_964456565.1 uncultured Bacteriovoracaceae bacterium | reverse complement strand
TCAATGTTTCAGCCTTTTCGATGGCGTTGTGCAGCCGGGCCAGGGAATATTCCAGCAGGTCTTTTTCAAACCGCAAGGCCTTGAAATCAACCTCGGAGACGGTGCGAAACAGCGGCTTGATCTCGGCGCGCAGAAATTCGATTTTCTGGTGGTTGAGCGTCACCCAGAAATTTTCTTCCTGCAGGCGGTGCAAGACCGTGGCCGCTTCCTTGATGACAACCGAGTTGCCCGGCAGAGTCTCAATCTGGCGGCGTAGTTTGGCGATCTCGCGTTCGGCGATTTCCGGTTGGCCGGTATCGATGGCCTTTTCAATCTTATCCAGCCGCAGGCCCGCCAGTCTGACCGGTAGCGGCAACTGGGGTTTTAAGGCTTTACCTTGGGGTTTCAGTTTGAAGTATTCAAAGTTGTCCCAGCAATCCATGATCAGGAACACATCTTTTTCGGTACACCATGGTTTGGCTTTGGCGGTTTCCAGCAGTCGGGTG
>CAYWBU010000029.1:0-17041 GCA_964456565.1 uncultured Bacteriovoracaceae bacterium | reverse complement strand
AGACAAGGTTCACGATCTCGCGCACGTCGATGCCGGTATCCAGCATGTCGACGCTGATGGCGACCCTGGGCATGTCGTTGTTGGTGAACTGGTCCAGCAGGCCGCCCTTGCCGTAAACACGCGGGTCATCCGAAACCAGTACCTTGGCCAGTTCCCCTTTGTGTTGGGGATAGAGTTTGTCAAAGGTTTCTTCGATACGGCGGGCATGGGCCTTGGTGGTGCAGAAAAAGATGGTTTTGCCTGGCAGGACACCGTCTGCATCCTTGATGGATTCCTCCATGAACTCCTTGACAATCAGGGCATTGGTGCCTCTGTTGATGACGGTTTTTTCAAGTTCGCTGCCTTCAAAATTAAATTCTTCAACATCTTTGCCTTCCAGGAGCATCTTTTTCTGGTCTTCCAGGCTGATGGTGCGTTTGTTGATGCCATCGGCCTGAAATCTGGTCTGGATTTTCATAACCTGGAAATTGCATAAATAGGGCGGGATGTTGCTGACGGCCTCTTCAAAGGTGTAGGCAAAGGTTGGCAGACCATCTTCGCATTCAAATAGGCTGAAGGTGTTGTGGTCGATGATATCGGTGGGCGTGGCCGTGAGTCCCAGGGTGATGGTCTTGAAATAGTCCAACACCTCTTGATAAGTGTTGTAGATGGATCGATGACTTTCGTCGATCACGATAAAATCGAAAAAATGCGGCGAAAGATTCTGGGTTTCATCCCGGATGATATTGAGCATGGTGGGATAGGTTGCCACATAGATACGCCGGTCTTTGGCGAGCAATTTCTCACCTTCATGGGGCCAGCGCGGTTCATTGGGCAGATGCTCCTTGAAGGCATCCAGAGCCTGTTGTCTGAGGGCGATACGATCCACCAAAAAGAGAACCCTCTCGGTATGCCCGGCCCGCATCAGGGCATCTACCATGGCAATGCAGGTGCGGGTCTTGCCGGTGCCGGTAGCCATAACCAGCAAAAAATCCCTCTTTTTCTGTTCAATGGATTCCAGCACGGAACGGATGGCGCGGATCTGATAATCACGGCCCGCGATGGCAGTATTGATCAGCTCCTGGGTTAAGGGCTTACGATTGCGGCGAATGTATTGGAATCTTTCCAGGTCATCACGGGTGGGAAAGCCCACCACCTTACGGGGCGGATAATTTTCAAGATCCCAGAAATATATTTCCAGGCCGTTGGTGTAAAAGCAGAAAGGCAGTTCTCCGCCGGTCTGATTTCGGATGTTATAACAGTACTGTTTGGCCTGCTCACGGCCAATGGCGGCATCTTTGGTGGTTTTCTTGGCTTCCACGACCGCCAGAGTTTTGCCGTCGTTGCCCAGCAGAACATAATCGCTGTACTGGTGGCCGGCATATGGGGTTATGGCTTCAGCCGCCTTGCAGGCATCCACCAGAATATCGTACTCCTGCACCACCTGGGTCGGGTCATTCACATCCCACCCGGCGAGTTTCAATGCGGAATCGATCAGTTCTATGCGAGTTTGCTTTTCGGTTTCCATACGAAGCTGTCAATTGGTATAGTCCAACCCATCATTCACCCCTTTGAAAATAACCATCAATGCAACCACCTCAAAATACAATATATTCATTAAAAGATCACGCTTTTTATGGTGGCAGTTATTCTTCGTGATGAAAACCGCAAGTATGGCAATGGGTTTGTACGTAAATGACTATTCTAAATTCCAGAATACAGAATGGCCGGTCTTTCCAAAAATTTTAGGCAACGCAGATAAGGACCGCAAGGGTTTTGCATCAGCCCTACGTTGAGTCCTGGATTTTGATGCACGACGCCGAGATTCGCCCTGATCCGCCCCGCCTCCCTCAATGCTCGTGCGAATGCACTTCCCCCTCATGCCCCGGATGATCATGATCATGCGCCCCGTGTTCGCCGGTTTCTTTGGTGGTGGCTTCCACCCTTTGCCGCCACCGTAATATGCGATACAATGGGCGTGCATGTTCTTGGACAAGTTGATGCCAAAGGGACTTAAATGAGTGAAATCATTTTTTATCAGAATGAAAACAATCAAATCGAGGTGCGTGTAGATCAGGATACCGTCTGGCTCAACCGGCAGCAGCTGTCGTCTCTGTTCGATCGCGATATCAAGACCATTGGCAAGCATGTCAATAATGTTTTCCATGAGGGGGAACTGGATAAAGAGGCAGTTGTCGCAAAATTTGCGACAACTGCCGCAGACGGCAAGGCCTATCAGGTCGAATACTACAATCTGGATGTCATCATTTCGGTCGGTTATCGGGTGAAATCACAACGCGGCACTCAGTTCCGCCAGTGGGCCACCCGGCGGCTGAAAGATTATCTGGTGCAGGGTTATGCCATCAACCAAAAACGCCTGGAACAAAAACAGCAGGAAGTGCAGTACCTGAAATCGGGCATCCGGATTCTGAGTCGGGCCATCGAAGAACGGGCTGCTGGATCAGCCGAAGCCGGTTTGCTGCAGCTGTTCGGACAGGGACTTGCACTGCTAGATGACTATGACCATGAAACTCTGGACACAAAAGGGTTGAGCCACAGGGCAGCCTATTCACCCGGAGTTGATGAGTATATGGATCTGATTGTCCAGATGAAGACTGTGGTGGACTCCGATCTGTTTGGCCTCCCTAAGGATGAAAGTTTTAATAGCTCAATCAACCAGGTCATGCAGAGCTTTAACGGCAAGGATCTTTATCCCTCCCTGGAGGAAAAGGCTGCGGTACTGCTTTATCTGATCGTTAAAAATCATTCTTTTGCCGACGGCAACAAGCGGATTGCGGCAGCCTGTTTTCTGCTGTTTTTAGAAAAGAACGATATGCTCCTGCGACCGGACGGTCAGCCGCTGATCAGCAATGAGGCCCTGGCAGCCTTGACTCTCTTTGTGGCAACAAGCCGCAGTGATGAGATGAAAACTGTTGTAAACCTGATTGTCAGTGTATTGAATCGCAGCGGGAACGGCCTGTAGGGTTGATCCATATGAAAGGGCGGGGTATCCGGGTATCCACCCCGACCCTCTCCTCAATGGCTATGATTGTGCCTCTCCCCCGCATGCCCCGGATGATCATGATCATGCGCCCCGTGTTCGCCGGTGTGGCTGTGCTCGTGGGCATGCTCTGAGCCGGCGTGCGTATGTTCATGTTTGTGCTCATGGGTGTGTTCATGGTCGTGCTGGTGGGTGTGCATGTGGCTGTGGGTGATGTCGCCGTGGGTATGTTCGTGCTCATGCTGGTGCTGGTGTTCGTGGGCATGCAAATGTTTGTGCTCATGGGTTCCCTTCATGGCTTCCTCCTTGGGGACCGGTTTCAAGGCCTATATTAAGGCTGTCCGGGCTGAATGCAAACGGCCTTGGCCCGTGGCCCTGAAAACCGACACGTCAGTTTTTAAGAGAGCTT
Source organism: uncultured Bacteriovoracaceae bacterium (assembly GCA_964456565.1). GTDB lineage: Bacteria > Desulfobacterota > Desulfomonilia > UBA1062 > UBA1062 > CAYWBU01. The sequence goes on along the minus strand of CAYWBU010000029.1, from coordinate 13,652 downwards.
TTTTAAAGGCTTGCAGTCTGTAATATGACGAAAATATATGTTTTTTATTTCGGGAGGTTGGGGTGAGATCCTGGCCGCCCTCGCGCTTGATTGACAGTGGTGCTGAAAACATGTATTCTGGCGCTGTTTCATTGTCTATGAATTAAAAAAATCTCCAGTTTTTTGAGGATGATGTGAAAGCGCAAACAAGAAAAAAATTTATCCTGGACGTGGCTAAAACAGTCTTTGCCCGCAACGGCTACAACAAGACCAATATTGCCATGATCTGTGAAAAGGCCGGCATCGGCCGCGGCACGCTGTATATCTATTTCAAGAACAAGGAAGATGTCTTCCGGGCCATCATTGACGACATTGTCGAGGAGGTCAGCGAGGCCCTGATCATCGACATCTCGGCCGAGCAGTCGGTGGAGGAGATCATCAATTCCAATGCCGAACGCCTGGAGCGCGTCTTCAAGCTGCTCTACAAGAACCGGCCCTTTGCCGGGGTGGTCTTCGGCGCCAGCAGCGAGTTTCCCAAGGTGCGCCAGGGCATTGACCAGCACTTCATCGCCATCATCCTGAAGGAGCTGGAGATGTGCCGCGACGTGGGGCTCTTGAAGCCGGGCATTGATTATGAACTGTCCGCGGTGCGCATGTGGGGCGGCTTTGAAAAATTTGTGATGTATTATCTGCTGGACCGCAGCAAGGTCTCCAGCCAGGGCCAGATCAAGGACCTGGTGGATCAGATGTTCCTGCTGGAATATGCGGGCCTGAGCGTCTATACCAAAAACAGCCCCCAGGATCTCAATCTGGCGTAGGGCTTCTGTCGGCCCCATAAGGGTGCGAATAATAGCGTTTGACTTGAAGAGTGAAAACCGTTAAAAATTAACAGAACTGACATGTCATTTCCTTTACGAGGGGTGGGGATGATTTCAGCGATACGTCGTAAGCGGATTCTGGGGGCCGCCAAGCAGGTATTTGCCCGTCACGGGTATACCGGCGCCAATGTCTCCATGATCTGCAAACAGGCCGGCATCGGCCGGGCCACTATGTACAACTATTTCAGCGGCAAGTGGGATGTCTTTGACGCCATCATCGCCGAGACCGTTCAGGATGTCTCGGCGGCCGTGCGGATGGAGATCCCTGCGGGCATCGAGCTCTGCGACCTGATGGAGCTGCATGTGAAGCGCCTGGAGAAGGTCTTCCGGCTGTTGAACACCAACCGCGCCTTTGCCAAGGTTTTTTTCAGGGTCAGTGCCGAGATTCCGGCGCTGCGCCGCTACATCGACACCTGTTTCATCTCCCTGATCGCCGCCGAGCTGGAGGATTGCTGCCGGGCGGGCATCCTGGCAGCGGACGCCGACTGCGAGCTGCTGGCGGTCCGCATGTGGGGCGAACTGGAACGGGTGGTGCAGCATTATTTCTTCTCCGGCGGTTCGGGCGTGAGCGTGGCCTTCATGCGCGAGCTGGCCGGTCGGATCACGGAACTGGAATTTGCCGGGCTGCAGGGCTGTATCGTGCAGCCGGAAAATATTTGCGGGTGCGCTTAGCCCGCTGTTTTGTAATTTGAGGGATCAGACTGCCGCTTAGTGCTTGGGGTCCGGTCCGGCGGGCAGCTGCCTGCGGGCCGGGACGATTGCCCCGGATCTTCCGGGAAAAGGAGGTGGTCTATGGCGGATTATGATGTGGTTGTGGTCGGCGGCGGGGTCGGTGGCATCACCACCGCGGCCCTGTGCCAGCATGCCGGGCTCAAGACCCTGGTGCTGGAGCAGTCGGATCGGATCGGCGGGTGCTGTTCAACCTTTCAGACCAAGGAGGGCTATCACTTTGATCTGGGGGCCAGCGTGGTGGAGGTGCCGCATGCCTTTGAGGAGGTCTTCAAGCGCATCGGCCGGCAGCGTTCGGATTATGTGGAATTTATCCCGGTTGATCCCATCTATGATTACAGTGATGTGAGCCGCGGGGTGCGTTTCAACTATCCGGTGGATCTGGCCCGGACGGCCGAAATTATGGCGCAGTTCTCGCCCGAGGATGCCAGGGCCTTTCTGGGGTTTGCCGAAAAATATACGCCCCAGATCAAGGAACTGGTGGAAAATTTCTTCTACGCCCCCTGTCAGAGTTTTTCGGACCTGGTGAAGATGCTGGTGAAGTTCCCGGGGCTCTTGAAGGCCCTGCCGCTCTTTGCCACCACCCACCAGAAGATCGTGGCCAAGTGGTTCAAACATCCCGATGTGCTGTGTTCCATGGCCTTCCAGTCCTTCTACGCCGGGCTGCCGCCGGATATGTGCGCCGGGCTGTATGCCGTGGTGGGGCTGCTGGAACACCAGGGCATCTATTATCCCAGGGGCGGCATGATCCAGATCCCCAAGGGCATCCAGAAGGCCTTTGAGGAGGACGGCGGCAAGGTGGAGTTCAACAAGCGGGTGGTGCGCATCCTGGTGGAGGGCGGCCGGGCCCATGGCGTGGAACTGTGGGACGGCACCGCGATCACGGCCAAGAATGTGGTCACCAACCTGAATGCCAAGAAGGTCTACATGGACATGATCGGCCGCAAACATGTGCCCTGGCGGGTCTGGAAGGGCCTGGAGACCATGGTGCTGTCCATGCCGTGCCCCATGATCTACCTGGGGGTGGACTATGAGCCGCCGCTGAATGCCCACCACACCCTGACGCTCACCAACCCGGACGTGATGAACTCCTACTGGAGCGACTACTACCTCAAGAACGAGATCTTCAAGGTGGACGGCCGCAACGAGGTCATGGGCCTGATCTCCTGGGCCTCGGGCGTGGACCCGGACCTGGCGCCCAAGGGCCACCATGTGCTGACCCACATGGGTCTGGCGCCCTACAACGTGGCCGGCAACAACTGGGACCGCTACAAGGAGCAGTATATCGAGGACGCCATCGACACCGTGGAGCGCTACATGCTGCCGGGGCTCAAGGAACATGTGGTCTACAGCGACATGCTGACGCCGGTGGGTCTGGAGCGCGAGCTGCTGCATCCGGGCGGTGCGGTCTACGGCATCCAGACCGATCTGGGGCATATGGCCATGTTCCGGCCGGCCAACAAGTCCAAGTGTATCGATAACCTGTATCTGTGCGGGGCCTCGACCCATCCGGGCGGCGGCGTGCCCACGGTTATCGCAGGCGGGATCATCACCGGCGACCTGCTGGTGGCCAAAGCTTAGGGGGTGAGGAGATGAAGAAACTGCTGGCCTTGATGCTTGTGGTGCTGGGCGCCTTTGCGGCGCAGAACACGACCAAATCGGACTGGCGCTATCCGCTGCTGCTGATAACGAGCCTGCCCAAGATGGTGTTTCGCTATTTTGTCTGAAGGGGGGAGGCCCGGAAAGGAAAATGAAAAATGCAGCAAAATGATAGCTATGATGTGATTATTACCGGGGCCGGCATCGCCGGCCTGGTGCTGGGCGATCTGCTGGCCAAGCAGGGCCGGAAGGTGCTGCTGCTGGAGCAGGCCGCCCAGGTGGGCGGCAATATGATGGGTTTTCGGCGCAAGGGCTTCTTTTTCGATGCCGGCGACCAGTCAACGGAATCGTGCGGTCTGCTGTTTCCGATATTGAGCGAGCTGGGACTCTATGACCCGGCGGACTGGGATCGGGCCGACTGGCGGATCGTGACCCCGGATGCGGACGTGCGGCTGCAGAACTATGACCAGATCAGAGATGATTTCAAGAAGGCCTATCCGGGCAATGACCGCGATCTGGACGAATGGTTCGACTTCCTCTCCACCGGCTGCCTGGCCTTCAGGGACCTGATGGCGGCCGGAGATTTTCCGCTGCTGTACAAGGGCGCCGCCAAATACCGCAACCTGCTCAAGATGGCCGGGGCGGCCTCAAAGTTTTTCCCGCTGCTGGGGGATGCGCTTTTTAAGACCGGGACCCAGAAATGTCTGGAGATCTTCAGGGACAAACGCCTGGCCTTCCTGTTCGGGGAGTTCGGCAACGCCAACATGCTGCTCTTCATGTTTTTCTCGTTCTGGTACTGTTTCGTCTACGACTACTGGTATCCCAAGGGCGGGCTGCAGGCCATCTGTGACAAGGTGGCGGACGATTTCAGGGCCCGCGGCGGCGAGCTGCGCCTCAAGACCCTGGTGAAGAAGGTGATGGTGAAAGACCGGCGCGCCGTCGGGGTGGAGACCGCGGCCGGGGAAAAGTTCTATGCCGACAAGCTGGTGCATGCCGGCAATCTCAAGCTGCTGGTGCAGGAGATGTGTCCGAGCGAGCTCTTTCCGTACAAGTACCGCCAGACCATCAAGACCGCCCCGGTCAGCTTCGGCATGACCTCGGCCTACCTGGGGCTGGATATGGCGGATGAGGAGCTGCATAAGCACATGCAGACCCATCACACCTTCTACTGGCGCAGCTATGAGACCGTCACCGATCCGTTCACGCCGGACGCCCATCGCCGCGGCTTCTCGCAGCTGAACTGGACCAGCATGCATGACAAGTCCCTGGCGCCCAGGGGCCAGAACTCCATGGTGATCCAGGTCTTCACCAACTATGACTGGCTGAACGGCTGGGAGACCGGCACGGAAGATCCCCTGGCGCGCAACAAGGCCTACCGCGAACTCAAGCAGAAGGTCCTGGAGGATATTATCGCGGATTCAGAGGATATAATCCCGGGGCTGAAGGATAAGGTGGTCTACAAGGATCTGGGCACGCCGCGCACCATGGCACGCTATACCCTGAACGAGCGGGGCGCGCCCATGGGCTGGTCCTACGACCTGTATCAGATCTTCATGGCCAAACGTTTCGGGTCCTTCACCACGCCGATCGAAAATCTCTATACCTGCGGGCATTATTCCATCTGGCCCGGCGGGGTGGTGTTTGCGGCCCTGAGTGCTTCGCTGGTGGCCGATGCCATGTATCGGGGCGTACCGAAAACACTTTTGTGGTAATGTAATAAATGCTCTTGGCCGGATTTCAGGGCCTAAGGGGGAGACATGGGCAGAAGAGTTGTAGCGAGTCTCGGAGTTGTTGCACTGCTGGGCATTTTTATTTGCCGGAGCGCCAATTGCGCTGCGGCAGAGGACGGCCGCAAAACCTTGAAGCGCAGCCGGGGCGAGGTGGTGCTCAAGGGCGCCGTGCTGGACGGCACCCTCAACCGGCCGATTGAAAACCTGGCCCTGCTGGCCCTGCATGAGGGCCGGCTCGTTCCGATTGCCTTTCAGGTGGACGAGCTGGATGAGGCGGGCGAGTGGGTGCTGACCATGGTGCCGCCGCGGCTGGAAGGCAGCGGGATCGAGCCGGACCGCGACGTTGACGGCGGGGCCCTGGATGATAACGATGAGCTGGTGTTCATGCTGAAAGATGCCGGCGACCGTCTTGCCGCCGGCGGGCTGCCGGAAGGGGTGGTGGCCGCGGATGAGATCGAGCTTGCCGATTCCGGGGGGCGGGCCTGGGTGTATCTGTGCTGTTTCGAGCAGGCCGCGCCCCGCAGCAGCCGCGATTATGTGAGGTATGACATCGAAACCGACCGGGTGGTGACCGATTCCTTTGTGGTGGGGTTTCCGGCCGAGCTGCCCATTGCCCCGGGGTATCTGACGGTCTTCGGCAGCGAAAACATCCTGGACCGCATGAAGATCAGGCTGAAAGTCGCGGTGGCCGGGTTTGAATTCGGCTTTGACGAGACCGACTTCATATCCGAACTGTCGCTGTACAAGGACGGCCCGGTGCGCGTGATCCGCCGGACGCGCAACGCCATGCAGGTCAGCCGGTTTTTTAAGACCCCCTCGGCCGCCATTGAAAATGTCATCTGTGCGGACAGCTGTTCCATTCCGGTGCGGGTGGTGGTGCCGATCTCGCTCAAAAGTTTTTCCATGTTTTTTGACATGGTGGCCCGCGGCGGGGCCGATTTCCAGAATGTCAACGGCTGGCAGTTCCGGCATAACTGTGATCCGCGCTGGTACTGTATCGACGGCCGCATGGACAGCGCGGAACAGGCAATGCGGGCCGGCGATGTGGGCTGGTTTGCGCGGAAGGGCCCGCAGGGCGCGCTGCTGGTGCGCATGCTGCTGGGTTGCGGTGCCGAGGAACGGAGCTATCTGAATCCGGTGGCGACCGAACTCTATTACATGGATGATGTCATGGCGGCGGACCCGCCCGAGAGGGTTGCGGGCCAGAATCCCAATGTGGCCTTCTGGGTCAGGGGCATGAACCGGCTGGGGAAGGGCCGGATGCATTTTAACGAGATAATGTATCCCATCGCGGACTATTCCGAGGAGGCCAAGGATGCCTGTCTGGATATTGTGGACCGGCCGGTGGATGTGAGGGTTGCGCCCCTCGCAGGTCCCCCGGTTACGGATTGAATATGCCGGGATTATGCTTGACGGAGAAGGAAGTTTTCACTAATCAAGAAACTGACATGTCAGTTTTTATTGCAATTGCTTTGCTGTGACCCGATGGAGCAGTGGATTCCTAATAAGAGTCAGGCCGGGCCTGACGAAAGATGGAGGGTATGTCATGAGAAAAAAGATCGGGAATTGCTTGTTTTTTTTGCTGATCGGCCTGCTGCTGGTCACAGCCGGCGCCCAGGGGGCGGAATCCAGGACGCTTACACGCACGGAGGATGCCGTGGTGGTCCTGGGTGAAAAACTGCAGCACTGTCTGGGCCGCGACATCGCCGACCTCAGTCTGCTGGCGTGGCGTGATGGCCGGCTGGCGGCGGTGCCTTTCCAGGTGGATGAGATCGATAAGGAGGGCGGATGGGTCCTGACCATGGTGCCGCCCGCGCTCAAGGATGAGATCAGTCCGGACGTGGATGAGGATAACGGCAAGCTGGATGAAAATGATCAGCTGGCCTTCATGATCAATGATGCCGGCGACCGGGCGGATAGCAGCCAGTATCCGGCCGCGGCCGTGGCCGTGGACGAGCTGACCGTCAGCGATGCCCAGGGGCGCAAAGGCTGGGTCTATCTGTGTGCCTTTGAGGAGAACCCGCCCCGCAGCAGTGTGGTTTATGTCAAATATGATGCCGAGAAAGACCTGATAATAACGGACAGCTACAGCATGGCCTGTCCCAAGGAGCTGGCCATCGCCCCCGGCGACATCAATTTTCCCGGCAAGGATGACATCCTGGATGCCTTCAAGGTCAGGGTGGTGGCCAAGGTCTTCGGGATAGACATCCGGATCGATGAGACCAGATTCCGTTCAAACCTGTCGAAATATCAGGCCGGTCCGGTCCGGATCGTGCGGCGGACCGAAAATGCCATCGAGGTCTACAAGTTTCTGCGTTCGCCGGCGGCCGGGGTTGAAAACCTCTACTACCGCAACGCCATCTCGGTTCCCATCAGCATCGCGCTGCCCATCAATGTCTGCACCTGGGACCGCTTCATCGATATTGAATCCTTCGGCGCGGCGGATTTCTACAACATGAAGGGCTGGCAGATGAAGACCAATATCGATCAGGTCTGGTATGCGTGTGACGGCTCCATGGATGAAAAGGAAAAGGCCATGCCCAAGGATGATTTCAACTGGTTCTGCCTCAAGGGTGACGGCAATGCCTTCATGATCCGGATCGTCATGGACCGCAAGAAGGACGGCTCCCCGCAGGACAGTCCGCTTTCCACCGGGCTCTACTATCTGGATGATGACTCCTATGTCGATACCGTCAGGGAAACCGTGCCGGGCCAGTCGCCCCAGGTGGGCTTCACCATCGGCAATATCGACAAGATGAAAAAGGGCGAGCTCTACTTCTTTGCCACCATGTATCCCATCTTCAATTACAAGGATGGCGATGAAGATCGCTATAACGCCATAATTGACAGTCCGCTGCAGGTGACGGTGGTAAACTGAGATATGGGGCAGGGGGAACCCCCTGCCCGTTTCAGATAGATCAGGCGGATGACAAACAGATTTTTTTCATTACAGTCTCCTCAAGATTTCAAGGTTATCTGGACCACAGGACTTCCTGGCCGGTGAAGTCCATATGAACCGGCAGCTCGCAGACCGCATCGCTGGGCAGCTGCAGCAGAAGATTGACAAATTCCCCTTCCAGCCAGGTGAGCACGGGTGTTGCATCGTCGGCGGTGACCTGCGGCACGACCGCGACCCCCACCAGCAGGGCGTCGCCCCAAAGGTCCATGCGTTCTCCGGTTGTCTCATGATTGAGTCCGGCAGAGGTCTCAGTGGTGATGGTGGTGGCCACCGAGATTGACGGAAATTCAAGGCCGAAGATCATAGGCGTGAAGATGGCGTCAAAGACCAGCTCCATCCAGCCGGTTTGCAGGTCGGCCTGGCCCTCCAGGCTGATGACCTCGATATCGATGCGCACAAAGCCGAGATTGACGGTGTCGGCATCGGGGTCGATGTCATATCCCAGGGCATCCAGGAGCATCCAGTACTGTTCGTCCGCGCCGGCCAGATTGGGGATGATGCCGGGCATGACCTCCAGGGCCGGGATGGCGAAATTTTCAAAGGTGATGTCCGCCAGGGCATCGGAGCCCTCCACATATTCCCAGGTGCCTTCGCCCAGGCCGCCGTCACCGTCGTAGGCGAACTGCGGATACTGGTAGATGGACAGCCGGCCCTCCTTGAGGGTCTCCATGCGCACCCTTTTTTCAGCAAAGGGGTCGCCGAAGGTCCCTTCGGGAAAGTCCAGATGGGCCCCCATGTCGGTGACGGCATCGGTGGGCAGGGTCAGGAGCGTATTGACGAAGGCATCCTCTGATTCAGGGATCTCGGCCACGCCCACCAGACGCAGATCGCCCCATTCATTCAGACGCTCGCCGCTCACGGTCATGAATTCGCCGCACGAGATTTCGGTGGTCAGGGCGGTGTTGACCGCGAGCGGGTCCGGCCGGTAGAGGGCGGTGCAGACCGGGTAAAAGGCCGCATCGAAGCCCAGGCTGACTTCACCGGTGTTGAAATCGATGGTGCCCGTGAGATCGGCCGGCGCGATGTCCACCCTGAGGGGCAGGTTGTCGGCGATGTAGATCATGGGCAGCGGCGGGATGTAGAGGTCCTCTGCCTTGGCCGGAAAATACAGCTCCGCCCGGCCCTCGCCCGCATAGGTCATGCTGCCGACGGCGTAGGACCCGCGGGCGTCATAGGGAAAGGTCGGCAGGATTTTGCCGATGGTCAGCCGGCTGTCGTGCCCGATGGTCAGGCGTACGGGGCGGGTTTCGCCGATGGCGGCGGCAACGGATTCGGACTTGAGACTGTCGAGTCCGGCCGCCAGGGTCTCCTCATCATCCTTGTTGCAGGCGCTGCAGGCGAGCACCATGGCGAGCAGGATGATCCAGTGGAAAACGGGTGAAGCTGTGCTGCGGTCTTGCTTTTTTAAGTGCATCTATTCCTCCTCTGAGACAGGTTTTGCCCATGTTCTTCATCAAAGGGCGGAGCCCCACAGCAAAAAGGAAGAAACCAAAAAAGACGGGAGGCCCGGCGGGTTTCCGCCGGGCCGCTCTGAATCATTGCAGCATGAAATCCGGGTTTCAGGTCAGATAGCGAAAAGGAATGTAGGGAGCCTGGCGGATGATCAGCATCATATAGCGCCGGCGTTTGGGGTCCAGGAAGAGAAAGGCTCCCAAACGGGCCGAGACTGCCAGCAAGATGACTGCGATAAGTTTTTTCATTTCTTCCCCCTTAGAGATGGTCCTGCTTGATGAGGTCGCTGGTGATGAGCGAGGATGACATGACCGTGGGGATGCCGCCGGACATGTGGGTCGAGGCCCCCACCAGGTAAAGGTTTTTGATGTCCCAGGAGCGCGACCGCGGCCTGAGCGGGCCGATGGCGGTGATGTCAAAGTCCAGGCCGTAGATGCAGCCCCGGGGCGCCAGCAGGCGGCGTTCAAAGTCCAGCGGCGTGGAGACCTTGGCATAGTTGATATGTTTCTTGATGCCGGGCGAGAAGACCCGGTCGAAGAAATCGATGCCCTCTTCCAGGTACTGGTCCTTGATGAGGTCCCAGTTGGAGCCCATGGGGGCATAGGGCACCGGGGCGTTGTAGACAAAGTTGACGATATGTTTGCCCTTGGGCGCCAGGGACGGATCGGCCTCGCTGGGCCAGCAGGCCAGTGAAAGCCCGGCGTCGCGCGAGATCACGTCGGCCTTGTAGTCGTACCAGACCTTGTTCATGCTTTCGAGCGGGGCCGCCAGCATGGTGTGATGGGCATTCAGGTCCGGGGCCTTGTCCAGGCCGAGGTAGATCATGGGACAGCCCATGGAGGGCGTGTAGGAATCAATGCCCACATTGATATGCCAGGGCAGGTTTTCGCGGCCGATCATGTTTTTGTAGGTGGTCAGGGCCGAGACATTGGAGGTCACGATCGGGGCCGTGATCTCTTCGCCGCTGCCCAGCCTGACGCCGCGCACGCTCTTGTCGGGATTGACAAGGATGCGGTCCACCAGGGTCTTGGTCTTGATTTCGGCGCCATATTCCCTGGCCACGGCCGCCAGGCCGTTGGGGATGCCGATCATGCCGCCCCTGGGATAGTAGATGCCGTAGTGTTCGGTCAGGGCCACCAGGCCCATGAATCCGGGACAGAGTTCGGGCGCGGCCCCGGCAAAATAGCTCTGGAAGGCCATGGAACCCAGCACGATGGGGTCCTTGAAATATTTTTTGATGACCGTTTCATGGGTCATGACCATCTTGGGCAGCAGCTCGGTGATCAGCCCGGGGTGCAGGGCCACGGTCTTTAAGGCGTCCGTGATGTTCTGCATGGGCCGGCTCAGGACCGGCATGACATATTTCTCGATGTTGTTGCGGCCCTCTTCGGCAAATTTTTTAAAGCTTTCGCCGTCTTCGCGGTTGATCTCGCTGATGACCCTGACAGTCTCATCCCAGTCCACCGGATAGGCAAACTTCTGGCCCTGTTCATTGACAAAGGCATAGATGGGGTCGCAGGATATCAGGTCCATGTAGTCCTCAACCTTACGGTCGCAGCGCTTGAAGACCTCATACATGGGCTCGGTCAGCTCCACGATGGAGGCGCCCACATCCAGTTTGTAGCCCTCGTCCTCAAAAGTCGAGCAGCAGCCGCCGATGATGTCGCTCTGTTCCAGGACAAGGATCTTGAGTCCCTCCTTGGCCAGCATGGCCGTGGTGGCCAGGCCGCCGATGCCGGCGCCGATCACGATCATGTCATAATCATAGTTGCCGGTTCCAAATTTCACTTTTGGGTTCTTAGCCATTTTTAGTGGTACTCCTTACAGTTTAAATGCAGCGGACTGCATATATAAAAATGGAAGCCGCCCCCCATGGGCGAGAGACGGCTTCCAACGACAAAAGCCCGCTTAGAGCTTATGATCCTTTTTGATCAAGTCGCCGACACAGATTCCCGAGCCGGTGGTGACCGGCACGCCGCCGCCGAGGTGAACCGAGGCGCCGGCCAGGTAGAGATTCTTGAAGATCGGGGACTTCATCTTGGGTCTGAACATGGCCGTGCAGGTCATGTCGTTCTGCAGTCCGTAGACCGCCCCCCGGGGATGCAGGTAGCGTTTCTGGAAGGTCTTGGGGTCGATCAGCTTCTTGAAGGTGATGTGCGACTTCAGATCCAGATTGAAACGGTCTTCCATGACATCGAGGATCATATCGAGATACCACTGGCGGTAATCTTCCTGTTCCCAGTCCTTGCCGTCGGTCAGGTCATAGGGGCAGAAACTTACCAGGTTCAGGCAGTGGTGTCCCTTGGGCGCCATGCTGGTATCGGTCATGGACGGCCAGGAGATCAGCATGAAGCCGCCGGCGGGGACCTGATTGTTGAGATAGTCGCGGTACCAGAGGTTGTTCATCTCCTCCAGGTCGGAGTAGCAGAAGGTGTGATGGGTCTGCAGGTCGGGCGTAGTGTCCAGGCCGAGCATGACCATGGGGGCCGGGATCGAGACCTCATAGCTGTCGATGCCCTTCCAGGCCCAGCCGGGCATGCGGTCGCGGCCGATCATGTCCATGTAGACGGTCTTGGCATTGACGTCGGTCACCACGATCTTGGCGCTGATCTGGCTGCCGTCGGAGAGTTCCACGCCGCAGGCCTGTTTGCCCTGGGCCGATATCGTGGTGACCCGGCTGTTGTACTGGATCTTGCCGCCGTCCTCGGAGAAGGCTTGGAGGATGCCTTCGGGGATCTTGCCCATGCCGCCCTTGGGATAGAGGATGCCCATATGCTCGGAATAGGCGATGAAGGCCACATAGCCGGGGCAGAGTGAGGGCGGCAGGCCCAGGAACCAGGACTGCAGGCTCATGGAATCCCTGACCTTCTGGTTTTCAAAGAAGGAACACAGCACACTCTCGAATGATTTGGCCATGTAGGGCGCATATTTGATCATGTCCGGGGTGGTCATGAAGACCTTGAGGGCGTCCGAGAACGACATCATGGGTTTATCCAGCACCATGCCGAAGGCCTTGTTGATGGCATTTTCGCCGACCTTGCAGAAACGGTCCCAGTTTTTGCCCTCATTGGGATCGAACTGGCAGATGATTTCACGGGTGGCCTCGGGGGAAACCGGATAGGAAAATTTTTCGCCGGTTTCGGTCACAAAGCCGTAGATGGGGTCGATGGGCTCAAAGGGGATGTAGTCCAGGGTCTTGCGCCCGATCTTTTCAAAAAGGTCGTCAATGACAAAGTTCAGCTCCACAACGCTGGCCCCGGTGTCAAAGACATAGTCGCCATGTTTAGTCTTTTCGGTATAGGAGCCGCAGCAGCCGCCGACGGCATCGGTGTTTTCAAGGATGAGCGTATTGAGCCCACGGTACTGGCACAGGGCCGCGGCACTGAGTCCGCCCAGGCCGGCGCCTACTACAACAACATCATAGTCATACATGTTTCACCTCCCTGGTTAAATGAAGTATCTGTAGGGCAGATACGGAACCTGTTTGCCGAGGTGGACCAGATAACGCCGGGTGCTGAGATTGAGATTGAACCATCCGGCAACGGCGCCGGCCGCAGCCCCCAGAACAACCAGTAATTTGAATGTGTTGACTATTTTATCCATGAAATCCTCCTTATGGTTTGGTTACCAAAGGCCTAAGCCTTATATCTTAAAGTCCTCAAAGATCTTGGTGGCCGTGACAACGCCCGAGGCCACTGATGTGGGAACTCCGCCGCCGAAATGGGTGGAGGCCCCGGAGAGATAGAGATTCTTGACGGCCCGGGAGCGGTTGTTCATGCGGAACATGGCCAGCGAGGTCATGTCGGAGAACAGGCCGTAGATGCCGCCCTGGGGATGCAGCAGCCGGCGTTCAAAGTCCAGCGGCGTGGAGACCTCCAGGACCTTGACATGTTTGCGGGCATCCGGCAGCACATATTTTTCCAGCTCCTTGAGGCCCTGCTCCTTGTACCAGTCCTTGCAGAGATCCCAGTTGTCGCCCAGCGGTGAATAGGGCGCCGGCGCGTTGCAGATCCAGTTGAGCACATGATGGCCCTTGGGCGCCAGCGACGGGTCGGCCTCGGTGGGCCAGCAGATCAGGCTCATGGCGTTTTCGGGGATCAGGTTTTTCAGATAATAATCGTCCCAGACACTGTTCATCTTTTCCACCGGGCCGGTGACGATGGTGTGGTGGGCGTTGAGCTCGGGTTTGGTGTCCAGGCCCACATAGATCATGGGGCACGGCATGGACAGCCTGTAGGTGTCCACGGCCTTGGTGGCCCAGCGCGGCAGCCGCTCGGGGCCCACCAGCTTCAGGTAGGTAACCTTGCCGTTGAGGTTGGAGACCAC
>CAYWBU010000028.1:277-19758 GCA_964456565.1 uncultured Bacteriovoracaceae bacterium | reverse complement strand
ACGGACTGGCCCCTGCGCCTACTCTGCCGCCGCTACGGCTGCGAGCTGGCCTGCACCGAGATGATCTCGGCCGCCGGCCTGATCCGCCGGGCCGGCAAGACCCTGAGATATATGGAACGCCCCGCCGGTGACACACCGCTGGTGGCCCAGCTGTTTGCCTATTCGCCCGAGGAGGCGGCCGAGGCCGCCAGGATCATGGTCGATAACGGCTTTGCAGGCATCGACATCAACATGGGCTGCCCGGTCAAGAAGGTCACGGCCAAGGGCAGCGGCGCGGCCCTGATGAAGGATGTGGAGACGGCTTTGCGGATGACCGAAGCCGTGGTTAGGGCCGTCAGCCTGCCGGTCAGTGTCAAGATCCGCGCCGGCTGGGACCTGAACAGCATCAACGCCGCCGAGGTGGCCGAAATATTAAGCGCAACCGGGATCGATAACCTGGCCATCCATCCGCGCACCCGCACCGAGATGTACCGCGGGGTCCCGCACTGGGAGATCCTGCCGGCGGTGGTCAAGGCCAGTCAGGTGCCCGTGGTGGCCAGTGGCAACATCAAGACCCCGCAAGACCTCAAGATGGTCAAAGACCTGGGGGCGGATGCCTGCATGATCGGGCGCGGAGCCATGGGCAACCCCTGGATCTTTACTACCATTGCGGGCGGTCCCGGTCCTGAGCTTAGTGAACGCCGCGATGTCATGCTGGAGCACCTGGAGCTGCTGTGCTCGTGCTATGGCGGACGCCAGGGCGTGCTGCTGTTTCGCAAATTTATGGCACCCTATGTCAAGGGCCTGAACGGTGCGGCCCACTTCCGCCAGCAGGGTCATGCCCTGGAGGATGTAAAGGCTGTCACGGAGCTGATCCGCAGGTTCTTTGCCTCCCAGGGATAGCTTTTTCAGTGGCGCTCGATCACGCGCATGCTCTTCCAGCGCCCGCCATGAAAACGCCGCCAGAAGACCACGCCCTGCAAAAAGATATTGAGGGTTGCAAAGACCCAGCAGAGATAGACCGACCCGCCGCTTGCAACCACCACATAGACCGGGATCACCATGGCAAAGAGCGAGATCACCAGCATGGCCGCCATCACGAAGCGCGTATCGCCCGCACCCTTGATGGCCGAGGCAAACATGATGTTCATGGCGTCAAAGAGCGAATAGACCGCCACAAAGCGCAGCAGCACCAGGGTCACGCCGTAGATCTCGGCATAGGACCCGGCCTGGTCGCGCGCCACAAAGGGCGCGATAAAGATGTCGGGGGCAAAGGCATACAGACAGGCAATCGTGCACATGTAGCCGAAGGCCATTATAAACCCCGACCAGGCGCTCTTTTCGGCTACGGCCGGATTGTCCCTGCCCAGATGCTGGCCCACCAGCACACTGATCGCGATGCCCATGCCCAGCATGGGCATGAAGGCCAGGTTGTTGATATTATAGGCGATGCTGGTGGCGGCCAGGCTTACCATAACCAGACGGCCCACAAACAGCACAAAGAGGGTGAAGGCCAGCATATCGAAGAAAAACTGCATCCCGGCCGGGATACCGTAGCGCAGCACGCGCAGGAAGAGTTCCGCATCCAGGCGCCAACCGCTGATTGTGCCGAAGACCTGGTTGTAGCGCGGCCGGCAGATCATCACCAGATAGGCGATCACATTAAAGAGCCCGGCAATCACCGTGGCAATGGCCGCACCCCTGATGCCCATCTCGGGCAAACCCCAGCGGCCGAAGACCAGCAGGTAGTCCAGCACCAGGTTGACGACCGTGACCGCCACATTGACCCACATGACCGGCCAGGGATGGCCGCGCCCGGCATAAAAGGCCGACAAGGCGGCCCCGGCGATGGGAAAACCCGAGCCCAGGCACAGGATCCGGAAATAATCGACCTCATGTCTGCGGATGGCCTCTGCATGACCCACCAGCGCAAAGATGGTTTCGGCAAAGGGCGCCAGCAGCAGCATGAAAAGCGCGCCGATCAGGGCCACATACATCCCCTGCCAGACCGCAGGTCCGATGCGCTCAACCCGTCCGGCGCCATAATACTGCGCCACAAAGGTGTCCACATAGCTGGCCGTCCCCAGAAACAGGCTGATAAAGGCAAAATGACGCATGCCCGCCGGCATGGCCGCGGCAATGGTCTCGGGCGCATACCAGGCCAGGAACATGCGGTCCACAAACTGCTGGATGCTCCAGCTGGCCGTGGTCAGTATGAGGGGAAAGGCCAGCAGCAGGACTTCGCGGCAGCCGCCGCTCCCCTGCCAGCTGATGGTCTTGTTTTTTTCAGTCATCCGGTTCAATGTGCACGGAGATTATGGTCTCCGCGCCCAGCAGCTCCCTGATCCGGGATTCAACCCGCGTGGCAATCTCATGGGCCGCCACGATATTCAAAGCAGCATCCACCTTAACATGCACATCCATGGCGATCACGCGCCCCACCTTGCGGGTGCGCAGCCGGTGCGGTTTGAGCGCCCCGCTGACCTCATTGATGGCCTCCAGGATCTTATGTTCCATTTCCTTGTCCAGGGATTTTTCCAGCAGTTCGTCAAAGCTGTCACGCATGATCCCGACCCCGGCCCTGACGATGAAGAGGCTGATGGCGATGGCGGCCAGCGGATCTAAGATACGCCAGCTTTCGCCCAGGAACATGGCACCGGCAATCCCGATCACGGTGCCGATGGATGAAAAGGCGTCGCTGCGGTGGTGCCAGGCATTGGCGATCACGGCCGAGGAGTTGATGGCCCGGCCGCGCCCAATGGTGTAGCGGTAGAGGACCTCCTTGGCCGCGATGGAGAGCACGGCCACCATCAGGGCCGCGAGCCCCGGGCGGGCCAGCATTTCACCACGGACGTACTCCGCCACATGCTGCAAACCGGCATAGGCAATCCCGGCCGCGGCCAGCAGCAGCATCAGGCCGATCAGGCCGGTGGCCAGGGTCTCAAACTTGCCGTGACCGTAGGCGTGGTCATCATCTTCGGGCCGGGACCCCATGCGGATGCCCACCAGGGCCACCACATCCGTCACCAGATCGCTTAAGGAATGGATGCCGTCGGCGATCAGGGCCGAACTGGAGGCCAGAAAACCCGCCGCCAGCTTGACGGCCGAAAGGGCGACATTCACGGCAAAGCCGATCCAGATCACCCGTCGGGCCAGTCTGATATTCTTTTTATCCGTCACTGCGCTAAAGCTCCTGAAACAGATCTAATTGATCCGCCTGTGATTGTCAAAACAGCAATAATTTTACTTGAACCCGGATGGAGCTTAACTTAAAACGAGAAACCTGGTTTTTTTTAGTCCGCGGCCCACAAAGGAGAAAATCTATGTACATAAAGGCAAAAGTTGAAGCGGCCCTGGAAAAGGCCAGACCCATGCTGCAGCGCGACGGCGGCGATGTCGCCCTGGTTGACGTCAGTGAGGACGGGATCGTCAAGGTCAGGCTGCAGGGCGCCTGCGGCGGCTGTCCCATGGCCACCCTGACCCTGAAGACCGTGATCGAACGCATCATCAAAGACGAGGTTGCCGAAGTAAAGTCGGTCGAAAGCGTCTGATAACTAACGGAGATTTTAATGGATTACCGATTTGACACCTTACAGATCCACGGCGGATTTGACCACGATCCGGTAACCGGCGCCAAGGCGGTGCCCGTCTACCGCAGCGCCGCCTATGCCTTCCGGGACACGGCGCATGCCGCCGGGCTCTTCAACAGTGAAGAAAAGGGCCATATCTATTCGCGCATCAGCAATCCCACCGTGGAGGTCCTGGAAAATCGCCTAGCCCTCTTGGAAGGCGGAGTGGGCGCCGTGGCAACCGCTTCAGGCACGGCCGCCATCTTATATGCGGTCCTCAACCTGGCTGCAAACGGCGATGAGATCATCTCCAGCAAGGCCATCTACGGCGGCACCACCCACCTCTTCGAGGGCATCCTCAAGGATATGGGCATCCGGGTGCACTTTGTGGATATCGCTGACCATCAGGCCGTCAAAGACCTGATCAATGAAAATACCCGCCTGATCTTCACCGAGACCGTCGGCAACCCCATGAACGTGGTGGCCGACATCGAGGCCTTATCGACAATCGCCCACGGAGCCGGCCTGCCCCTGATCGTGGATGCCACGGTCAGCACGCCTTACCTGCTGCGGCCCTTTGAATTCGGGGCCGATATCGTGGTGCACTCCCTGACCAAATTTATCGGCGGCCACGGTTTGGCCATCGGCGGGGCCGTGATCGATTCCGGCAAATCTGACTGGAGCAGGTTCAAACGCCTGAGCCAGCCCGACCCCGACTGCCAGGATATCAACTTCAGCGAAAAATTTGCCTCCGCCGCCTACATCACCCGGCTGCGTTCGGTCCTGCTGCGCGACATGGGGGCCTGTCTCTCGCCGGTTGACGCCCAGGCCTTTCTGATCGGCCTGGAGACCCTGAGCCTGCGCATGCAAAGGCATTGCGCCAACGCGCTTATGGTGGCCCGTTTCCTGGAAAATCATCCGGCCGTGGCCTGGGTCAACTATCCGGGGCTGGAGAACCATCCCGATCATGACCTGACCGAGCGCTACCTGCCCAAAGGCAGCGGCGGCATCATCTCGTTCGGGCCTCTCGGCGGCTATCAGGCGGCCGAAAAGATCGTCAATGCGGTCAAACTGATCACCCACCTGGCCAATATCGGAGATGCCAAGAGCCTGATCATCCACCCGGCCTCCACCACCCACCGTCAGCTGAGCCCCGCCCAGCAGCTGGACTGCGGCGTGCTGCCCGAGATGATAAGGCTTTCGGTCGGCATTGAAGACTGTGATGACATCCTAGACGACCTGGGACAGGCCCTCGGATAAAGGCATGCAGGACCTCATCCGCCATAACCATAATGTCATCAGCGCCTGGATCGAGAACGGCTCCCGGGTGCTGGACCTGGGCTGCGGTGACGGCACCCTGCTGAAATCCCTTGCCGAGAACAAACAGGTTGAGGGCCTGGGTATCGAAATCTGCCAGGACATGATCATCAGCTGCCTCAAGAAGGGTCTGTGCGTCTACCAGGCCGACATGGACCGCGAGCTGCAACGCTGGGAGGACAACAGCTTTGACTATGTGATCCTGAACGCCACCCTGCAGTCGGTCCTCAACCCCGACCGCATCATTGACGAGATGCTCAGGGTCGGCTGCAATGCCGTGATCTCCATTTCCAATTTCGGCTATATCCGCAACCGCCTGCGGGTCCTGACCCAGGGCCGTGTCAGCAACCTGATCCGCTTTGAGGGGTCCTGGTATGATTCGCCGGTGACCCGCTTTGTGTCGCTCAACGAGTTCTACCGCTATCTGGACCGCCAGGGCATCATGGTTGCGGACGCGCGCTTTTTCCTGCCCTTCAACAGCCGCGCCGGCTACCGCACCCCGCTGGACAACCTGCTGGTCAGGGAAGCCATCTTCAAGCTGAGGCGCCGGTCATGAAAGATATGGTCACAACCCGGACCCTGCACCTCGACCGGCCGTTCAGGACCGCCGGAGGGCGCACCCTGAATGAGCTGGACATCGCCTATGAAACCTACGGCAGCCTGAATGCCGCAAAAAACAATGCCATCCTGATCGAACATGCCCTCTCGGGCAGCGCCCATGCTGCCGGCTACCATGAGGGCGATCCCAAACCCGGCTGGTGGGACAGCATGATCGGACCGGGCAAGGCCTTTGATACCGAGCGTTACTTTATAATCTGCTCCAATGTCCTGGGCGGCTGCAGCGGCACCACCGGCCCGGCCTCCATCAATCCGGCCACCGGCAGGCCATATGGTCTGGATTTTCCGCCGCTGACCATCCGCGACATGGTCGAGGTCCAGCGCATCCTGCTGGCCCACCTGGGCATAACCGAGCTGCGCTGCGTTGCGGGCGGTTCCATGGGCGGCATGCAGACCTTACAGTTCTGCTGTGACTATCCCCTGAACTCGCGGGCCTTCATCGTGATTGCCAGCGCCATGAAACATTCGGCCCAGCAGATCGCCTTCAATGAGGTGGGCCGCCGGGCCATCATGGCCGATCCGCGCTGGAACAACGGCGACTATTATGAACAGGTCCCACCCGAAGGCGGCCTGTCCGTGGCGCGCATGATCGGGCACATCACCTATCTCTCGGAAAGTATGATGCAGAAAAAATTTGGCCGCGACCGCAAACAGGCCGGGGCCCCGGACCTCTTCCGGCCCCAGTTCGAGGTGCAGCACTACCTGGACCATCAGGGACTGAAATTTGTGAAACGTTTTGATGCCAACACCTACCTCTATATCACCAATGCCATCGATAACTTCGACCTGATGGCTTCCATCGGCGGGCAGGACCGCAGCCGGGGCAATGACCGCGCCCGTGGTCGGGATCTGCGCCATATCAGCCGCCAGAAGGGTCTGGTGATCTCATTCACCTCGGACTGGCTCTACCCCCCGGAACAGGGGCGTGAGATCGTGCAGTTCCTGAGCGGCATGGGGGTGCGGGTATCTTTTGCCGAGATCGAATCCGAACACGGCCATGATTCGTTCCTGACCGATGTTGATTCGCAGAGCAGTATTATCCGGGGTTTCCTGGATTCAATCGTCTGAAGATCTTTTTTTACGGGCCCTGAAGCGCACCACCAGCCAGACCACCAGCATCACACTCCAGAAGGCCAGCTGGGCCAAGGGTGCATCGGGACGCAGCTCAATCATCTCAGCACTCCAGGGAAATGTTGTCGATCAGGCGGGTTTCCCCCACCCGCACGGCCACGGCCATGACAGCCGACCTTTCAATCCGCTCCAGGGCTTCGAGACTGTCGGGATGGACAATCTCGATATAATCAATCGCAACCCCGTCCACGGAGCCGATCATTGCCTCGGCCGCCGTTTTCAGTTCGGCCGTGGCAACGGTTCCGGCGGCGCAGAGTGATTTGACATGTTTGAGGGTGCGGTTCAGCACCAGGGCCTTTTCGCGCTGATCGATGCTGAGATATTTATTGCGCGAACTCATGGCCAGACCGTCCTCCTCGCGCACGATGGGGTGCCCCAGGATCTTGACATCCAGATTGAGGTCTTTCACCATGCGGCGGATCACCACCAGCTGCTGGTAGTCTTTCTGGCCGAAGATCGCAAAATCGGGTTTGACGATATTGAAAAGCTTGTTGACCACGGTGGTCACCCCGCGGAAATGAGTCGGTCTGGAACGGCCGCACAGCTTCTCGGTAAGGCCCTCGACGCCCACATAGGTGGCATAGCCTTCGGGATACATCTCGGCGTCATCAGGCGCAAAGATGCATTCCACCCCCACATCGGCAGCCAGTTCCATGTCGCGTTCAAAATCACGCGGATACTGGTCGAGGTCCTCGTTCACGCCGAACTGGGTCGGATTGACAAAGATGCTGATGATGAGATGATCACCGGCGCCGCGGCCCATCACCATCAGGTCCAGATGACCGCGGTGCAGGTAACCCATGGTGGGCACGAAGGCAATGGTCTCGCCCCTGGCCTTGATGGCGCTTACATATTCCTGCATTTCGACAACACTGTGAATAACCCGCATAAGTTCCTCAGCTCTCGAAGATATTTTCAGGCCCCGGGAAGGTGCCGGCACGCACCTCACCGGCATAGGCGTCCAGCGCATCGCGGATTACATCAAAGAGTTCGGTATAATGTTTGACAAAGCGCGGCCGAAATTCCTTGAACATGCCCAGCAGGTCCTGGATCACCAGCACCTGGCCGTCACAGTCCAGCCCGGCCCCGATCCCGATGGTGGGAATATCAAGGGCACCGCTGAGTTCCTTGGCCAGCGGGGCCGGCACACATTCCAGCACCACAGCAAAGGCCCCGGCCTCCTGCAGCGCCAGGGCGTCATCCATCAGCCGCCGGGCGGCGGCATCGCCGCGGCCCTGGACCTTGTGGCCGCCAAAGGCATTGATCGACTGCGGCGTCAGGCCCAGGTGGCCCATGACCGGAATATCGGCACTGACAATCGCCCGGACCTGATCAAGTACGCGCCGTCCGCCTTCCAGTTTGACGGCCTGGGCCCCGGCTTCCTGCAGAAACCGGCCGGCATTCCTGACGGCATCCGCGACACTGGTCTGATAGGACATGAAGGGCATGTCGCCCACCACCAGGGCGCGCGGTTTGGCGGCCGCCACACAGCGGGTGTGATAGATCATCTGGTCCATGGTCACACCCAGGGTATTTTCACCCCCGGCCATGACAACTCCGGCGGAATCGCCCACCAGAATAACATCAACTGCGGCCTCGTTGATAATGCGGGTCATGGTGAAGTCATAGGACGTCACCATGACGATCTTTTCGTGGCCCTTTTTCCCCATTAAATCCTGTACACTGACAGACTTGGACATAACAAACCTCCCCAATGCCCTACAACTACCACCACCCATGCCAATTATCAAACAAAACCTCCGCAGCTTTACAGCCCATAACAGCTGTGCTAGATTGAACCGCGATTCACAACCGGCCTGAATTGGCCGGAATCAAAAAATTCCGGAAAGAGACGTGAACGCTAAATTCGGCATCGTGCTGGTTGATGATCATACCATCCTGCGCCAGGGCCTGAAGGCCATCCTGGAGAATCATGCGCGTTTCAAGGTGGTCGGTGAGGCCCGCGACGGACTGGAGGCCATCCAGTGCGCCCGTGACTTCCAGCCGGATGTCATCATAACCGACCTCACCATGCCGCGCATGAACGGCATGGAGGCCATTCGCGAGATCAGGAGCGTTTCTTCCCACACCAAGATAATCGTGCTGACCGTGCATGATGCCGAGGAATATGTCTTTGCCAGCCTGCAGGCCGGGGCCGACGGCTATGTGCTCAAGGATGCCGACAACTCCGAGCTGATTCTATCCATCGAAAGCGTCATCCGCGGGCAGCGCTACCTCAGTCCGGGCATCTCCGAAAAAGTGGTCCAGGGTTATCTGAAATCCGGACAGGAAAACACCCCGGTCACCTTTATCTGGGACACGCTCACCAAACGCGAGCGCGAAACGCTCAAGCTGATCGCCGAGGGCTATAAAAACAAGGAAATCGCCGAACTGCTGTGCATCAGCCCCAAGACCGTTGAAAAACACCGTGAAAACCTGATGAAAAAACTGGACCTGCACAGTGCCACGGCCCTGACCACCTTTGCCATCGAGCACGGGCTGATCGAAAGCCAATAGGGCCGCCGACAACTCAATCCTTCAAAAATCCTCCGGCTATGGGTATAATCACCCGTATCTGAAATGTCATTTTTTACAGGAGGAAGTGATGAAAATTTTGGTTAAGCTCAGGCGGACCGCCACCCTTATTTTAATGATCATACTGGTCAGTCCCGTCCTTTTCGCGGCCCAGTGGGCCTGGAACATCATGCCGCCGGCCGCAGATTATGACGTCCGCTGGCAGCAGGTCGACAAACTCTGGCAGCAGCACTGGGAAGGCGAACACCTCGATGAGATTATCGAGCTGACCGAAGAGATCTTCGAGGATCATCCCGGGCGGCCCGAAGCCGCCATCTGGCTTGCCCGGGCCTGCACGGTCAGGGCCGCCTATGAGAAACGGGAGGAGCGGCGGGAAGATTATGAAAAGGCCGAGAAATATGCCCTCAAGGCCCTCAAGATAGATCCTGATAACGTCTGCGCCTTCAAGGCCCTGGTGGACACCCTGCCCTATCTGGGCGACAAGGAGCAGGCCCTGAATAAATATGGCAGCTACTTTGAAAAGTTTGCCCCGCTGACACCCGGCTATGTGATCCCGACCATGGACTATCCCGAATGGGAACAGGCCCGCAAACACTGGGACAACCGCTCAAACGATGTCGAACAGGCCAAAAAGGCCGCGATCATCTTTGAACAGCTGGCAGACAGCCATCCCAAGGACATCCTGGCGCTGAGCTGGGCCTTACGGGCCAACTATGATATCGGCCAGTACTACACCGCTGTGGACGGCAACAACTCCCAGGCCATGGCCTATTATGAGAAAGCCATGGGCTATGCCCGCAAGGCCTTTGAGATCGACAGATATTATGTGCCGGCCAATTACTGGTACGAGCTGGCCCTGGCGCGCTCGGTGCAGTTTGAAAGTCTGCTGGGCAAGGCCAAACATTTGCGGCCCCTGGTGCATCACGGCCGGTTCACCCTGCGCGAAAACGGGCTATACAACTATTTCGGCCCGGCCCTGGCGCTGGCCACCATGATCACCAACGGCGGCTGGGTCACGGAAAAAGGCATGCAGATCATCGGCATCCGCCTGGAAGAGGTCATGACCCAGCTGGACCTGGCCGAGATCCTCTATCCCGGCAAGTTCTACATCCTCTACGGCAAGGCCGATGTCCTGGCCTACAAGGGCAGAACCGACGAGGCCCTGGTGCTGATTGAACAAATCCTGAAGAGCGACCCGGATGCCAATCCCTATGTGGCGCTGGAAAACCGCGCCGTGGTGGAGTTCAGCAAGAGGCTCAGGGACCAGATCAAGAAATAGCCGGAGGGGGATCTTCCCCCTTCTGGTTTTCGCCGGATTTGACAGCAACCCTCGGCCGCGCTAACATCACACTCCATGCCTGACAAGCTTGTCCGCCTGGATGCCATTAAGACTGAAATTCTAAGTTGCGGGCGCTGCCCGCTGGCACCCACCCGCAACCGATCCCTGCCCGGCCAGGGCGATCCCAATGACCGCACCCTGCCGGCGGACCAGGCCCCCGGCACCACCGAAGACAGGCAAGGCTCCATGTTTATCGGTCCCAGCGGACGCATCCTGCAGGAACTCCTGGCGGCCGCCGAAATCAAAATCGACCAGGTCTTTATGACCAATCTCATCAAGTGCCGGCTGCCCTCCAACCGCCGTCCCAAAACAGTCGAGATCCAGGAATGCTCCTATTTCCTGCATACCGAGATCGCCATCATCCGGCCCGAGATCATCGTGCCGCTGGGATTTTACGCCACCCGCCACATCATGCAGACCTACGGCATTGCCATTCCCGACCGCCGCAACGGGTTCTATGACCTCTGCGGAACGCTCTATCTGGGCAACGCCCAGAAGATCTTTCCCCTGCCCCACCCCTCTTCGCTTTTGCACAACCCGGCCGGCAGGGAGGGCATGCTCAAAAAATATGCCGGTCTCAAGGTCCTGCGCTCTGCGTGCAGATGGTACAACTGCTGCCCCATCAGATATTTTACCGATCAGGGCCGGCTGGACCCGCGCTGGGTCAATCTCTACTGCCGCGGCGACTGGTCGGCCTGCAGCCGCTACCTGCTCGAGGAGGATGGCCGCCCGCATCCCGACAACCTGCTGCCGGACGGCCAAATCGACCCTTCCCTGGAATAACTGGCCGCAATTCCTAAATTTATAGTTGCATATCGCACCAGCAGACTTATCTTTTCATTCCAAGGGGGAAAGTATGCAACTGAACATCAGGAGAAAGTTTCTCATTCCGACCGTCCTGCTGGTGGTCATCGGGCTCGGCATCACCACCACCGTAACCTACACCAAGGCCAGGACAGCCCTGAGCAATGCCATCGACAGCGAGATGAATCAGGTGGTCAAGGCCACCCTGGCAAACCTCAATTCCTGGATCGAACGCAACCGTCTGGATCTTGCCGCCTGGAGCAATGAAGAGGTCCTGATCCGGGCCCTATCCGGCAATGCGACCGACCGCAATGCCGCCAGTACCCGCCTGGCCGAATATAAGGAAAAATACGGCTTCTATGAAAATATCTTCGTGGTGGACGCCTCCGGCGAACTGATTGCCGGATCCCACCCGGCCGCCCTCGGCAAGGTCAATATCAGTGACTACCCGTTTTTCAAAAAGGCCATGACCGGCGAACTGAACATGTCCGACCCCATCCCCAGCGGCGAGACCGGCAATCCGGTCATCACCATCGCCGCCCCGCTCAGGGAAGGCGGTCAGGTCAGAGGCATGCTCTTCAGCGTGATCGACCTGATGTATTTCAGCCATAATTTTGTCGACCCCATCAAGGTCGGCGAGATGGGCTATGCCTACATCCTTGCCCCTGACGGCACCGTAATTGCCCATCCCAACAAAAAACTCATTCTAGAAACCAACATCAAGCAGTTCGACTTCGGCAAGAAAATGCTGGATATCAAAAAAGGCATCCTGCGTTATAAATATAACGGCAAACCCAAGATTGCCGCCCTTGACCGCTCCCAGCTGGGATGGATCTTTGCGGTCAGCGCCGACGAGGACGATCTCCTGAAACCCATCATGGCCATGGCTTCGGCCGCCCTCACCATCGCCATCATCATTCTGGTTCTGCTCGGACTTGCAATGTGGTTCATGACTGCCGGCATGATCACCAACCCCATCAGCAAGGTCAGCCAGGGCCTCAAGGATGTGGCCCAGGGCGAGGGAGACCTTACCAAGAGACTTCAAATCCTGAGCCGGGATGAAATCGGCGAGCTCTCGGGCTGGTTCAACACCTTTATCGAACACCTGGAAGAGGTGATCGCCGGAGTCAAGAATTCAGCCACCCATGTTGACACGGCCACTGAAGAGGTTTCAGCCGGGTCCCAGGGGCTCTCACAGGCCACCCAGGAGCAGGCTTCGGCCATTGAGGAAGTCGCCGCCACCATCGAGGAGATGACTTCCGCCATCAAGAATAATGCGAACAACGCCGCCCAGGGTCTGTCCCAGGCCCGTGACATGGTGAACTTCGCCACTGACAGCCGCGAAATATCCGAAAAACTTATCCAGTCCATGAACGAAATCTCCGAGGCCTCCAATAAAATCGGCGACATCATCATCACCGTCAACGAAGTGGCCTTCCAGACCAATCTGCTGGCCCTGAATGCGGCCGTCGAAGCCGCCCGCGCCGGCGAACACGGCAAGGGCTTTGCCGTGGTGGCCGAAGAGGTCCGGTCCCTGGCCCAGCGTTCGGCCGAATCCGCCCACGAGGTCCGCGCCCTGATCGAGGACACCACCAGCAAGATTGCCGGCGGCGATGAAATGGTCCAGAAATCCGGACAGAGTCTGCAGGAGATCATCCAGCGCATTGAGGGACTGTCCCAGACCATGGAGGAGATCGCCGCATCATCATCCGAACAGGCCAACGGCATCGACGAGCTCAACCGGGCAGTCAGCCAGATCGATTCCACCACCCAGCAGAACGCCTCCACCGTGGAAGAGCTCGCCAGCACGGCTGATTCGCTCAAAATCGAGGCCTCCGGACTGGCCGACAGTGTGGGCCGCTTCAGGGTATCGGCGGCCACCGCGGTTTCCCGAGAACCGGCAGCGCCCGCCCGCCGGACAGCGGCTCCACCAGACCGACCGGCACCACCCCAGGCATCATCTTCCAAAAAGATCGACAGCTTTGACGAGGAAGATTTCGAAGAGTTTTAGCTGAGGCGCGGCAGTCTTCACATATCGCCAGAACAACTCAAGCCATGGAGGAAATATGAAATTTTCCATCAAAAAGAAACTGTTCTTATCATTCCTGACCACCATCGTCCTGCCCATCCTGATCATCTGCATTGTTGTGGGCCTCAGGGCCAGCCGCCAATCATTTGAAAGTTTCACGGCCTCCACCGGTGAGATCATCCGCCAGATCGACAACAGCATGAATATTTTCATAAACGAGGCCAAGCTCAACACGGCCATGCTGATCAACAGCCGCGAGCTTCTCAAGGTCGATGACAGGATAACCGTCTACAAAAACACTACCCGAAAAACCGAAATGCGTCCCTTTGACAGCACCACCGAAGAGATTGACGCCTTCGCCCTCTTCAAATCCGTGCACCAGAGCCATCCCGCTTATGATGCAGTCTTCCTGGGAACCCGCCAGGGAGGCTTTCTGATGTCACCCCTGAGTGACCGTAGCGCCGGATATGATCCCACCCAGCGGCCATGGTACAAAGCCGCCCTGACCGATCCCGGCAAACCGGTTCTCACCGAAGCCTACATTTCCACCACCGGCTACCCCGTCAGCAGTCTCGTAATGACCGTAAAAAACCAGTCCGGGCAAACCATCGGCGTGGCCGGCATTGACATCAGCCTGGGCACCTTAACCGACATAACCGCCAACCTCAAACTGGGCGACAGCGGATTCATCATGCTGATCGAAGACAACGGCACCATCCTTTCCAATCCGCTAAACACCGAATGGAATTTCACCAACATTGCCGACCATCCCGAGATTGCCGAGCTGGCCAGACTGGAGAGCTCCCATACAACAGAGATCGAGCTTAACGGCAGAACCATGGTGGCCTATGTCTTCATCTCCCCGCAGCTCGGATGGAAAATTATCGGATTCATCGAGAAACAGGAAATCATGGCCGACGCCTATGCCATAATCACGTCCATGATAATCATCGGCGCGCTCCTGGGCATTGTTTTCATGGTAATCGCCCATTTCCTTTCCAATTCAATTGCCAACCCCATCAGCAAGACCACCGACCTCGTTAAAAACATTGCCCAGGGAGAGGGCGACCTCACCAAACGGCTGGTTGTCACCACCACGGACGAGGTCGGCGAACTGGCAAAATGGTTCAATCTCTTTGTCGACAACCTGGAAAACATAATCAGCAATGTGAAAAACTCGGCCATCCACCTTGATATGGCGACCAATGAAGTGGCGGCTGGCGGCCAGAATCTTTCCCAGTCATCCCAGGAGCAGGCTTCGGCCGTTGAGGAGGTTGCCGCAACCATCGAAGAGATGACCTCGGCCATCAAACAAAATGCCGAAAATGCCTCCCAGGGATCCATCCAGACCAAAGAGATGGTCAAACTGGCCGGCTCCAGTGGCGAGATTGCCCAACATCTGGTGGGCTCCATGAACGAGATCTCTGAGGCATCCAAAAAGATCGGCGACATTATCGGAACAGTCAACGAGGTAGCCTTTCAGACCAACCTGCTGGCCCTGAATGCCGCCGTTGAGGCCGCCCGCGCTGGCGAACACGGCAAGGGCTTTGCCGTGGTGGCCGAAGAGGTCCGGGCCCTGGCCCAAAGATCCGATGAGTCGGCCAAGGAAATCAGGGTATTGATCGAAAGCACAGTGGAAAAAATCAAATCCGGTGACAGCATGGTACGGGAATCGGATACCGCCCTGCAAAACATCATCACTCATATTGAAACCATCTCCCAGACCATGGAGGAAATCGCCGCATCATCATCCGAACAGGCCGGCGGCATTGACGAACTCAACCGTGCCATCAGCCAGATTGACTCTTCCACCCAGATGAACGCCTCCACCGTGGAAGAACTGGCCAGCACGTCCGATAACATGAGCATCGAGGCCAAAAACCTGGCTCAAATGGTCGGCAGATTCAAGGTGTCCGGTAAAGAATCATCGGCCAAAAGACCCGGCAGGCCCGCAGCATCTGCGCCCCGGACGCCTCCCGCGCGCCAGCCTGCAGGAGATGCCGGCTTTGTCGAAGATGATTTTGAGGAATTCTGAGTTAGCTAGAAAGCCCGGGCCGGCGTAAAACCGGCCCGGGCTTTCTAGCATTCGATCCTGATACGCGCATCCAGGGCCAGGGCCCCATCCGTAAAAATCCGCACCGGATTGATGTCCAGTTCCTTGATGGCCGGAAAGGCCGCCATCAGCCGTGAAACCCGCATCACCACATCCACAAAGGCGTCCACATCACCGGCAGTCTTGCCGCGCGAACCGCTCAGGATGGCAAAACATCTGAGCTGTTCCAGCCGCGAGCGGATCTCGGCCTCGCCCGCCGGACAGATGGCGCAGGCCACATCCCGGAAGACTTCCACATAGATTCCGCCCATGCCGAAAAAGACCACCGGTCCAAAGGACTCGTCATACTTGCCGCCCACAAACATGTCATAGCCTTCACCGGCCATTTCCTGCAGACGGACGCCCTTGAAGGCGGCAACCGGTCGGTGTTCGGCCAGATTTTTTTCAATGGTCCCAAAGGCGGCCCTTGCGGCCGCCTCATCAGCAATGCCGGTCAAAACTCCGCCGACTTCGGTCTTGTGCAGCGCATCCGGCGAAACCACCTTCATCACCAGCGGGAAGCCGATCTTTGCGGCCGCGGCCGCGGCCGTTTCACTGTCCGCGGCCTCCAGGCTGCGGGCGCACGGGATATCAAAGGCGCTCAGCAGATCGAGGCTTTCCTCGCCGTAGTCATCTTTACGGCCATCCAGCCAGATGCGGGCCGCCTCAAGATCAATCCCGTCCGGATTTCCCAGCGATTCCGGATTCTCCTGACGGTGCCGGTAATAGTCCATCTGGAACTGCATGGCGCGCACCAGCTCCTCGGGCCCGTTGAAGATGGGGAAATTGGTCTGCTGCTTGATCTTCACCATGGTGCGGTTCGGACCGATGATTGAGATGCCCAGCGGTTTGCCCGAAGACAGGATCGACCCCAAGGTCTCGTTGCTCAGGTCGGTCAGAAACATGCGGTGGAAGATATCGTTGCCCGAGGGCATATCCGGGCGCTGGGTCAGGAAGAGCGCCCCGTCAACCTTGTCCGAATGCATGACCGAGGAGATCACATGGGCCGTCATCTGCGGATCATAGATATCGCCCATGTCGATGGGATTGGAAAAACGGATCACCCCGGCATTGCTGAAATCCTTGAGGCTGCGGTAGAACTCCTCGCCGGGATCGGCAAACTCGAAGCCGGCCTTCTCGCACAGGTCCGCCGCCATCACGGCGAAACCGCCGGCCGGGCTCATCACCATCAGGCGCTTGCCCCGCATGGGCGGCAGCTTGAAGGACTTGGCCACCGCAAAGAGGTCATGATAATTCCGCACCCGGATAATGCCGGCCCGCTCAAAGGCCGCATCCATGATATCGTTGTCATTGCTGACCGCCGCGGTATGGCTCATGGCGGCCTTACGGCCGGCCCCGGTATTGCTGGCCTTGTAGATCACCACCGGCTTGTCGATCCGGGAGGCCGCATTTATCAGGTCACGGCCGCGGCTGATGCTTTCCAGGTACATGCAGATGACCTCGGTCTCGGGATCGGCCCCGAAATATTCCAGGAAATCCACCTCATCCAGATCCAGCTTGTTGCCGATGCTGGCAAATTTGGCCATCCCGAGGTTTTCCTCATGGAGATAGTTCATAATGGTCAGGGCCACCCCGCCGCTCTGCGAGATGATCGACACCCCGCCCACCGGAGGTTTGCGCACCGGAAAAAACGGCAGGCACAAACCCGTAGCCGTGCTGGCAATGGTCAGACAGTTGGGCCCCACAAAACGCACCCCATATTTCCGCGCCAGCTCAAGGGTCTGGCGGGCCAGATCGCCGCCTTCGGCACTGAACTCCGAAAACCCGCCGCTGGGGATGGCCATGCGTTTGATTCCCAGCCGGCCGCAGCGTTCCACCATCTCGGGCACGAACCGGGCCGGAATCAGGCAGTAGGCCAGATCCGGCACCTCCGGCAGATCCTCGATATTTTCAAACATACGCACCCCGTCCACATAGGGGTCCGTATTGCGCGGATTAACGCCATAGATCCGGCCGCGATAACCCCAGCGCAACAGATTTTCAAGGGTCAGCCGCGGGATATTGTTATCTTTAAGGGACAACCCGACCACGGCAACCGAGTCGGGACTGAACATCTTCTTCACAACGTAACCTCCCGTATATTACAGTAAAAGCAACTCAGATCTAGTTACCCGATTTCATTAATATAGCTGCACTTACAAAGACTTACAACATAAAAACCCAGATAGGACTGTATTTCCCGCCCCCGCTGTGCTAGAAAAAATTCCGGCCCTGCGGCCTGAAAAAGAGGAGGAGAACTTGCGATGACGGATACCAAAAAATATCTCTGGCTTACACTGCTGGTGGCAGCAACTTTGGGCCTGAGCGCCTGCGGCGACGACGATGACGACCACAACTGGGCCTATTACCTGGGCCCCAATGAACTGGTCAGCGGTTATTACCTGAATGCGGACACCAAATATATCCCCTGTACCTGGTACAACGGCCGGCGTTACGACCTGACTGTCACCGATCAGGGCAAGGTCTATGACGTGCAGATCGTGGGTTCCTACATGTATCTGCCCGGCGAATATTTCTCCACCGGCGTCTCCCAGGCCTGTTACTGGAGCAACAACACCATTGTCGATATCCCCACCGGGGCCCATGACGGCCGTTCAACCGGCATCTATGTCTACAATGACATTATCCATGTGGTCGGGCTATATGACCCTGATGATGACAGCACCGCCGACACCCTATTCTACTGGAACAGTTCCGATGACACCCTCGTCGACCTGGGGACCTCCGGCATCCGGCCCAAGATCTACGGCGTGGATGGCGATGTCTATATTGCCGGCCATGACGGAGCCAACGGCTGTTACTGGAAAAACCCCACAGCCGCGGCCCATGCCGGCATAATCGCCCTTGGCGCCGATGATATACCCACCTCGCTGTGCATCAATGACAGCAAGGTTTATCTGGTCGGGTATTATGATCCTGACGCCGGCGGGGCCAATCTTGAAAGGGCCTGCTACTGGGAGGACGAGGACGCTGACGACACCTATACCCGCCACGACATAGCCGTCACCGGAGTGGATGACACCGATAACGATTCTTCCGGCGCCTACTTCATCAATTTCTATGACAACACCATGTATGTGGCCGGCCAGTACCTGGATATTGCCACCGGCATCTACACCTTCGGCTACAGCAATGCCGCTCCAGCTACCGATCCGGGCACGCTGAGCACCTACACCGAAAGGCAGCGTTCCGCGAACGAGATCAGCGGATATCTTTACAAGACCACCTTTATCGTCACCGGCGGCTACAAGGACGCCAGCGGCAACACCCTGGCCGGCCTCTGGGCCAACGACCAGATCTATGAACTGCTGGAGGCTGAAGTCTCCACCGAATCCTACACAACCTCCATGAAGATGTACTGGTAGAAAAAACAACTATCCCCGGCGGCGATCCAAAGCCGCCGGGTATACTTTTGGATACCATTGTTTCTTGCTTACCCGCCACTATTCTACAGGTAATTATTCTTAGAATGCTGATCTGAACTGTTATCCATACTGCAATTCATTTTCTTTTCTTTATTCATTGAAAAACATCCAACGGGAGATGTGGCCACGATGAAGAATGCGCTCACTGTTCTGACGGCCTTTGCGCTCGGTGCTGCGGTTCTCTGCTGTTTTTCAGTCCTGCAGAAAACAATTATCGGCGCTCCCCTGGTCCCCCAGGGGTTTCTGGTGCCCTTCATCTTCGGCGGCAGCGTCGGGCTGCTGCTGGCGGCCTACCGGCGCAAACTCAAGTCCGAGATAATCCACCATCGCCGCACAGCCGAGGAACTCCGCGACACGGAAACGGCCTACCGCACCGTCTTTGATTCCATTGAAAGTGCCATCCTGATCCTGGACACCAGCCGCGCAGCAGATTTTCCGGTCTTCCGCTTCAATCCCAGGGCCGGCCAGACCGATCCGATCCTCGGCCGCCAGCCCGGCCTCCTGGGCGAGCAGCATGAACGTCTGCAGGAACATCCCGAGATCCGACCACTGCGGAGGGCCCATGATCCGGTCGATGAAGCAGAAGATCGCCGCCGGGGCACCGAAGAAGTCGAGGTTCTTC
>CAYWBU010000028.1:0-267 GCA_964456565.1 uncultured Bacteriovoracaceae bacterium | reverse complement strand
CAGCTCTTCCCCTTTTCAAAGACTCCCGAACTGCTGGATTGCGTGATTGCGGCCGCCGCCAGCGGGCGGCCTGAATATATCCCGGCCAGGGCCTACCATCACGGTACCGCAAGGATCTGGCGCGACTACCACATCTGCCCGCTCACGCACCAGCGGCTGATGATTGTCTACAACGACCTGAGCGCCGCCAAAGACGCCGAGGAAAAACAGGCCCGCCGGCAGCCGCGCCCGCGACATGACCCAGCAGATCCTGACCTTCGGCCGCCA
>CAYWBU010000027.1:0-19917 GCA_964456565.1 uncultured Bacteriovoracaceae bacterium | reverse complement strand
GAGCACTGCGTTCGGGACGCAGGGGTCCGGGGTTCAAATCCCCGCTTCCCGACCACATTTCTTAATAAATTCAGCCTATTGTAATTTCATCCGTTGGCACACAGCTGGCACATGGGAATGTAATGGAAGAAAACAAAAAATCGTCGGATAATATAGAAATCTTGAGAACCGTCGAGATCGTTGGTTTAATTGCGATCGGCTCTATTTTGATTATTTCGATTATTTATTTTTTAAATTTCCACGGAACACTAAGTTCGAATCAAACTGTATGGGGTGAATTTGGTGATTATTTCGGAGGAATACTCAATCCAATTCTTAGTTTTTTTGCATTGATTGCACTGTTGCTTACGATAGTTTTGCAAAGCAATGATTTGTCGCTGACAAGAGAACAATTAATAAAAACATCAACCGCATTGCAAGAACAGGAGAAAAATCAACAGCAACAAATATTTGAGAATACCTTTTTTCAATTGCTCAAATCTCACATTTCTATTGTTGAGGTAATGGTAGAGAGGGAATTTTCGCAAGATTTCAAAGGGAAAGCTTGTTTTGGTGTTTTATTACGAAAAATTCAAAAGTCGTTCGAAGAAAAATTAGAAAAAAGCACCAATTCTGAACCTCATTGCATATTCGAGAATAGTTTCAATGAGATATATAATAGTGCGTCAATGCATTTAGATGTGTACTTCCGAAGCCTTAATGGATTACTGAAATTTGTAGATACAAAGGCACCACCAAACACTAGTATAACGTATATCGAAATAATTCAAAATCAAATGCCCAATCAAGAATTCCAGTTAATTGCTAGTTTTTATATTGCTCCTGCATTTGGGAATTTGGATTGGAAGAATGAATTAAAAAGATTAATTCTTAAATACAAGTTATTGACTCACGGTGATTACACAGGGCTCCTTTGGAGTTCCCTTATTTTGGATGAAATGGAAAAAGACTTGCACTAAAGATCTATCTTGTCTTTTTTTATCGTAACAACCATCCGCTCAAGCGAAGTTCTTTTTCTCGCAAAATTAGTCTTCGGGAAAAACGGTCCAAATCTATTTTTAGACTAAAAATGTCATACACCTAGGCATCACTGGGGGCAGAATTCAATTCTGCCCCCTTCTAAAATCCCCTAAATATTATCCTCACTAATCTCTGTCGCTTCCGGACCCTTGTCATCTGTCTCGTCTTGCATCGGCTCACCTTCAATCCGTTCCAGCCACAGCGGATGGCGTTTTCGGGCGTAGTCCAGCCTTACCTTGCCGGTGAAGATGCTGCGCACCATGGGGCGGTTGGGTTTGAGGATGATGGCCAGGATGTGGGCGATGAAGGCCAGGAAGAACAGCACGAAAAAGATGTTGTGCGACCAGGTGGCTATTCCCAGGATGGTCGGGTCGATCTGGGGATTGAAGATATTCTTGTAGGTCTTGATGAGCCCCGAGACGATCAGCCCGCCGATGATGACGGCCATGCCGATGTAGGCGACGCGCTGTTCGGGCAGATATTTATCAAAGGGCGGTTCCTCGCCGTGGCCGAAAAAGGTGCCGATGACCTTGACGGATTCCAGCATGTCGCCCCTGACGGGCAGCATGCCCTTTTCTTTACGGAGGAGATGATAGACCACGTGGAAGAGGACCACGCCTACAAAGACAATTGAGGCCAGGTAGTGGATCTTGAGCGAGGTGATGAAATCGCCGGACCAGGCCATGCCGGGCAGGTCGGTGATGTAGTAGCGCTTGGCGATGGGCAGCTCGAAGATGCCGGTCAGCAGCAGGATCAGGCCTGAGATGGCGATGGCCCAGTGTTCAAAGAGCTCCAGGCCGGAATGCCGCCTTATGCGGTTGGTGTCCGGGAAGATCTTTTCACTCATCTTCAGGGCCCTCCTGTTCATCCGCAGGTTTCAGCAGGGCCGCCAGCACGCCGGCTGCAATCCCGGCGGCGGGGGCGGCCAGGACGCCGAGCCCCAGGCCGTCGGTGGCTGCCATGGCGCGCTCGACCTTTTTGAGGTGCGGCCGGCCGGGTCCCTTTTTAATGGCGGCATCGATCTTCTCAAAGGGTACGGGCGAGACGTACAGAGTTGATGTTCCGCCGTTTTCATCAAGGCCGTAGATATGGCCGCCGATCTCGGCAGCACGCCTCTCGGCGGCCGCGATGATCACCTCGCGGTCCCCGATCAGCATGGCCTGTCTGGGGCAGGCCGTAATGCAGGCCGGCTCTTGACCCTGTTGCAGCAGGTCGTGGCAGAGGTCGCACTTGAACATGACCCCGTTGCCGGCATAGGTGGGGGCGATATCCAGGTAGACGCCCACCCCGGACTGGCGCTGGGGGATGGCCCAGGGACAGACCGTGCGGCATTTGGCGCCGCCGAAACAGATATCTTCATCGATCACCACCGACCCGTCTGCGTTTTTTATATTGGCATGGAAGGGGCAGATGGTGGCGCAGGCCGGGTTGTCGCAGTGCATGCAGCGCCTTGGCAGGCTGAGGAGATATTTCTTGCCGCCATGTTCCACCGCGGCCTGCTGGACATAGA
The DNA here is from genome assembly GCA_964456565.1 of uncultured Bacteriovoracaceae bacterium. Classification (GTDB taxonomy): domain Bacteria; phylum Desulfobacterota; class Desulfomonilia; order UBA1062; family UBA1062; genus CAYWBU01. The sequence continues at coordinate 17,387 of CAYWBU010000027.1, read as the reverse complement.
TCCAGTTGTAGGGCGTCAGACGGTCATCCACAGCTTTTTTATCCGACCAGTCCTCGATCTTGCCGCGCGGAAAGAGTTCGGGCATGGGTTCCACCGGGTCAGGAATGTTGCCAAGGTTCTTGTCGCGGCAGGCCTTGACACAGGCCGGCTGTTCAAACTGCGGACAGCCGTCACAGAGCGTCAGATCGATCATGACGGCATAGCCCGCAGGCTCTTTGGCCGCGGCCGTACGGGGCAGTCCCAGTCCGGAGGCCGCGGCAACTCCGGCACTCAGTTTCAGGAAAGACCGCCGGGTAACTCCGGCGCCTTTTTTCGGCATAACCTCCTCCATTTCCAGACGTTATTTGCGGTCGCCGGTTTTAACCGGAACGGGTACCGGTTGGGGCGGGTACCTGAGCAGGTCGACCATTTCCTTGATCTTTTCCGACAGTTTGGAAAAAAGTTGCATTTTCTACCTCCATGATGAATCTGGCATAAAAAGAACCCGGAGAAATTGATCTGTATCAAGTCCTTTTAGATATAGATAAGGTCGCCGCAGGCATTCGGCAAGTTAAGTCGGGTTTTTGGCGGGCCTGCAGGCCCGCCCGGATTATCATCCCTTTTTGATTTTTTTGATCAGGGTTTTGGACATGCGCACCAGACATTCGTTTTCCGGAGTATAGCGCGGACTGTCGGCGGGATCTGAGTCTATAACGCGTTGGAGCAGGTGCAGGGCCTTGTCTTCCTGCCCCATCAGAACCAGCTGGTCGGCTGCCAGGTAGGGCATGTAGAAGCAGTCCGGATAGCACAGCTCGGCGATTTCCAGCAGGTTGATGGCCATTTCGGGGGTGGCGCCCAGCATGTTCATGGCCTTCTGTGAGATCTTGCCGCCGATGGTTATGCAGCCCGAGAGGATCATGGCCGGGCCGCCGAAGAAATACAGGCCGTCTTCGCTCATGCAGGTCTTGATCTCATCAATGATGACAGGCGAATAGCGGGCCTGATGCAGTAGCCCGGAGGACTGGATGGAGCGGGACAGGTCCGCCATGTACCAGTAGTGCGCGGTCAGGCTGTCCGGGGCCAGCTTGACGGCCTTTTGGCCATATTCGGCCCCGTGCCTGAAATAGGCGGTACCCTTTTCCTCCAGCTGTCCCATAGACAGCCAGTATTCCCCCAGATAATAATAGGCCCGGGCGACCCAGACCTGGGCCTCGATGTCTCCAGGGTGCGCAACGGCGTAGTCCTCAAAAATTTTTACGGCCCTGACGGCCTGATTGATGTCGGAGCGCATGTTCCAGATCTCCAGGCCCTCCATCCAGGCCTTGGATTCGGTCAGGGGGCGCAGCTGGCGGTATTCGCGGCAGGGGGTTGCCGCCTTGACCCAGTCGCCGTAGTTCTGCACCAGGTAGTCGCGTCCGCCGAACGGTCCCACGGCCAGCGCCAGGATATGGAAGGCCGTCTGGTCAGCGGGATTGATTGCGTGGGCCTGAACGGCATGTTCTTCGGCCAGTTTGAAGTCGGCCTCCCTGATGCGGCCGTTGTTCCAGGCCCTCACCAGATAGGCCCGCGCCAGCCAGATCTGGGTCGCGAAACATTCGGGCTGTTTCTTCTCCTGGATCTCCAGCTTGGTGATAATCTGCTGCAGGTTGGAGCCCTGATCCTTTTGCGGCCACAAACCGGCAATCTCCTGCCAGAGCGGATCACCATCCGGGACCTCTATCTTGATGGGCGGGTAGCCCGGTTCATCCAGCAGCGGTCCGGCTGCGTTGAGTGTTAAAGGTAATAAAAACAAACCGATACATGCGATAATTGATCTTAAGTTATAAGACATTCTCTTCCTCCCCTCGTGGCGCCAGAAAAACTCAAAAAATAGAAATAGTCAAACAGGTTTTTGTTTACAGCAGGGATCAGGCGCTGATTTGCAATAAAAAATCTTTGATGGTGGAAGAAAATTCATCGCGCAGCCTGGCGATGTTTTCACGGATGGCATGGTTTTCGGGGGTGTCGCTGACAAATTTCAAGAGCCGGCATTCCTTGCCGAAGAGGGCGGCGGTCTGCAGCACGGCGGCGCCCTCCATGTCGATCAGGTCGGCCAGGCCGGCAATGGCGGCCCTTTCGGCTTCGCTGCGGGCCGGGGAATCCATGGTGGCCAGCACGGCCTGGTCAAAGCTTCCGGCGGTCTGGGCAAGGCCTTCGCGCGGGCCGCCGGTCTCAAGGTTGAGGCGGTCCGGTTCCACCACGCGCCTTACAGTCAGGATCTTTCCCAGGGGCAGGTCCAGGCAAAGCGCGCCGGCCGCTCCCAGGTTGATCAGCATATCCGGATCATCCCGGGTGATCAGCCAGGCGGTGGCGGCCGCGGCCGCGGCCTTGCCGATGCCGCAGATCACCAGGATGATGTTCGAATTGTCATAGGTCCTGAACGGGCCGGCCGGTTGCGGCTGCAGGCCGAGATCCTTTATCAGCGCTTCGGCCTCCAGCATGGTGGCCATGATCAGTCCTAGACGATACCCCGGCATGCGGCCATCTCCTCCAGTTTTCTGACGGCCTGGCGGCCTTTTTCCCCCAGCGAGAGGCTGAAATCGTTCACATACAGCCGGATATGGTCCTCGATGACCGCATCATCCAGCTCCTGGGCATGGTACTTGATATATTCGCGCGAGGCCTGCGGATGGTCAAAGGCATGGCGCACACTGGCGGCAATGATCTTCTCCACGGCCTCGCGATGTCGGGCCAGGTCTTTTCTGATGGCGATGCAGCCCAGCGGGACCGGGCAGCCGGTCTTGGATTCCCACCACTCACCCAGGTCGATGATCTTGTGAAAACCGTAGTTGCGGTAGACGAAGCGGCTTTCATGGATGATCAGCCCGCCCTCGTAGATTCCGGATGCTATCCCCGGCAGGATGTTGTCAAAACGGGTGACCTCGATGTTGCGGAGGTCGGGCCGCCACAGCTTCAGCAGCATCAGGGCCGTGGTATTCAGTCCGGGGACGGCGATCCTGGCGTTGCGCAGGTCCTGGATTTCTTCCCGGGCCACCAGCAGCGGTCCGCAGCCGAAGCCCAGCGCTGCGCCGGCATCCAGCAGGTCATAGCTGTCCTTCAGTTTGAGCCAGGCGTGGAAGGACAGCTTGGTGATGTCATGGAGCTCATCATAGGCGGCGTTGTTGAGTTCCTCCACGTCGGCCAGATGCGGCCGGAATGAATATGGGGCAGTGTCCACCAGGGATTTCACCATGGCATGGAAGATGAAAGTGTCGTTGGGACAGGTTGAAAAAGCCAGTTTAAATTCTTGGGCTGTCATCATATCTCCGTTCTCAGGCGAAGCTGCGGATCTCGCTGTAGCGCGAATCGCGCTGCACCGGGATCTTGCCGGCATTCCTGATCAGCTCGATCATCTCCTGCATGCTGGTGGAGGTCTCGACGCCGGTGGCCTTGACCACCACCTCTTCGGTCAGGACGCCGCCCATATCGTTGGCGCCCATGGCCAGTGCGATCTGGGCCAGCTTCAGTCCTTCGGTCAGCCAGCCGGCCTGGATGTAGGTGATGTTGTCGATATAGATGCGGCCGATGGCCACCACCTTGAGATAATCGACCCCCGTGGCCGGGATGATGTGCGTGAGGCGGGTGTTGGCGGGCGAGAAAGACCAGGGGATGAAGGCCATCAGGATGCCGGTCTCGTCCTGCACGCTGCGGATGACATCAAAGTGGGCGATCCTGTCAGACAGGGTCTCCCCCAGGCCGTAGGTCATGGTGGCGCTGGAGCGCATGTCGTGGCGTGCCAGGGTGCGGATAACTTCAATCCACTCATCCTTGGTGATCTTCTTGGGACAGACCCTCTGGCGCACACTGTCCACCAGGATGTCGGATGATCCGGGAACCGATGCCACCCCGGCGGCCTTCAGCCGGGTAACGGTCTCGTCTAAGGAGATGCCGCTGTTTCTGGCGGCATGCAGGACCTCGGAGGGCGAGAAGGAATGCAGGTAGATATCCGGGTAGTGCCGTTTGACGGCCGCGACCATCTCCAGGTAGTCCTCGAGGCGGTGATCCGGGTGCATGCCGCCCTGCAGCATGACCTGGGTGCCGCCGGCCTCCGCCAGTTCGCCCACCTTGGCGAGGATCTCATCCAGCGGCATCTCGTAAGGTGCGATGCGGCCCGCCTTGGCGTGGTAGGCGCAGAAATCACATTTGGCCTCGCAGACATTGGTATAGTTGATGATGCGGTCGACGATGAAACCGACGCGCTCATCATTGCTTGCCATGCGGCGGCGGAAATCGGCGGCCAGGCCGAGTTCCGCCAGGTCCCAGTCGAACAGTTCGAGGGCCTGCCGGCTGTCGATGCGTTTGCCGTCATAAATCGTTTTTTTTAGGCTGTCCATAGGCATCAGATGTTTGAAAGGCTGAAGTCGTCGGGAATGAAGCGGATATCGTGCGTGGGGGTGACAAAACCCTCTTCACCGGCGGTCTTGAGGTAATAGCCCAGGGCCTTTTTAAGCCGGCCCGTAAACTCATATTTGATCAGCTCATAATAGGTGGTGATGTCATAGGCGATATCCGGATATTTGGCGCGCGCCGCATCCACCAGGATCTGTTTTTCGCTGAACATGCAGTTGAAGGAATCGTGGTAGGAATTGATCACGGCCTTGATGCGGTCGGGATATTTTTCCAGGGAAGCCCTGCGCACTGCAAACACGGCGAAGACCACCGGGAATCCGGTCTTGCGCAGCCAGAGGTCGCCGAGGTCATAGGTGTAGGGGATGGCCTCCTCGTCCTGCAGCATGGCCTCGTTGCCGATGACCAGGGCGGCGTCGATCTCGGTCAGGTGCGGCCGGGGCGGCGCGTCCTCATAGAGTGGTTCAATCCCGTAGGATTTTTTAAGCAGGGTCTTGAGCAGCGCCACCGAGGTCTGGGAGGCCGTGGTCAGGCCGATCTTTTTGCCGTCCAGTTCCTCGATGGGCAGGCGGCTGATCAGGATCACCGAGCGCACATAGCCGATGGAGGCCAGGCAGAAATCCGGCAGGATGATGACCTCGTCCTGGATGTCGGCATAGGCGGCCGCCGAGATGGGGCTCATGTCCAGCAGACCTTCGCGCATGCCGCGGTTCAGGTCGCTGGGATGGCCGGGCACGATCTCGACCCCTTCCAGCGGATTCTGGAACATTTTGTAATAAAAGGGAAAACAGTTCAGATAATCAATATAGCCAAGTTTCATCATATCACCCCTTGTCGCCGGAATAATTGGATGCGGTCCTGACCGGGGTCTTGCCCGCGGCTTCAATCAGGTTGATCAGGAATTTTTCGGTGCCATAGTCCGGGGTGCCGGCCCCGGCCGAATGCACGACCTTTTCATAGTGATAGGTGGCGCCGATGTCGTCCACCCCGAAATTCAGCAGGGTCTGGGCGATCTTTTCGCCGAGATACATCCAGAGGCCCTTGATGTGCGGCACATTGTCGAGGAAGATGCGGCTGGTGGCGTAGATGCGCACATCGTCATAGCCGGTGGTGGACTTCCGCCGGGCCCTGATTTCGGTGTTCTCGTCATGGAAGGCCAGCGGCACAAAGGTCTTGAAGCCGCCGGTTTCATTCTGCACCGTGCGGATGCGGCTTAAGTGGTCGATGATGTCATTCGGGCTCTCCAGGTGGTTGTAGAGCATGGTGGCATTGGTCTTAAGCCCGAAGGAGTGCGCCAGGCGCATGATCTCCAGCCAGCGCTTGCCTGAGATCTTCTTGGGCGCGATCACATCCCTGACCGCGGGATTGAAGATCTCGGCCCCGCCGCCGGGCAGCGCCCCCAGGCCGGCAGCCATCAGGCGCTCGAAGACCTCTGCGACGGGGATTGAGTTGATGCGGGCGAAATAATCATATTCGGTGGCCGTGAAGGCCACGATGAAGATATCGGGCTTGATGCGCTTGATGGTGCGCAGCATCTCCTCAAAATAGTCGATCTTCAGGTCGGGCCGCAGGCCGCCCACGATGTGGACCTCGTCGATGCCGAAGGCAGCCGCCTTGCGCACCCGCTCTTCAATCTCGGCGATGGAGTAGACATAGGCGTTCTTGTCGTCGGCGTCGCAGGAAAAGGCGCACAGCGGGCATCTCAGTTCGCAGACATTGGTGTAGTTCAGGTTCATGTTGACGCCGTAGAAGGTCTTGTCGCCGTGCAGGCGTTTGCGTACGAAATCTGCGATGGCGCCCAGTTCGATGATTTTATCGGTCTCCAGCATATAGAGGCCGTCAGCGTTGTTGACCGGCTGGCCGGCGATCACCTTGCGGGCAATTTTTTCAAGGCCGGGATCAGCTAGCATTTCCAGCAGGCGTTCGGCCTGCGCATTACATTCAATTATGGCTGTCATAAAAAAAGCTCCTAGCAGAACTGGGGATGGCCGTCAATTTGACAGCTGTGATTGGGTAAAATGCAGATCCAGCGCTTTTGCCGTTAAATCCGGCCTTGATGCCGCAATTTCCCAGCGATAAAGTGGGTTGTATGTGTGGTATAAATATTTCTTTATATTTATGGTGTTATGGGCTATAACAACAACCGCGAGAAATTTTTTGATATTGATTACGAGCGGAGGACCAATGGCGATTGACTTTGAGATTTTACCAACCCATGTACAGGTCAAGTTTGGCGAAACCTATTCGATCCCGGAGTTGCGCGAACGTTTTCAGGAGATATTTTCTTCTGAAAACTATCGTCAGGACATGCCGGTGTTTCTGGATACCAGAGAAGTTCAGCAGCACTGGGACAAGGAAGAGATTCTAGATATTGCAGGTGTCTTCAGCCGCTGGCATTCCCAGCTTTCCGGACGGGCGGCGGTTGTGACCGATTCAAAACTCAGATACGGACTGGCCCGCATGGTGGTGGCCTATGCCTCTGATCCCGAAATGATGGAGATGGAGGTCTTTGACTGCTGCCATGAAGCCGACCGCTGGCTCAAAAAAGTGACCGGACAGCATGAGCAGTAACCGGTGAATTTTTCACTGATCACCTTTGGACTGAGCCGGATGGCTGGATTTTTATTCCGGCGATTTTAAAATAGAAGTATGCAGTTTCGCAGTATCAGGCCGGGCGAGGAAAAGGCTGTGATCGGGCTGGTGAAAAAGATTTTCAGCCTTGAGATCGCCCCGGATTTGTCCGAGGAAGGCATTGCGGAATTTTTCAGTTATGCCGGGGAGGAATCCCTGATGAGCCGGCTGAAGGCCAGCGCCTTTGTGATGGTGGCCGCCGATGGCGATGAAATTGTCGGGATGCTGGAGATGTGCGCCCTGGATCATGTGGCCCTGTTTTTTGTTGACAGTCGGTGCCGGGGATGCGGTATCGGCCGCCGCTTGCTGGAACTGGCAGTCAGTGCCAGCCTTGAGGAAGACCCCGACATCAGGGATATTACCGTGAATGCCGCGCTGCCGGCCTTGGCGGTTTACCGCGCCCTGGGCTTTGATTCCACGGGCCCGGAAACCATCAGAAACGGTATCCGTTTTGTGCCGATGCGGCTGGCGCTCAGATTTTCCAGATCTGCGGGCTGAGGCCCTTGGCGGTCGTGAAGCTGAAGCTGCGGCTGCCGGTTTCAAGGCTGACCCTATTATCCTCAATCCGGATGACCAGTTTGCCGTCCTGTCTGGAATGCAGGATGCCGGCTAGCATAACGGCCTTTTCCAGGCCGTCGCCGCGGCCATAGTTCCAGACTTCATCCGGCTGGGCCAGGCGCCCATCGTCCTCGTAGATCGAGTCTGCGGGCATGGCGCAGATCCGGTTGTAGATGTCGTCAGGGTCGAGGCTTTTTGTGCCCTCGATGCAGACCGGATTGCGTTCGATGGCGGCCTTTAGGAAGGCGGCCGGGTCATTGCGGGAGAGGTCCCGGTAGGCATGGAAGGCCAGATCCGCCAGGGGGTTCTGATCGCGGATCGCTTCAAGCCGTTTGATGATGGCCGGGCGGTCCATGTCAGCAGTGATCTTCAGCGGTTCGGCGTATGTTTGGAACTTTTTGCTATCAGCATCCGGAAACCGCGGCTCCGTGCGGGCAAAGCTGAAGAGATCTCTTGCGGCCGTCTCAATGTCGATGCAGGCGGTGGCGAAATGCTCCTTGAACCGCTGCATGTCTTTGGGTTTGCGCGGATCAATGCGGTGCGTGCGCATATAGTCCTCAATATCGTTCAGTACCAGGCGCTCCGCCAGGGGGGCGGGTCTGAATTCTTCGGTTTCCACCTCGGCCATGAGGCGGCTGCGCATATTTTTGTTGAGCTGGAAGGTGCAGCAGTGCTCATAGGCGAAGAGCCTTTCAACGGCAATATAATGGTCGCTGCCGTTGACGGGCCAGCGCAGCTGGAAGCACTGCTGTTTGTCGCGGTTGTGCCGCAGGAAATTGATCAGGATGTCGGGGGTGATCTGGGTCTTCAGGTAGTTTTTGAGCCGCTGGCGGAAATGATTATAGGCTGCTCTGTCAATACTGGCGTCAGCATAGATGGTCTGGATAATCCCGCTTTCATGGGCCACGATCGTGATGCGTTCATTTTCCAGGGCGCGCCGGGCCTGGGCCGAAAGGGCCGTGCCGTTGAACCACATGTTTTTGGTCACCAGCCGGCGGTTGTTGGTCAGGATGCCGTCGCCGATATCGACAAAGTTCTGGGAATGCAGGGGGGTTGCCATCAGGTAGATGTCCTTGAGCGGTATTCTGCCGATGATGAAGAGCGCCGCCGCATACAGGGTTGCCAGTGAGACGCATTCGCCGGCCCCGGTCGCATAGCCCTCGCGGTAGCGAAAGGCCTGCATGGCCTCGACGGTCTCGGTCTTCCAGTAGGGGATCACATCACCGTCATACTGATCCAGGCCGAAATGGGCCCGGATATCGATATCAAAATAATAGCGGTCGCCCTCATAGCCGAACAGGGCATTGCTCTGGCGCAGGGTGTCGGGATCAATGAAGTCCCGGAAACGTTCGATTTCCCTGTTCTTGGTGGTGAGCCCCCAGGTGTTGAGGTCCAGGTTGAAACTGAATTTGTCCATGATGAACTGCTTGATGCGCAGGATCCTGCGGTAGGGCTTGAGTTTTCCAATGCCTTCAAACCAGGGGTCGTCGCGCCAGCGCCAGATCACCGGTGACATGATATTGGCCAGCACCAGGGAATAGATGAGTTCGGGGAAGATGAACATCTCCATGTCGGAGAGGGTTACGGCGGCGGATCGTTTTTCCAGTTCGGCTCGGGGTAACGGCATGTATTCTCCAGTAATTCAGTAGTATTTAAAAAGCTATTAATATTCGCTGCTGTAAAAATCAAGGACAGTTCCGGCAGCAGAGGTATTGGGGTAAATGTCTAGGGACTGATCACCTCGATCACCTTGTGGATATATTCCTGGATGTCCCCGATTTTCTTGCGGTTGCGCAGGGAATCAAACTGGATGCCGACTGTTATTCTGCCTTCAGACAGTTTGGTTGATTTGATTCTTCCCATGAGCTGCAGGGGTTCTTCAGCTCCCAGGACCTTTATCTCAAGCTTCACATCACAGTCCTTGTCTATTTCGACTGGCTGGGAACCCTGATTTGCCCGACATACGAAACGGCAGCCGCCCATGCTGATGTCCCAGAGAATTCCGCTGAATTCAGATTCTGGAGTAATGATGGTGGCCGGAATCTGGGCCGCGATTCTCTTGTGCTGGCGCAGTTCGTAGAGTTCCACCCGACTCGGGAAATCTATAAACAACAGCCGGGCGGGAGTTTCCGCCCGGCCGCTAATCTCGGTCTCGAAACCGTAAACGCTGCCATGAAAGAGGTGCACCACCGTCAGGGCGCGGCCGATCTTGGCATATTGACTGATTCCGGTGACCTGCGGGGTTGTGATAATCAGATATTTGTCGGGCAGGTAGCCCACCATAAGGCTGGACAGCCGTTCGGCAGTGCCGTCGAGTTGGATGTTCAACTGGGGGACTGCCGCGAAGAAGCCCCGCCAGAGATCAATATGGTTTTCCGGCTGGCCGGATGTCTCCTGTCTGGCCATCTGAACCTCCCCATATGAAATATAAGCATATCTTTCTTAAAGTGAAGCCTGTCCAACGCTGGGGGTTTTTCGATTGCAGATCATGGCAGGGGCTTGCGGGATTGATCTTGTGCAAGCCTTGCGGTATGGTCGGGTCCGGGAGGAGCCTATGCCGCAATTTTTATATGCCGCCGAACTCAAACAGAGCTATCGCTGTTTCGGCCATTTTTATGAACTGCAGCTTGCTGATACCACCAGGCTGAAATGCCGCAGTGTGCTGGAGATTGTCAATTATCGCCGGATTGCTGCCGCCGATGACAGCCTGAGTGGCCGCCGGCCGGATGCGGTTTTCATCATGATGAATCCGGGTTCTTCCCGGCCGCTGGTGGATGACTACCGGGAGCATGAGGTCAGCTGTCCGCAGAAGGATCTGGCTGCGGCCATCCGGCCGCTGGTGCTGACCATGCCGGATACGACCCAGTATCAGGTCATGCGGGTGATGCATGCTTGCAATTGGGATCATGTGCGCGTGCTCAACCTCTCCGATCTGCGTGAAACCAAGAGCGCCAATTTTGTGGAGCTGGTGGCCGGCCTGTCCGGCAGACCCGACGGGGATCTGCACAGCGTCTTCTGCGGGCAGCGCAGAGACGAGCTGCGCCGGCTTATGGGGCGCGCGAACGGCGGGCCGGTGGTGCTGGCCTGGGGGCAGGTCCAGGGGCTGCGGCCGCTGGCGGTGCAGTGCCTCGAATCTGTCGCGGACGAAGAAACCGTGGGGGTATGCAGCGGGGAAGATGCCTGTCTGTTTGCCCACCCCAGTCCCATGCTCAAGAAACATAAGGAGAAGTGGCTGGCCGGCATTCTGGAAATGCTGTGAAGATTCTGCTGCTGGAGCCCTACCTGACCGGTTCGCATCAGGTCTGGGCCGAGGAATATGCCCGTTTCAGCCGGCATGCGGTTGCGGTCATGGGCATGCCGGGGCAGTTCTGGAAATGGCGGATGCACGGCGGAGCCGTCACCCTGGCCGGGCGTTTCATGGCAGAGACTGAAAAATCGGATCTGGTCCTGGCCAGCGATATGCTGGACCTTTCCACCTTTCTGGCCCTGACGCGCGCCAAAACCGCCGCTATCAGGACCGCACTGTATTTCCATGAAAATCAGCTGTGCTATCCGTGGTCGCCCACTGACCGCGACCGGGCCAGGCGCCGCGACATGCATTACTGTTTCATCAATTATGCCTCGGCCCTGGCCGCCGACAGGGTCTTTTTCAACTCCGAATATCATATGCAGGCCTTTTTGAAGGAACTGCCGCGCTTCCTGAAACATTTTCCGGACTGCAACGGTCTGGGGAATATTGACCTTATCAGGGATAAAAGTTCCGTGCTGCCGCTGGGGCTCGATCTGCAGGCCTTTGACGCTGTCAGGGCCCGTCCTGGGAAAAAGGCCCCGCGTATCCTGTGGAATCATCGCTGGGAATATGACAAGAATCCGGAAGATTTTTTTGCAGCCCTTTATGCCCTGGCCGATGCCGGTCTGGATTTTGAGGTGGTGGTGCTGGGTGAAAATTTCAGCCAGTCGCCGCAGGTCTTTGACAAGGCCCGCCAACGGCTGGGCCGGCGCATTGTGCAGTTCGGCTATGCCGAGAGCTTTGCCGACTATGCCGCCTGGGTCAAGAGCTGTGACATTGTGCCGGTGACGTCCCGGCATGATTTCTTCGGCATCAGCGTGGTGCAGGCGATCTATGCCGGCTGCTGTCCGCTGCTGCCAGAACGTCAGGCCTATCCCGAACATATCCCGGCCGTTTGCCGCGAACGTTATATTTATCGTGACCAGGCTGATCTGGTTGCGAGACTCAAGACGTGTGTCGCGGGCGGGGTCCGGGCGGTTCCGGATAATCTGTCAGATTATGTTGCGCGCTATGACTGGACCAGGATGGCGCCGGTCTATGATGCTGTCCTGGAGGGACTCGGCCACGGATGTTCCGTTGGATATAAAAAGGCCGGGACTTAAGTCCCGGCCTTTAGGTTTAACCCAGTCTTTTCTTGAGCTCCTCGAACTGTTCCCTGAGTCTGTCGGGCAGCCGGTCGCCGAACTGGTTGAGGTGCTGCTCAATGTCGTCGAGCTCGGCCTTCCAGGCCGCAGTGTCAACCCGCATGAGTTCATTCAGGGCCGCCTCCGATATTTCGAGTCCGTTGAGATCGAGGGAACCCTCTTCGGGCAGCATGCCGATGGCAGTCTCACTGGCCGCGGCCTTGCCGGCGACCCGCTCGCACATCCATTTGAGCACCCGGCTGTTCTCGCCGAAGCCCGGCCACAGGAACTTGCCTTCGGGGCTCTTCCTGAACCAGTTTACATAGAAGATATGCGGGGCCTTGTCACCCAGCTTATCACCCATTTCAAGCCAGTGCTGGAAATAATCGCCCATGTTGTAGCCGCAGAAGGGCTTCATGGCGAAGGGGTCACGTCTGAGGTTGCCGACGGAGCCGATATTGGCCGCCGTGGTCTCGGAGGCGGCGGTTGCCCCCAGGAATACGCCGTGATCCCAGCTGAAGGCCTCTTTGACGAGCGGCACCGTGCTGGCGCGCCGGCCGCCGAAGATCAGGATGTCGATGGGTACGCCTTCGGGCTTTTCCCAGTCGGGGCAGATAACCGGGCACTGTCTGGCCGGGGCGGTGAATCTGGCATTGGGATGCGCGCCGGGGACATCGCTGTCCGGAGTCCAGTCGTTGCCCTTCCAGTCAATGGCATGTTCGGGGGCGTCGCCGTCCATGCCTTCCCACCAGATGTCGCCCTCGTCGGTCAGGGCGCAGTTGGTGAAGATGATGTTCTCATCGAGTGAGTCCATGGCGCTGGGGTTTGATTCGTAGGATGTCCCCGGGGCCACACCGAAGAAGCCGGCCTCGGGGTTGATGGCATAGAGTCTGCCGTCCGGGCCGATTTTCATCCAGGCGATGTCATCACCGATGCATTCGCATTTCCAGCCGGGGATGGTGGGTTTGAGCATGGCCAGGTTGGTCTTGCCGCAGGCGCTGGGGAAGGCCGCGGCAATGTGATACTGCTTGCCTTCGGGATTGGTGAGGCGCAGGATCAGCATGTGTTCGGCCATCCAGCCCTGGCGTTTTGCCATGGCCGAGGCGATTCTGAGGGCAAAACATTTTTTACCCAGCAGGGCGTTGCCGCCGTAGCCCGATCCGAAAGACCAGATGGTGTCCTCCTCGGGGAAATGGCTGATATATTTTTTGTCCATGGGGGCGCAGGGCCAGGGCACGTCTTCGTCGCCGGGCTCCAGCGGTGCTCCGATGGAGTGCAGGCAGGGGACATAGTCGCCGTCTGTGCCGAGAACCTCCAGGACCCTGGTGCCCACCCTGGTCATGACATGCATGTTGCAGACAACATAGGGGCTGTCGGTGATCTCAATGCCGATTTTTGCCATGGGCGATCCGATAGGGCCCATGGAAAACGGTATCACATAGAGGGTGCGGCCTTTCATGCAGCCACGGTAAAGCTCTTTCATGATCGGTTTGAGTTCCTGCGGATCAATCCAGTTATTGGTGGGACCGGCATCTTCCTTTTTTGATGTGCTGATGTAGGTGCGGTCCTCCACCCTGGCGACGTCGCTCGGATCTGAGCGGAACAGGACACTGTTGGGGCGCTTGTCAAGCTTTATGCAGTTGCCGTTTGTGATCATCTGTTGAATCAGGCGATCATATTCGGCCTTGGTCCCGTCACACCAGTGGATCTCATCCGGCTGGCAGAGTTCGGCTATCTCGTTAACCCAGTTTTTCAGTTTCTCATGTTTAACTTCTACGCTCATAATGTTCCTCCCTTGTAGGTCAGCATGGCACTATATCGGATGCCTTTATGTATTTCAATAGCATTTGAATATATATAAGCTAATAAATCTAATGTATTAGACATATTAATACAAGGTTTTTTATTATCTCGATAGAATAGGTATGAAATATGGTGACTTGCAAGGTGACTTCATTTTTAAGCCGGACCTGCCGAATAGGAGACTGAATAAATTTGGGGAGGCTTTGATGACGGAAAACAAAAAATATCGTCTTGTAACCAGAAGTGATTTCGACGGCCTTGTCTGTGCTGTCCTGTTGAAGGATCTCGGGATGATTGATGATATAAAGTTTGTGCATCCCAAGGATATGCAGGATGGCAAGATCGAGATCGACGGGAATGATATAACCACGAATCTGCCCTATGTGGATGGGGTCTATCTGGCATTTGATCATCATCTGAGTGAGACCATCAGGGTTGGCAAGAAGGATAACCATATAATAGATCCGGATGCCCCGTCGGCAGCCCGGGTGGTGTACGATTATTTCGGCGGCCGGGAACGCTTCAGGGAGATTGCGGATGACATGATGGCGGCTGTGGATCAGGGTGATGCGGCCCAGTTTTCAAAAGAGGAGATTCTTTATCCCAAGGGGTGGGCACTTCTGAATTATCTGATGGATGCCCGCACCGGTCTGGGCCGCTTCCGGCATTTCAGGATTTCAAACTACAGTTTAATGATGGATCTGATTGACTACTGTAAAAATCACACGATCGAGGAGATTCTGGATCTGCCGGATGTCAAGGAGCGGGTGGATCTCTTCTTCGAGCATGAGGAGTTGTTCAAGGAGCAGCTGCGGCGCTGCTCCACCGTGCATGGCAACCTGGTTGTGCTGGATCTGCGCGAGGAAGAGGTGATTCATCCGGGTAACCGTTTTATGATCTATGCCCTGTATCCTGACTGTAATATTTCCATCCATGTCCTGTGGGGCCTCAAGAAGCAGAATACGGTTTTTGCCACAGGCAAATCCATTGTCAATCGGACATCCAAGACCAATATCGGAGAGCTGATGCTGCAGTATGGCGGCGGCGGCCATGAAAATGCCGGAACCTGCCAGGTGTCCAACGAAGAGGCTGCCGAGGTGTTGGGGGCCCTGATCGGTAAGATCAATGCCGACGGTTGATGGGAGTGTAACTTTAAAAAGTGTAACATGAGACACCTATGTACCAACCAAAAGTGTAACACGTTACACTTTTGATGCATTTTGTTACACATTTGTCACTGGCGATTTTTTATCATAACACCTTGGAAAAATTGAATGATTTGCAAGCGTGCCAGCCGTTTATAATGGCTGGCACGCTTTTTGTTAAGTCTGTGTCATACAGCTTGGTGCGGCTTCCGGGAAGATCAGCAGTCCTTGTAAGCCATTGTCGGTTTTTTTTGCCAGAGAATTGCAGAAGGGAGGATGTACATGCTCATGGAACAGGGCAGACATGATAAAAATGCTGACTTTGTGGAATCTGCAAAACGTGATCTGGCATGTGTGGTTGATGAAATCCGTGGGTTCTCGGAGCACCACGGTAGACTGAAGGCGATTGTTGAAAGTGTTGATACCACCTGGGGCGGGTTCAGCCTGCGACTGGTGGAATATAAGGGCGAAAACGAGCGGCTGTATGTGCCTTCATTGGCGTGCGGTCTTTTGAATAAAAGGGTTCGGCTGGGTTTTGTGGACTCTGATTTTGAAGTCTGGGGGCGGGTTGTCAAGGTTGATACCGGGACAATGAAAATGGCCGTTGCCATTGAAAAGGTCTCGGACCCGCACGCATGGCGGAAGCTGTGTGAAAACGATATAAAAAATGCTGCCGTGTCATGACCGGATCGGTAGTCAAGTGCGGGCGTTAAGCCCGCACTCCCCCTTCAGTCGGTATAATGCGGCTTGAATAAAAGTTCCTGGATGCCTATTATTACCCCCATCAGAAAGCTGTAACCGTTGATAAGCTGATTTGGAGACGGCAATGGCGAAAAGGAGTGGATATGACTGACGGACGTTTTGAATTTAATGTGGCAAAGGACAATCTCTATCGGGAAGAAACGGTTACGGACATGAAGTCGGCTTCGATCAAGAAGCTGATACCGATAAAGGTCGATGGCAGTGCAGACGATAGCCGCAAAGCCATTTATGTGGGAATGACCAACCTGATGTCGCCGGCCGGTCCGGTGCCGATCAATGTGCCGATTGAGGCCGAGTCGCTGGAAGAAGCCATCGATAAGATGCCGCAGGTGATGCAGGATGCCATTAACGAACTAATTGCCGAGGCCGAGGAGATGCAGCGCCAGCAGGCTTCCCAGATAATCGTTCCCGGTTCGGACAGCGGCTCACGCATAATCCACTGACCCTGGCTCATCTCAATGAAGACGAGGCCCGCAGAAAATCTGCGGGCTTTTTTGTGGGGTAAGACAAAAATGTTGTGAAATGATTTTAAAAAGTTCTGGTAAACATGGCTTATCATATTGTATATCAACAATGATGTGATTTTTAAGGCTATAATACTTTCTTGGGGAGGAGACCATAATGAAAAGATTGGTTAATGGGGTGCTGGTTGTTGCTTTGATGGCTGTGATGTGCGGCTGTTCTGCCACCCACCAGAACCTTCAGACCAAATTCAAACCTGTGGATGTTGACCAGAAACTGAAATCTGGCAGATATGAGCAGAAGATCCAGAATTTTGTCGTAATCCTGGATGCTTCATGGTCCATGGCGCAGGATCTTGATGCTGAAGTCAAGTATGACGTTGCCCGTAATCTGATAAGCCGGATGAATCATTCGGTGCCCGATATGCCGTTGAATGCTGAAATGATAACCTTCGGCACCGGCCTGTTGGCCCCTACCGAGACCGTCTACGGCATGACCGGGTTTTCCAGCAGCGCTTTTGAGGATGCCTTGACCGCCGCCAATGAAACCGGTTGGACAACCAGCAGGCTCGACAGGGCCATTAAGGTTGCCGGCAGAGATCTGGCCGGAGTCAGCGGCAAATCTGCAATCATCATTTTTGCCGATGGCATCTGTGTTGAGAGAAGGGCTGTCAGGGAGCTTGAAAAAGTCAAAGAGGCCCTGGGCGATGATATCTGTGTGTATACTGTGGCAGTTGGTGACGACGCCGATGGCCTGGCCCTGATGGAGAAGCTGGTTCGGACTGCCGGTTGCGGGGCCGCTCTTGAATCAGCCGATGTCAAGGGTGAAGCCGGTATGCTCGGGTTCGTGGAGCGGGTTTTCCTGAATAAACTGGATGCCCCGGGGGACAGTGACGGTGACGGCGTGACCGATGATATTGACAAGTGCCCGAATACTCCGGCCGGCATCAGTGTGGATCTCTATGGTTGCCCGCGGGATAAGGAAGGTGACGGTGTGCCCGATTATCGCGATGTCTGCCCGGATACCCCTGCCAAGACAATTGTGGACGACAACGGCTGTCCGCTTGAAAAACCCAAGGGAGCCGAGGCTACGGCCAGAGGGTCCTGGATCTTCAAGGACATTCTCTTTGATACCAACAAGTGGGATATCAAACCCGGTTTGAAACCGATTCTGGATGAAGTGGTCAAGATCATGCAGGAGAATCCGGAGATGAAGATGGAAATCCAGGGTCATACCGACAACCGCGGA
>CAYWBU010000026.1:0-20467 GCA_964456565.1 uncultured Bacteriovoracaceae bacterium | reverse complement strand
GGCAGTCCTCCAAACCTATGTCAAACACATGGACAATGTGACGGTTACCGAGGTCCCTTTCGATATGCAGACCGGCGAAACCGACCTGCACGCCCTTAAGGAACTGGTTGACGAAAAATGCGCCCTGTTTGTGCAGCAGCCCAATTATTTCGGTATCATTGAACCCATGGACTCCATCGCGGAAATTGCCGCCCGGGCCTCCATCTGGGGCATTGTGGTCAACGAGGCCATGAGCCTGGGACTGCTTGAAAAACCGGGCAAATACCAGCCCGACTTCGTGGTAGGCGAAGCCCAGTCGCTGGGCAATCCGGCCAGTGCCGGCGGACCCCTGCTGGGTTTTTTCTGCACCACCAAGGCCTATATGCGTCATATGCCCGGCCGGGTGGTGGGCAAGAGTGTTGATGCCCAGGGCCGACAGGCCTTCTGCCTGACCCTCTCCACCCGCGAACAGCATATCCGCCGTGCCAAGGCCACGAGCAATATCTGCTCCAATCAGGGGCTCTGCGCCCTCAGGTCAGCCATCTACCTCAGCGCCATGGGCCCCGCCGGCCTCAGGGAAACCGCGCTGCAATGCGCTGCCGGGACAACCTGCCTGCAGGTTCTCCTGGCTGAAAAACAATTGTCACCCGTTTTCAGCGGTAAAAATTTTAATGAATTTGTGATCGCACCCAATGCCGTCCAGCTGGATGCCATGTACAACAGCGGGCTGGTTCCCGGAATCCCGATTTCAGAAGATTATCCGGAAATCCCCGGCGGCCTGCTGGTCTGCGTAACTGAAATGAACACTGAAGAGGAATGCAAATGTCTGACCGCCCAGCTGTAAGCCATTTTCCGGAAATCTGTGAACCGCTTTTAAATACCGCCAGCGCGCCGGGCAAAAACAGGCGCCGGGTACCGACCCCGTTCACAACCGATAAGCTCAGCGCGCCTGCTGCAAAGAATCTGCCCGACCTGCCCGACGTCTCCGAAGTGGAGACCGTGCGGCATTTCACCCGGCTTTCCAGGCTCAACTTCGGCCTGGACCACGGGCTGTACCCCCTGGGCTCCTGCACCATGAAGCATAACCCCAAGATCGGGGAGGAAACCGCGGCCGGATTTGCCGGCGTGCATCCCGCCGACCAACAGTCAATGCAGCCGATTCTCAGGCACCTCAAAAAGCTGGAATCAGCCCTCAATGAAATCTGCGGGATGGATGGCTGCTGCCTGTGGCCGGCGGCCGGAGCCCACGGCGAACTGGCCGGCATGATGACCATCAGGGAGGCCATCCTCAACCGGGGCGAAACCCGCTCAACCGTGCTGATTCCGGATACGGCCCACGGCACCAACCCGGCCTCCTGCACCATTGCGGGATTTGAGACCGTAAGCATCCAGACCGGCCCGGAAGGTTACCTGACGGCTGACACCCTTGCAGAACATCTCAATCATGACGTGGCGGCGCTGATGATCACCAACCCCAACACCCTGGGAATCTTTGAGCAGGACATCCGCAAAATCGCCGACCTGCTGCATGCAAACGGATCCTACCTCTACATGGACGGCGCCAACATGAACGCCGTGATGGGCGTGGTGCGCCCGGGAGATATCGGAGTCGACTGCATGCACCTCAATCTGCACAAGACCTTCGCAACCCCGCATGGCGGCGGCGGACCCGGCAGCGGTCCGGTTCTGGTCAGAGGCGATCTTGTCCCGCATCTGCCGACTCCCAGGATAACAACCGCTGAAAACGGCATCTGCCGCCTGGAAAGCTCGGATTCTAGCAGCTGCGGCAAAATCCATGCCTGCCTGGGCAACGTTGCCGTCCAGATCAAGGCCCTGACCTACATCATGAGCCTCGGCGCCCAGGGACTGCGGACCGCATCCCAGAGGGCCTGTCTGAATGCCGCATATCTCAAACGCCGGCTGCAAGATCATTTTGATATCGCCTATCCGAGCGCCACCCTGCATGAATTTGTCATGAGCGACAGCCTTCAGAAGGAAACCGGCGTAACCACCATGGACATGGCCAAGGCCCTGATGGATCACGGGTTTCATCCCCCGACCGTATATTTTCCGCTGGTGGTTTCCGGGGCCATGATGATCGAGCCCACCGAAACCGAGCCCCTAGATGAACTGGACCGGTTTGCAGCGGCCATGCAGGCAATCGCTGCCCGGGCAAAGACCGAACCGCAGAGCTTTCACGATCTGCCTAAAAAAACACCGGTCGGCCGCCTGGACGAAGTTATGGCCGCCAGAAGGCCGGTGCTGACATGGAAGGAATCCAATTCCTAAAACAGGGTATCTAAATGGTTAAGAAAAAAGGCAGGATTTCTGACGCAAAGCTGATCGCCAGTGTCAAACAGGGCGATCAGCAGGCGCTGGAAGAGATCGTCCAGCGGTATTCATCAAAGGTCTATAATCTTGCTTTTCACCTGACCCGAGATGAATCTGCCGCGGAGGAGATCATGCAGGAGGTTTTCCTGACCGTGGTATCAAAAATTGAAACTCTGACCAATAATGCCTATTTTTCAACTTGGCTCTACCGGGTTACCACCAATGCAGCCTACGGCTATCTGCGAAGGGAAAGAAAATATTCGGACCAGAGTTCGGTTGAAGACCTGGAACTGGATATCCCGCCAGACTATGACTGGTCGGTACTGCCTGACCATATCCTGCTTTCGGATGAAAGCAAAACCCTCATCCGTAACGCCATTGACACCCTGCCGGAATCCATGAAAACCGTAGTGGTGATGAAAGATATCGAGGGATTGAAAAATGAGGAGATTGCTCAGTCCATGGGACTTAGCGTCCCGGCAGTCAAATCCAGGCTGCATCGCGGCCGGCTCATCCTGCGCAGGGCCCTCTCGGACTATTTCAGCAGATATGCGGAATCAACAGAGGAACTGTCATGAATTGCAAAAAATGCGCTGAGATGCTGCAGGAATACCTCGAACACTCTCTCACCGAGGAAATGACCCGGGCTATTGATGAACATATCAGGTCCTGCGAGGAATGCCGCATCTGCTTCCGGACCTATTCGCTGACAGTCCGTCTTTCCAAGAAGGTCACCCCGTCCTGCAACATCCCAACTGAGATGATGGATCGCCTCAGGGAAGTTTTGATCAAAAAAATGTCAGACAAACAATAATGCGGCACATCGGGTTTTATAAATTGGCTGTTGACAAGACTATCTTCACAATCTATATCTTGCGGGTCAGTTTAATCGAGCAACATATACAGAAGTTACTAATATAAGAATAAGGAAGAAAGTATGTCGAGAAACCTTACCCCTAAAGGGAAGATTGTTCGTCGTTTGGGAGTTAATATTTACGGAAATCCCAAATATGACCGCCTCCTGGCCGAAAAGCCTTATCCTCCGGGAGCACATGGCAACGATCGCAGGCGCCGGGAGACTGAATACGGAAAACATCTGATCGAAAAACAGAAGATCATGTTCGGTTACGGTCTTACGGAAAAACAGCTGCGTAACGTTTTTTCCAAGGCCAAGTCACAGAAGGGTGAAACCGGCCATAATCTGCTCACCATTCTTGAAAGACGTCTGGACAATGTGGTTTTCCGTCTCGGCATTGCCGCCAGCCGGACCCAGGCCAGACAGTTTGTCAATCATGGGCACATCACGGTGAACGGCAAAAAGGTTGATATTTCCTCTTTTGTTGTAAGGCCCGGAGATGTCATCTCCGTCAAGGACAAGAAAAAGAGCAAGGACCTGGCCGAGAGAACCTTGGCTGAGACTGCCAACAGGGATGTTCCGGCCTGGCTTTCAATTGCCGACATGACCGGCAAAGTGGAACGCATGCCCGAAAGAACAGAGATCGACACCGAAGCCGATGAGCAGCTGGTGGTTGAGTTCTATTCAAAATAAGATTTCTTCGGATTATCAAAAATAAGGGGCTGATCACATCAGCCCCTTATTTTTTCTTTGAAATCAAAGCCCCACAGCTCAAAGCCCTTTTGCGTCCGAGGTTCACTGCCTTTGAATTTACGTCTCAGATGCTGCTGGTATTTTTCATATTCGGCAATGTTAACCGAATAAATGCTCAGGGTCTTGCGCAGTTTGTCTGCAGTGACATAACCGGCATCAATGGCCTGGCTGCCCTTGTTGACTTCGGCTGATCCCAGGTCGTGCAGTTCCGGTTCAATCAGCAGGTCACCCGGCTGCAGCAGCTCGATCTGCTCCTTGGTATTGGTATAGGTGACCATTCTCACGATCTGATTGGTGACCCGGATAAAGTTACCAAGCTCTTCCTTCTTGAAAAGCGGCGACCCCACATTCACGGCGATGACCACATCCGCGCCCATGGCCCTTACCACATCCACCGGCAGGTTGCGGACCACCCCCCCGTCGATCAGCATCCGGCCATCGATCTCGACCGGGGAAAAGATCCCCGGGACCGCCATACTGGCCATAACGGCCTTATATAAAGGCCCCTGATCCAGCACCACCATCTCGCCCGTTTCAATATCAGTTGCAACGGCCTTGAACGGAATCGTCTGATCGGCAAAGACCTTGCAGCCGGCACGTTCATCCAG
Organism: uncultured Bacteriovoracaceae bacterium; assembly: GCA_964456565.1. Lineage (GTDB taxonomy): Bacteria > Desulfobacterota > Desulfomonilia > UBA1062 > UBA1062 > CAYWBU01. Next base: position 15,940 of record CAYWBU010000026.1, on the reverse strand, counting down.
GATATCTTTGAGCAATTCCTCCATGTTAGTGCTCACGGCCAGGCCTTGCGGCAGCAGTCCGGAGGTTTTCTGCTGACTGGTGCCCCCGTTCTTGCGCCATAAAGACAGCATGCCCTCAAAATTGAGGCGATCCAGGAAAACTCCCGACCAGTCCGTGTTAAGCCCGACCTTTTCAATCTCAGCAAGGGGTACGCCCGCGGCATACAGGCCGCCCACTATGGCGCCCATACTGGTGCCGGCGATGTAGTCTACGGGGATGCACATCTCCTCCAGAACCTTGAGTACGCCGATGTGAGCCGCGCCCCGGGCACCGCCGCCCGAAAGAACCAGGCCTATTTTAGGCCGCGGCGGCTCATCTGCGCCCCCCGCACCGGATGGCACCCCAAAAAGCAGTACCAATATAATTATCGACCGCCAGCACCTGTATCTCATTTCTTCCTCCGTAAATCCGATATAAAAAATATAGGCTTTATGTCCGTTGATTTTAGATGGCTTGCAGCTTGAGATTCAAGTTAAAATAAGCTAGGTGCTCAAAGTGGAGGTCACTTACAAACCATGAGACGTTTGAATGGATATCTTGCATTTCTGACTGTTATCGTTTTTGTGATGATATTTTCGATTACATGTATCCCAGGAAAGGCATACAGCCAGGAAGAGTCCGAACGTCCCAAGATCGGACTGGTTCTTTCGGGCGGCGGGGCCCGGGGCATCGCCCACATCGGCGTACTCAAGGTTCTGGAGGAGATGTGCATCCCCGTAGACTACATCGCCGGCACCAGCATGGGCGCCATAGTGGGCGGACTATATGCCTCAGGAGTGCCGCTGGATGAACTGGAACGGCTGATCAGCGACATCGACTGGCCCGGGGTCCTGGGAGACGAAGTTCCACGGAGCGAATTGCCTTATCGTCACAAGGATTTCAGCAACTACACCCTCAGGCTGGCCTTTGATTTTGATTCCGGCGTCAGGATGCCCAAGGGCATCATCGCCGGCAAACGCCTGGACATCCTGCTCAAGACCCTGGCGCTCAGCGCGTCAAGGATAAACGATTTTGATCAGTTTCCCATCCCGTTCAAGGCCGTTGCCGCTGATATCGGCACGGCCGAAGTCGTCATCCTCGACAAAGGCGACCTGGCCACGGCCATGCGGGCCAGCATGGCCGTGCCCGGCGTATTCCCGCCGGTGGAGGTCGGGAAGCGCACTCTGGTCGACGGCGGCATCCTTATGAACCTTCCGGTTCAGGTGGTCAAAGACATGGGAGCCGATCTGATCATTGCGGTCAACATCGGGACTCCCATGCAGAAAGTGGAAGATATCAACTCCCTCCTGGGCATCACGGATCAGAGCATCAAGGTCATGACCCAGCGCTATTACCGCGAACAGGTCGCCCTGCTGAAATCACAGGACCTGCTGATCGAGCCGGATCTGGGCAATATCACATCCAGTGATTTCACCCGAGGGCCTGAAGCCATTGAGATCGGCTACCGGACGGCGGATTCCATGCGCCAAACCCTGCAAAGATTCTCTGCGACGCCTGAAACCTATACCGAAATAAAAGCGAAGCAGCTCAGCAATGCCCCCCAGAAGGTTGATCTCGAATTTGTTGAAATCGGTTCACCGACACTGCTGCCGGACTCTCCTGTCAACCGCCGAATCCGGGCAAAGATGGAAGAGCGCCTGACCCAGCTGCGCGATCTTAATATTCTGGGCTACGACCTCTTCAAGATCGCCCGCATCGGCGACTTCGACATCTTCGACTTCACCCTGATTGAAAAGGAAGGCGAACAGGGACTGATGCTGGAACCCCGAAAGGACTCTTGGACACCGGGATATCTGCGCATGGCCCTGGTCGTTGACGACGACTTCCAGGGCAACACCGATGTGGGAATCCGGGCCGACCTGACCATTCCCCGCATCAACAGGTTTGACGGCGAATGGCGCACCCAGTTGCAGATCGGCAGGGAACGACGCTTCTTCACCGAATTCTACCAGCCGCTTGATCCCTACAACTGGGCCCTCTTCGTATCCCCCCAGATCGAATATGAAAACTACCTCTTCGATGTCTACCAGCAGAATGACCGCATTGCCGAATATAAAACCCGCAAGGCCCACTTTGAACTGGACCTGGGACTGCATATGGGCAGTTACGGCGAATTGCGCGCCGGGATACTGCGCGGTTATGCCGACAGCTACCCGCATATCGGCAACCCGCTCATGCCTAAATATGACAACCAGCAGGGCGCCTACCGTATAAGTTTCACCATTGACCAGCTGGACAACACCAATATCCCGCGCCACGGCGGCTGGCTGAAGATCGATTTCCTAAACTCACGTGAACGCCTGCATGCCGACGACTCCTATCAGCACCTCAAGCTTGACTACCTGCACCCCTACACCTATCGTAAGGGAACGGTGGTCTTCCGGCTGCAGTACGGCACATCCCTGGGCAGCACTCCGCCACCCTATGACCAGTTCACCCTGGGCGGCTTCCTCAACCTCTCGGGACTGCACAAAGATCAGCTCAGAAACAATCACATGCTCTTCACCCAGCTGGTTTATTATCACGAGGCCTGGAAACTCCAGAAAGGCTTTATTGATGAAATCTATGTGGGAGCCTCCCTGGAAGGTGGCGGAATGTGGGACCGCCGCAGCCATATCCAGATCGCCAACGACCAGATGACTCTGGCAGGCTGTCTTTTCGCCGGGACCGACACCATTCTGGGCCCCCTGTATCTTGGCTACGGTTATGCCGAAGGCGGCAACCACATCCTGTATCTGCATATCGGATATCCGTTTTAAATACGGTTGCCAGCTTGACGTAACTGTTTCATAAAGTTAATCTATTGTTAAGTAACATTTAATTTAAGATTAAAGAGGAGTTTCCATTATGAAAAAAAGTCTTATGAGAACCTTGGTTTCCCTTCTGGTTGTCTTGGGAATTGCGGTACCCGCAATTGCAGCCGAGTTCAAGATCGGTGATGTCGACTTCAAGCTGGGCGGCAGTCTCAGGTATGATGTCGGATACCAGCTCTCCGACCTCGGTGATGTCGCCATCGGCGGCGAAGACTCCCAGAAAGATTTCTTCATGGTGAACCCCGGCAACAGCCGTCTCAATCTCCAGGTCGCCTATGGCGACATGACCGCCTTTGTCGAGGCCGCCATTGTCAGTGACGACATTACCACCCGCCATGCCTACCTGACCTACGACATGGGCGATAGCGGCCAGCTGCTCATTGGTCAGACCTGGTCACTGCTTTCGCAGAACCTGCCCAATCAGCGGCTCAACGCCGACGACTGTCTGATCGGCGCCGGAGATCTGTATTCCGGCAGAAATCCGCAGATCCGCTATACCATGGATGTGGATGACAGTGTGAGTGTGAGCGTGGCCATCGAGGACAATGACAATACCACTCCCGACTCCCTGATTGGCAGCTATGTCGTGGATGAACTCACGCCTGCCATTCTCGGCAGCCTGACCTTCAATGTGGATGACAGCATTTCAATCAACCCCAGCTTCCTTATTCAGCAGTATGAGATGAAATCCAGTGCCATTGCAGTCAATTATACCGTTGGAGCCAATACGGTTCTGGTGCCCCTCAAGGACCACGATCTGATCGCCTGGGCCCTGGCTCTGAACGGTACCATCAAACCCACCGAGGACATCAGGATTGACGTTGAAGGCTGGTACGGCAGAAACGTGGGAGTTTTTGCCAGCGGTATGGATATCAGACCGGCCAAGAAGACCTCCAACTTCGGAGTGCCCCTGGCTGATGTAACCGGGCTCGCCATCTTTACCGTCAACGGCAATGCCAATGCCCTTATCACCCTCAGGGATTTCGATGACGTCCCCAGCTATGGCGGTTGGTTCCAGGTGACCCTGCCGGTTGATCCGGTGACCATCTACGCCGGCGCCGGCTACCAGGAATGTCAGCTGGACGGCCCCAGCTACCTGATCGAAACCGAACTCGCCACCTGGGGAGCCTTTGTGAATGCCCAGTACAACATCACCGACAACTTCTATGTTCAGCCCGAACTGGCCTACTTTGACTACGGCAATGACGTTTTGAAGACCGGTTATTCCGGAATATGGGGGTCCAATGACCTCGGCAGCGACATCTTTGTCGGACTGCATTTCCAGTACGATTTCTAAATAATTAAACAACCCTGAAATAAAAAGGCCCGCCAAATGGCGGGCCTTTTTATTTCAGGTCCTTGACAGATTTTCGTCAACCGCCCGTTTAATGGCCTTGAGATATTTCCTGAGGTCACCGTTGCGGGCCCACTGTCCGTCCGGGCCGGCTTTTATCTCCGAACGGATACAGTTAAATGAGGTTATGCGTGTGCAGCTGTCCACTCTGAAGGGCAACTCGGGCAGCTCGGGCGGATCAGCCGTATCCGCAAGCTCAAACCACTCGATCAGATCCACCATCTCACCATTCCATTTATTTCCGCCGGAATTATCCATGCTTTTATAGATATAGGGACCGTTTAGATCTGTAAACCCCTAATTGCACATGACTTATGGCAAGATCGGATCGCATTTAAATTCGGGATTGTCGGATTGGTGCGAGAGAAGGGAATCGAACCCCCACGGGAAACCCCACTGGATCCTAAATCCAGCGCGTCTACCAGTTCCGCCACTCTCGCGCGCAATCTATCTAGCAGCAACAGGGTCGGGCTTGTCAAGCGCTAACCGACTCAGGCCCAGCTTATCAACCCCACATCTGCCGGGAACCGGCAATATGTATGCCGCGGCAATACCCTTACAGTGTAACCGAAGCGGCCGGTATCCTCACACAGCAGCGTTGCCGAAAACATATGCAGACCTTTCTCTATTTCCTCGACATGCTCCATATTCAGAACCCGGGTCTGTTTCAGATTACCCGCGGCATCCATATAGCCGTAATAGACCTGCGGATTGATATCTCCGGGGCCTATCGGACCAAGCCTGATCTTCGCCTTCACGGTGATGGCACTGCGGACCTTTATCTCTTCCCCACCCTCGTGGAAAATATCTATTATGGAAATATCCTTCCAGCCTGACAGCAGTTTCTTTTTCCAGGCAACCAGGGCCTTGGCATTCTTATAATTGCTATCCACCAGCTGACGGCAGGTCAGGGCGGCCTCCATATAGCATTTGTCGGTATACTCCTCCACCATCCGGTTGGAATTGAACTCATGGCAAAGATAACGCATCGACTTTTTCATCATGGCCACCCAGCCCCTGGGCATCCCGTCCACGCCGCGGTCATAGAACAACGGTATGATCTCCCGCTCCAGCAGATCATAGATGGCCGTACTCTCAACATGGTCCTGATATTCATAATTTTCATATTCTTCACCGGCGCCGATGGACCATCCCAGATCCGGACGATAACCCTCAACCCACCAGCCGTCCGGAACACTCAGATTTAAGGCACCATTGGCCGTCGACTTCATGCCTGAAGTGCCGCAGGCTTCCAGCGGGCGGCGCGGATTATTCAGCCAGACATCCACACCTTCCACCAGGTAGCGGGCAATTTCCATATTATAATCTTCGATAAAGACGATCCGGTTCCTGAAAGATTCCTCTTCGGAAATATGCAGAATCTTCTGGATGATAGCCTTACCCTCATTATCCTTGGGATGAGCCTTGCCGGCGATAATCAGCTGAACCGGCCGTTCCCGGTCCGACATGATCTTCCGGATCCGGTCCAGATCACTGAAGATAAGGTCACCGCGTTTGTAGGTCGCAAAGCGCTTGGCAAAACCGATGGTCAGGACATCCGGATGCAGCGTCTCCTTGGCCCGGTCAATATCACGCGACTTGGCGCCCCGCTTCTCCAGCTGCTGGATCAGCCTTTTGCGGCAGTAGGCCACCAGACGACCGCGCCGGCGTTCATGTGTCGACCACAGCTCTGCATCCGGAATATCGTCAATCCGCTCCCAGGTCCTCTTGTTATCCGGATCCTCCCGCCATTTGGGCCCCAGATAACGGTCAAAAAGGTCCGTCATTTCCGGTGAAATCCATGAGGGGATGTGGATGCCGTTTGTAATGGAGGCGATCGGCAACTCATCCGGAGATACATGCGGCCAGATATCCTGCCACATATTCCTGGATACCTGTCCGTGCAGTTTGCTGACCCCATTGCGGAAGGTTGAATTTTTCAGCGCAAAAACTGTCGCGCCAAACGGCTCATTCGCATCCTTGGGATGCTGCCTTCCCAGCGCCACAAAATCATTCCATTTAAGGCCGATTTCATCTGTATAGGATTTAAGATATTTTTCCATCAGCGCCACGTCAAAAACATCGTTACCGGCCGGGACCGGAGTATGGGTGGTGAAAACCATACTGGACTTGACCACTGCCTGGGCAACATCAAAGTCCAATTTTTCCTTTAACATCAGACGCCTTATCTGTTCCAATCCCACCAGAAAGCTGTGGCCCTCGTTCATATGATAGATAATCGGTTCTTCCCCGACCGCTTCCAGTGCCCTTACACCGCCAATCCCCAGCAGCATCTCCTGCCGCAGGCGCGTTTCCACGTTACCGGCATAAAGTCCCGAGGTCACCTCACGCTCCCGGGGAGCATTTTCCTCGATATTGGTATCCAGAAGATAAAGCGTCACCCGGCCGACCTGACAGCGCCAGATCTGGGCCACACATTCAGCATCCGCCATGGGAACCTTGATTTTAATGGGATTGCCGGCCGCATCGGTCTCCAGACTTATGGGCAGATGGTAGAGATCATTGTCGGGAAACTCCTCCTGCTGCCAGCCGTCCACGCTGAGATACTGCGAGAAATATCCATGCTTATACATCAGCCCCACCCCTTTGAGGGGCAGTTTCAGGTCACTGGAACTCTTGAGATGGTCACCCGCCAGAACTCCCAGGCCGCCTGAATAAATCGGAATACATTCGGTGATGCCGAATTCCATCGAAAAATAGGCAATGGTAAAATCAATGGGCTGCGACAACAGAAAGGAGTAGGCCCCCTTCTCCGACATATAGTCCTGATAGTCACTCCAGACCCTTTCAATCTGCGAGAGGAAACCGTCATCCTCCAACAGTTCCATAATCCGTCCCTGGGAAATCCTGGACAGGATCTCTACCGGATTGTGCTGGGTGTTTTCCCAGAGATGCATGTCCATATGCTGAAAAAGTCGGCGGCTGGATTGGTTCCAGGTGCTCCACAGGTTATAGGCCAGCAGTTGGACCGACTCCAGTTCCTTGGGCAGCGAAGGCACTACTCTGAAAGGCTTAATCTTCATTATCTTAACCTCAAAAGTGGAATTGCAGTTCTATTATAATTTCGTAGTCGGAAACAACAAGAATTTGTGATCGTATCAAAGGAGTGACCTGATCATGGAAACGACCGAATGCTGAGGAATCTCTGCCATATTGAACGTAATATGATATAGGGTGGGATCGTTTATGTACCTGGAAAAAAGTTTTTCTATATATTTTCTGGACTGTTCTTCTTTTTCCTGGATCAGGGACTCGGCTTCGGGCCTGGTCATTTCCTGTTTCTCAGCCAAAAAGATCTTTTTGTAATCAAGGGGGGCGATACACCTGACATGGATCACATCCTCACGTCCATGTAAGATACACTGACCGCCCCGTCCGACAATAACAACATTTCCCCTGTCAGCAAGCTCACCCATCATACCTTCCAGGGCGCTGCAGTAACTGCTGTCATCAACATAGCCCAGATCGTCGGACAGGATCTTCTTCACATGGGCCGAGGTCATGTATTTGGAGACAAATTTGAACATTGCCAGCGACTTGCCATCTTCGAACGAAGAGATCTCACCACAGGAGGTCTTCATTTTCTTGGCAAGCTCCAGAATGAGGGCCTTGTCAATATATTCATACCCCATTTCAGCGGCCAAGGTCTTGGCCATTTCAAGGGCCCCACAGCCGAAATCCTTGGAAATGGTGACCGCCTTGCCCATCAGTCTTCACCCAGAAGTTTGGCCGCCTTGCTCGCGGCATCCGAATCGGGATAATTTTTCACAAGTTTCTGCAGCAGGATCCTGCCGGTCTCGTTATCTCCAAGTTTGATAAAGCACATCCCCTGTTTCAAGAATGCCGCCGGAACTTTTTCGCTGCCCGGATATTTCTTGATAACAAGATCATACTTGAGAACCGCATCTTCAAATCTTTCCATTGAATAAAGCGCCTCACCGATCCAAAAATGGGCATTGTCCTCAAGCGACTGTTCAGGATTTCCCTCAAGGTACTGCTCAAAGAGGCCCAATGACTCGGAGAAGTTACGGGACCTGAAAAGAGCCAGCCCCTCATCATAGGCCGACTTGGCCGGTTGCACAGCCGCACCATTATTGAGTCCCTGCAGAATATTTCCAGTGGCCGGCGGACGATTACTTCCGGAAAAACCGGCGGCCTCAAGTTCATCCATCCTGCCCTGCAGGACCTGCAGCTGGGTAAAGAAATCGTTATAATTAACCTGCTGCTCAGCCTGCTGTGCCATTGATTGAGCAAGGAGGCGGTCCTTTTCGACAAGGTCCGCCTCCAGCTTTTCAACTCTCATATTCAGAGTGTCTATTTCCGTCTTAAGTGTATGCAGATCCTGCTGTGAAGCACAGCCGGCCAAAAACAGACAGCACAGAAAACAGACAGCTCTTTTCATAGTTATCCGCTCAGTTCAGCACGTCAAAATGGGCTCTTCTGTTATTGGCCCAGGCATCTTCATAATGGCCGGGATCAACCGGTCTTTCCTCGCCATAGCTGATAATGCTGATCCGGGTCGGGTTGATTCCCAGGAAAACCAGATAGTCCTGAGCAGCCTTGGCCCGCCGCTCACCGAGGGCAAGGTTGTATTCGCTGGTGCCGCGCTCGTCACAGTGCCCTTCAACTCTGATCTTCATTTCCGGATGGGCATTCAGGAAGCTGGCCTTTTCGGCCAGAATGGTCCGCGCCTCGGCACTCAGATTAAATTTATCATATCCAAAATAGACATCCTGGTTCTCAAAGGCCGCCACTTCCGGCTCCAGCCCGGACAGGCCGGTCTCAACACCCGGTTCGATATCCAGATCGGGCATCATCGCACCCGAACCGTCAACGGTCTCTGCCGTTTCGGGGGGCGTAATCTCCTCCACCTGATCTACACCTTTTTTAGAGCAGCCGGCTGAAAAGAAAACCATGCTGATTACCAGAACAAACAGAACTCCTTTTGACACTCTCCTCATAGGTTACTCCTTTTCGATTAAATGCTATTTTCAACTACTTAGTATTAGATTAACCTTATTTATGCCAAGGTCAAGTAAAAATTCCTATCTCGAACACCCCGACCATGCGGGTTCGGCGTAGAAGCCAGCGCCATCTGTGACCCTCACCGGAGGGTTGCCGGCCAGGTCCGTGATATAGATATTTCCGTCAGAACAGCCGAAGGCAAGCAGACGCCCGTCCGGTGAAAAAGCCGGCGATTCATCGCCACGGCCCGTACCCGGCAGCACCCTGAACCCGGTTCCGTCAGGCCTGATCACCGCCACATGAAACCGCTTGTCTTCCGGACTTGAATGACAGAAGGCCACCAGATCGCCACGCGGCGAGAACACCGGTTCGGTATTATAGGTTCCGCAGAAGGTCAGGCGCCTGACCTTCTGGGTCGCCAGCTCCATTATGTAGATCTGGGGATTGCCGCCGCGGCTTGAATTAAAGACCATGTGGCGGCCGTCCGGCGAAAACGACGGCGAGGTATCCGTCCCCCAGTTATTGGTAAGCCGTTTCACGACTCCACTCTTTATATGCTTGAGATAAATCTCCGGATTGCCATCCTTCGTCATGGTGAAGGCCACCTGATCGCCGTGAGGGGTAAAGGCCGGCGTGGTATTGATGCCCTTGTTGTTGGAAATAAAATCCACCTTTTTCCGGTCCAGATCCAGCAGATAAAGATCCGGATTGTCGCGCCAGTAAGACACAAATGCGATCTGCGATGCATCCGGCGACCAGGCCGGACAGACCACCAGGTCACCCAGGCCCTTGATTACCCGGCCGCCCGAACCGTCGCACCAGGCCGTGTAGAGCTCCTTCTTGCCCTGCGACTTGCGGGTACAGGCCAGCTTGGAGGCATAGAATCCGTCAATTCCCATACTCTCGCGCAGAAAGCTGTCCATGAATTCATGCACCGCCCGGTAGGCATAGCCTTGCGGCACCGTGTAGGTATTCCGCATAATCGCACTGCCGGTGGAAACCTCAGTCACCTGAACGGTATAAACCGCATTGTCTCCAAGGACCGCCGCATGTCCGGCGATCACAAAGTCCGCCCCGATCAGGGCCCAGTCCTTTACCGTTCCCGGCTGGACCATGCTGAGCGGTCCCGGGTTGAGGTAGCCCTTTGAATCCAGCAGATTGAATACCCCTGAGATTTTCACATCCCGGGCACAGACTTCCTGAAAAGGACGCGTCAACGCTGCCGGGCCAGAAAACAGCGGCATGGCCACATTCAGTTTTGCAAAACCCTGGGCCTGGATATCAATGCGCACCCGCTGGGCATGCACTACCACCGGACTGCCCAAGACCAGAAAAACCAGAACTCCAATCGTTAGCCTTTTAAAAAAATCATACATCACTGCTCACCTTGTGGCGGAGAAAAATTCATCAGAATCTCGCATCGATCCCGGCCTGCCAGCAGTTGCACCGGCGGGACCGGAAGCCTCTTGATCTTGTTGAGCGCCAGCATCACCGACCGGTCAAAGGGCTTGTTGCCCGAAGACAGAACCAGATCCCTTTCCAGCAGATCTCCGTTTCTGCCGACCTTTATCAGGTAGGTCACATTGATGGCCGTATCCAGCGAGGTCAACTCCGGGGGAAATTTCCACACCTGCCAGACCACCGCCCGCACCCGTCCGGCCCAGATCCCTTCGGCCGTAGCCGTACCGGCGGCATTTGATCCAACCGCTCCCGGCGAGGCATTCACCGAATCTGAAAATCTGAAATCGTCTTCAATCTCGAACTCGGGCACATCCTGTTCCACATCGGAAATCTGCGGCTCGGAATTACCATCCTTGATGCTACGCTCTTTCCTGACATCACCCAGGTCGCGGGTCGCCTTACCCGAGTGCCGCACAAATTTTTTTCCGGAACGGGCCGCCGCGCCTTTTCCGGCAACCCGACCAGGACTGTAGGCCGCGGCCGGAACCGCCCCCACAATGGAGACTTCATAAACGGCGGCGGCCGGAGACTTTCTGCCGGCACTGCCAAAATCCACCAGTCCCACAACCAGCGCCCCATGCAGTATCAGCGAAACAGCTATGAAAAAAACCCTCTGCATTTTACCTTTCCAGCGGCGGCTGCGTCACAAGACCCAGTTTTGTGAGACCGGTGGCCCTGATCCGCCCCATAACCTCAACCACATAACCGTAGGGCACTTCCCTGTCGGCCTGCAGATATATATTTTCAACCCCGCGCTGCTGCCGCACCTGGGCCAGTATGGGCTCCAGCCGCACCAGATCAACCTTGGTGCCGTTCAGATCCAGGGTCTTATCCTTGGCGATCGTAATAGTCAGATCCTGCGATTCGGTCGGCAGGGCGCGGGCCTCAACTTCGGGCAGATCAACATTCATGCCTTCCTTCATCATGGGAGCCGAAACCATGAAGATGATCAGCAGCACCAGCATCACATCCACAAAGGGGGTGACATTTATCTCGGAAAGCAGCTTGCCGCCGTTATCCGCCCTCATTGAACGTACTCCTTCTGATCCAGTTCATGAAGTCGATCCGGAAAAGATCCATCTGATCCGCAACCTGATTTGCCATCCGGGTGAAATAGTTGAAGAACAGCACGGCCGGAATGGCCACAAACAGGCCGGCCGCAGTTGCAATCAATGCTTCGGAGATTCCCGGCGCCACCGTGGCCAGATTGGCCGAACCCATCAGTCCGATGTTACGGAAGGCCTCCATGATTCCCCAGACTGTCCCGAACAGACCGATGAAAGGACTCGCGTTGCCGGCGCTGGCAAGGAAGCCGAGGCCGTGCGAAATATGTTCCGTCTCTCTGCTGGCGGTATATTTTATGCGATTTTCAAGATTATCCAGCAGATGCAGCGGCAGGCGCTGGGTCTTACCCGTGATGCGCCCCAGTTCGGTCTGGGCACTCTCAAAAAGCCGCAGCAGCGGGCTCGGGCCCGCGCTTTTTATATGGCCGGCCATTTCGGGGATGGTTGTACAGCTGTTAATCCCCTCCAGAATCTTGGCACAGCGCTTTCTGGCCCGCGAGAGGGCCACCCATTTCTGAATTATGATCGCCCAGGACCAGATGGAAAAAATAAGCAGCACCAACATCACCAGCTTCACGATGGGATCGGCATCCACTATCATGGCGCCGATATTCCCTCTGAACTGGGTTGTTGCCGCATACGCGTCAGTTGCAAAAAAAAGCATCCCAAAACCTCCTGTAATATTCATCATTGATTCATGCCCCTCCGGTGACCTTCAGCCCCTTCGGCAGCGTCAGGATAAAGACCGTTCCCTGAGGCGAAGTGTCAAACGTGATATTTCCCGAATGCATCCTGATTATCCTGTAAGAGATGGAAAGCCCCAGTCCGATACCCTTGGCCTTTGTCGTGAAAAACGGATCAAATATCCTTCCCCGCAGATTTTCAGGGATTCCCTTGCCGGTGTCCCTGACCCTGATTTCGGCTCCATCATCCTTCTCTGCCAGCACAATCTCAAGCTTGCCGCCGCCGTCCATGGACTGGATTCCGTTCAGCAGAATATTCATCAGCACCTGCTTGATCATGTCGGGGTCGGCATTCAGCTGCAGCGTTCCCGCCGGATAAAATTCGATGACCTGGACCTGATTTTTCGCGGCCGTATCCCGAATCATATAAACCGCATCCAGGATAACCTTTTTCAAATCCGACTTACGGATATTCAGGGCCCGGGGTTTGGCGAAATCGAAGAAATTCAGCAGCAGCTTGTTGAGCCGATCAATCTCCTTAATGATCCTGTCCACATAATCGCGGCGATGATCCCCCCCGGGCAGTTCGCCGCTCAAGGCCTGCGCGGTAGTCTTGATGCCGGCCAGCGGATTGCGGATCTCATGGGCTATCCCCGAGGTCAACTCACCCACGGTGGCCAACCGGTCCATCTTCAGCAGTTCCTGCTGCAGCTGATGGATTTCGGTGATATTCTTGATTGAAATCATACGGTCACTGTTTGACAGGGTCACGACCTTCATCCTGACCGGAATCCTGCGTCCCTCGCGGGTCTTTAGGATCGTCTCTTTGTGGGCGTCAATCGAGTTGATAAGCTTTTCAATATTCAGATCAGCTATCTTCTCACGCGTCAGATCCATAAACCGCAGGGCGGCAGAATTGGCATAGCGCACCCAGCCCTTAGAGTCTGCCACAACAATGCCGGTTGACAGCATTTCAATCATTTCAGTCAGGATTTCCTGCTGCATGCGTACGATACTAGCCAAATGAAATCAAAACTTCCATAAAAAAAAGCATTTTTTATGACACTTTTTGGCACACAGCCAACCCAACAATAAGATTCATTTATTTCAAACAGTTATATATTTAATTTTATATTAATGTTTGCATTGACACCTTGCCGACATTAATATATACCTAAAAAGTGTCATTTTGTGTCATAAAAAGGGTTGATGGTGGTAAAGGGTGTTTAACGGGCATTACACAAACACAGTGAACAGCAAGGGCAGGGTCAGCATCCCTTCAAAATTCAGGGAACTGATAGATGAACGCGAATCCGCGCACATCATTATCAGTAAAACCCTGAGAGAGAGCTGCCTGACCGCCTATCTCCCCGAGGACTGGGAGGTCATGCTGGAAAAGGTGGCACGGCTTTCGTCCACCAGGGAGGCGATCATGTACTACCGCAGACATGTGATCGGCTCCGCAGAAGAATGCCAGATAGACGCCCAGGGAAGAATCCTGATCCCCGCAAACCTCCGCGAACATGCCGGCCTCAATGGAAAATGTCAGATTGTAGGTGTGGGAGAGCGCTTTGAAATCTGGAACGAGGATGCCTACGGGGCCTACATTGGGCGCATGGAAGACAAGGAAGGCTTGCTGGAGGATCTTGAAAAGCTGGACTTGTAGCCATGCAACATTTGTCTGTGCTTCTCAAGGAGGCTGTGGACATGATCGGGCCGAAAAACGGTGGTGTATACTTTGACGGAACCCTCGGGGGCGGCGGCCACACCGAGGAGATCCTGAAGCGCAGCGCTCCCTCCGGGAAGGTTGCCGGCACCGATCTCGACTCCGGCGTCATCAAAAACCTTACAGAAAAATTAGGGTATTACGGTGACAGAGTGGCCCTTTTCAACTGCAATTTCTCCGAAATTGACCGTATCAGCCTCATCATGAACTACCCGGAGTTTGACGGCATCCTGCTTGACCTGGGCATGTCGTCAATCGCCCTGGACAATCCCGAGCGCGGACTGTCTTTCATGCATGACGGCCCGCTCGATATGCGTTTTTCGGATAAAAACCCGCTCAGTGCGGCGACGGTTGTGAATGACTATTCCCCTGCCGAACTGACCAGAATCCTGAAAGTCTACGGGGAGGAACGCTTTGCCGGCCGGATTGCCGCTGCCATAATAACGGCAAGGCCGCTCAATTCCACCAGGCAGCTGGCCGAAATCGTGGCCGGGGCCATTCCCAGAAAATACTGGCCCAAGGAAAAACACCCCGCCACCCGGACCTTCCAGGCCATCAGGATTGAAGTCAACCATGAACTGGAGGAGCTCCAGGCTTTTCTACCCAAGGCGGCCGGACTGCTCAAGGTCGGCGGCGTCATGAGCATCATCACCTTCCATTCATTGGAAGACCGTATCGTAAAGCGCTTCCTGGCCGGCAACCCCGAAAATAAGATTGAACTGCGTCGCCTGCCCGTTGAGCCGGTCAGTGACCGGCCGCGTTTTCAGAAACTGTCCGGCAAGCCCGTCATTCCTTCAGAACAGGAGATCGACGCCAACCCCAGAGCCCGCAGCGCCAAGCTCAGGGCCGCCAGGAGGGTTGCATGAATCCGCAGATTTCACGGCGCAATCTCCTGGGCTACACCATCATTATAGTAATGGTCGCCACGTGGGCCATGTTCCATGTCTGGACCAGGAACTCCGCCACCGAAATCGGATATTCCATTTCCAAGCAGCAGGCGGTCAGCGACCAGCTTCTGTGTGACAACGCGGCCCTCAAGATTGAACTTTCAACCCTCAAGAGCACTAAACGTCTGGAACTGCTGGCCCATAAAGAACTGGGACTGAGTGTGCCCAAACCCGAACAGGTGGTTTACGTATGGAAAAAAGACTGAAAACCGTAACAGTTATATTCCTTACGATGCTGGGGCTATTGGCCACCAGGGCCTTTGAAATGCAGGTCCTCTGTGCCGATTCCATAATCTCCCAGGCCCACCGCCGTTTCAGCCACACCATCAACCTCAGTCCGCAGCGCGGCACCATCCAGGATCGCAACGGGGAACCCCTGGCTGTCAGCCTTGAGGTCAAATCCATCGCCGCCAACGCCAAACTCATCAAGAACCCCAACCGCACAGCTGCCCGCCTGGCAAAGATCCTCAATCTGAATCAGAAAGCCGTTGCAAAAAAACTCAGCTCGAAACGGCATTTTGTCTGGATCAAGCGACAAGCCACCCCGGACGAGGTGGCCGCCATCCGCAAGCTCGACATCGACGGCATCGGGTTCTATGATGACACCAAGCGTTTTTATCCGGAAAGCGAATCCATGGCAAACGTCCTGGGGATCGTGGGCATCGACGGCAACGGGCTGGAGGGCCTCGAGCATTACTACGATCACCTGCTTATCGGCAAACCGCGGCAGGCCACTGTCCAGCGCGACGGCCACGGCCGCACCATCTATGCGCGCGGCGTCACCCAGGGCGGCTCGACCAACGGCTGCACCCTGGACCTGACCATTGATCGACGGGTACAATATACCGCCTTCGAAGAGCTGAAGC
>CAYWBU010000025.1:0-20616 GCA_964456565.1 uncultured Bacteriovoracaceae bacterium | reverse complement strand
TCAAGATGGGAAGATATGCGTATGCAAGTCCGTTTTCTTCGGGAAACGGGGAGGACAAAAGAGCGGTACGCGAAGCGTTAGAGCTGACCGGTACCGAGGCCCTTGCCGGGCAGGCCCTCGGTACACTCAGCTTGGGGGTGACGGAAGCGCAGGAGGCCGAATTTGAAGAGCGCTGGCTCGCGCATGTGAGACAGAGCGGGCTGGATCAGGCTACTTTTGAGAAGGCGCTGGAAAGGAAGAAGGCGGATCGGAGCGCGCTGCTGAGTGATCAGCTGAGCTGGATGGAGGAGGCTGGGTTTGTGAAGATTGAATGTCCGTATAATGAGTATCGGTTTGTGGTTTATGGGGGATTTAAGTAGGTGACGGCACAATTATCCGTGTCATTGCGAGGAGCGCAAGCAACGCGGCAATCCCGTCCTTCATGCACCGGCGCTGCCTCCCGCCGCGAGATTGCTTCGGCACTCACGTGCCTCGCAATGACACCTTGTGAATTTGGCAATTTCCGGGCGAGATTTGGGGTGATTCATGATAAGTAAAGTCCCGAAGTAATAGACACCGTTCCAACTGGCCAAACCTTACAGGTTTGCCGGATTCGATATGGTAAAGATTTTATGGCAATAAAAATTGTCTATAACAAAAAGGCTGGTTGGTTAGTGTATAATGGGGAGTATTTGTAGTTAAAATGAACAAACTAAATCTAAAAAAATTACTTATAGCCTTTAGCTGCATTCTACTAAATTTATCAGCTAGCCTGTCAGCTCAGGCGATAACCGAAGAGGTGGATGTCAGGCACAACGGCCATTCAATCAAAGTTTTTAGCATGAGCACGGCCCATCCTGACAGTTTTATAGGCAGCTATTCGGTCGCTAATCTCTTCGACGGCGACAAACAAACCGATTGGGTAATGGACAGTCGGGCCGGTGCGGAATGGCAGCTGCGAGTGGTTTTTGACAAGCCGGCCTACGTCAAGGAAGTTCGGCTGCTGAACGGGTCGCAGAAATCCGACCATACCTATTTGAACAATCAGAGAGTCAAAAGTGTTTACGTCAATCAGGAAGTGTTCGGGCTCGGTGGCTATTACGAGATGTTGGAAAGAGATAGGGATTTTGAAGATCGTAAGGATTGGCAGACCCTGGAGCTGATGGAAAGTGAGCTGTTCAAGATTTCAGGTATTGTCCTGAATGTGAAGGATGTCTATCCTTCACGCAAATATGATGAGGTCTGCATAGCCGAATTGGAGATCATCTTTGCGGACGAAATCCCGTACAGTCCGCAACGCAGCTGGGATGAACTGAAAAAGATTATAGTTGAGAATCAGGCCATAGATCCCCGGAAACAATGGGACTGGAGCGATGTTCTGAAACGTGATCCCCGGAATACGAATACTTATTGTTATGGTTGTTTTATTGGCGGTTTGGAGAATGATCTGTTTTACTACGCCCTGACCGGTAACCAAGAGGCTGAGAAGTACTACAGATCATTCCAGCCCACCGGCCGTATTGATACGGAGTGGTTTAATCCGATAACAAAACCGGCCATGGATGCGGCTCTGGTAGCTAGAAAGTCGGAATCAAATAATAACAATGATCGGGTCAATCAATAGCAACCCATCATCCCCCACCACACCCGCACGAACATTTCGCCTTACTGTCTTCATCCTTCCTAGGCACGGTCTTGCAGCTGCTGCACTCACACTCCGTCTTCCCCGGCATATAAGCCTTAACACTGCGCCACAGCGGCCTGACTGAGATCACCAGCAGGAAGATCGCGCCGGCTACTTCGGCCCAGGCCGGGATCAGCATGGAGGCCTGGCCGAAGGTGGCGCTGATGGGGATATCAAAGGCGCTGTAGATCCGGTCGATGATCAGTCCGCTCACAACTGAAACGATCGCGATGCTGGCCAGGTAGATTAGGGTGGCCTGGCGGCCGATGATCTTGAACAGCATGGTGATGCCGGCGGCGTTGGTGGCCGGGCCGGCCATCAGGAAGACCAGGGCCGCGCCCGGGCTGACGCCCTTCATGATCAGGGCGGCTGCAATGGGGGTGGAACCGGTGGCGCAGATATAGAGCGGGATGCCCACCGCCAGCATCAGCAGCATGGACATCAGGCCGCCGCCCATATAGGTGCTCAGGAAGTCGGCGGGAATGGCATAGGTGATGACACCGGCGATCAGGATGCCGGCCACAAACCAGGGCGCCAGATCCTGCCAGAGATCGAAGAAGGCATATCTAATGCCGCTTGATAGTTTTCCTAAGAAACGTGGATGCTCCGGCGGGCTGCCGGCGTCCTTGGTGCAGCCGGCGTCGCTGCAGGTGATCTGCATGCCCTCATCTTCATGGCCGAAGGTGTTTTGGCTGATGCCGGCGATGAAGGCGGTCAGGAAACCGACAACCGGGCGGGCAATGGTCATGAGGGGGTCCATCAGGGCATAGGTGATGGAGATGGAATCAATGCCCGATTCCGGGGTGGAGATCAAAAAGGATGTCACGGCACCCTTGTTGGCGCCCTGCTGGCGCAGTGAGGCAGCGGTCGGCAGCACACCGCAGGAGCAGATTGGCAGCGGGATGCCGAACAGGGCGGCCTTGAAGACCGATGCGATCCTACCCCGTCCAAGGTGTTTCGCCACTGTTGCCGGACTGATGAAAACCTTGATGATTCCGGCGGCCAGCATGCCGAGGATGATGTAGATCGAAGATGTCATCAGGATGGTCCAGGCCTCGCTGAATATTCCGCTGATTATCTGCATAAGCACCTCATGATTGTTTTAGGGGTAGAATGTTTGAAAGTCAAATTATAGTCGGACCATAGGATTTGGCGTGATGATAGATGCTTAGAAATTCTCCCATGTTTTGATAAATTAAACGGTTCTGTCCGGTTGCAGGACTTGACAATTCGCGCATGGAATCTATTTTCCTTATTCTAGGATTTATAATTAGGGGTCTTCTGGCCTTTTAATCAGCGTTTTGCCGCGGGGTTCAGGCGTGAAGACCTTTTGTTGCGATTTTATCTGATCTTGCATTATTCAATCCGGATTTGATGTGTATATCAATTTGGCGGGAACATATATTTTCTCTGCAAATGATGGTTGCAAGCGAAGACAAACGGGGCTGCTTGGATAAAGGCGGCTCCTTTGCAGGGAGATGTCTATGTTCGAATGGCCGGAACAGCAAGATTTGAAATCGGAGATTCTTGATTCGGCGCCTGTTGCCATGGCGGTTTATGATACCGCCCAAAATATTATCTGGGCGAACAGGGCCTATCAGGAACGGGTGGCGGCCGCGCCGGATGAGATCGTGGGCCGCAAGTGCTATGCGGTCTGGGGTTTTGACAGTCCTTGCCCGGGATGTCCGGCTGCGGCTGCAGTCGAGACCGGGCGCCGGCATGAATCCTGTCTGACTCCCTGTGCCCAAATGCAATGGCAGGTTCGGGCCGTGCCGGTGGAAGATGCCGACGGCAAAGCTATCGGGGCGCTTGCAGCGATCTTTGAAATTGACAGCTATCAGGATCAGGTCAGACGTTATGAAAGGACCACGGCAGCCCTGATGCGGCTTTTAAATTATGCACCCAACCATTCTTCCGCCGAACTGCTGCGGGAGTTTCTGGATGAGGCCGAGGCATTGACTGACAGCCAGATCGGTTTCTATCATTTTGTGGAAGAGGATCAGGTGACCCTGTCATTGCAGATGTGGTCCACCAATACCCTGAAAAATTGTTCGGCTGTTGGCGCGGGGACCAAGTATCCCATCCAGCAGGCCGGGGTGTGGGTGGACTGTGTCAGACAGGGGGCTGCGGTAATTCACAATGACTATACCGGTCTGCCTCATAAAAAAGGCCTTCCCGAAGGGCATGTACCGATAGTGCGCGAACTGGTGGTGCCGGTTGTCCGTTCCGGCAAGCTGCTGGCAATTCTGGGGGTGGGCAATAAACAGAGCGACTATGATGAATATGACCTCAGGGTGGTGGAACAGCTGGCCGGGATGGCATGGGAGGCCATTACCCGCAAGCGTGCTGAAGAGGAAAACCGCCAGCTCCAGAATCAGTTCATAAAGGCCCAGAAGATGGAATCCGTGGGCCGGCTGGCCGGCGGGGTGGCCCATGATTACAACAATATGCTCAGCATTATTATTGGCTATGCCGAGGCCGCACTGGAAAATGTTCCCCCCGCAGGTCAGCTTCATGACGACCTGCAGGAGATCCTGGCTGCGGCCAACCACTCCGTTGAGATAACACGGCAGTTGCTGGCCTTTGCCCGTCGGCAGACCGTTGCCCCCAAGGTGCTTGAAATGAATATGACCGTGGACGGGATGCTCAAGATGCTCAGGCGTCTTATCGGCGAGGATATTGAGCTGATCTGGTTGCCCGGAGATGATGTATGGCCGGTGAAAATCGACCCCACCCAGATGGATCAGATTCTGGCCAACCTCTGTGTCAACGCCCGCGACGCCATTGGCGGCGTCGGCCGCATAACCATTGAAACCGGAAATGGCAGGTTTGACGATGCCTATTGTGCCGATCATGTGGGTTTCGTGCCCGGAGAGTATGCGCTGCTGACTGTCAGTGATGACGGTTGCGGCATGGAGCGCGAGACCCTCAAACAGATTTTCGAACCGTTCTTTACCACCAAGGATGCCGATCGGGGGACGGGTCTGGGGCTTGCCACGGTTTATGGAATCGTCAAACAGAACAACGGGTTCGTCAATGTCTACAGTGAGCCCGGCCAGGGAACCGTCTTTCGGATCTATCTGCCCCGGCATGCGGGCGTAACTGTGGAGGCGTTTCATCGCGAGAAGGCGCTAGCGGATCTGCAGGGAAGCGGCGAAACGATAATGGTGGTGGAAGACGACGCCGCAATTTTGAGGCTTAACCGGAAGATTCTCCAGGAATACGGATATACTGTGCTGACGGCCGGAACCTCCGGTGAGGCCCTGCGTCTGGCCTCGGAACATGGCGGCGGAATCCGGCTGCTGATAACCGATGTGATCATGCCCGGGATGAACGGCAGAGAACTGGCGGAAAAACTGCAGACGGTCAATCCGAACCTCAAGTGTCTGTTCATGTCCGGGTATACGGCCGACGTGATTGCCCATCACGGGGTGCTGGACGAGGGGGTGCATTTCATCCAGAAGCCGGCCTCGCGTTCCGATCTTGCTGCCAAGGTCAAAGCGGTACTGGGAGAGGCTAGGCGCTGAGTCCGGCCCGCGGTCATCGGTTACGGTTCATGGCGCGTACTCTGTTTGGGGCACTGTCTGGATGAAAAATTTGCATTTCAGCGTATCAGACTGATTATTATTGTCAGGTCACAAATGCAGGAGGGAGATTTATGCTGGAATCGGGCATTATCTCCGAAATAGCACTTATCTTCGTCACCGATGATGACTTTGATTCCCAGCTGAACAGGGCCTTGGCGATTGTGGGCGCGATGCTGGATGTTTCGCGGTGTTATCTGTTTGTTGATTCCG
Organism: uncultured Bacteriovoracaceae bacterium; assembly: GCA_964456565.1. Taxonomy (GTDB): domain Bacteria; phylum Desulfobacterota; class Desulfomonilia; order UBA1062; family UBA1062; genus CAYWBU01. The sequence goes on along the minus strand of CAYWBU010000025.1, from coordinate 15,156 downwards.
ATGACGGCACAACCACCTCCAACACCCATGAGTGGTGTGCCGAAGGAATCGAACCGCAGCTGCATACCATGCAGGCAGTGCCTTATGCCGTGGTGCCCTCCTGGAAAAAGATTCTGGAAGATGAAACGGTCCATGCGGTTGAAGACATCACGTCCATGCCGGAGGATATCAGGCTCCTGCTTGAGCCGCAGGGGGTGCGCGCCTTTGTTGCTGCGCCGTTGCGGATTGAAAATGCGGTGCGCGGTTTTCTCGGTTTTGACGAGTGCAACCGTGTGCGGGCATGGAGCAATACCGAAATTGAAACACTGAAGACAGTTGTCGGTGTAATTTCAACGGCCTATTCAAAAAAGCTGCTTGCAGAGCGGATGCTGGTCTCGGAAGAGAATTTCCGCAATTTTTTCGATACCCTCGATGACATCATTTTTGTTGCAGATATGGATGGCCGCATCCTTTTTGCAAGCGAAGGCACTATTCGCAAACTTGATTATACCTTGGATGAACTCACCGCCAAGAACATCATTGATCTTTATCCGCCGGACAAACAGGATGAGGCCAGGCAGATCCTGGAGGCCATGTTTCGGGGCGAGCGGGCCTACTGTCCCATTGAACTCTGGACCCACAGCAAGACACGTATACCGGTTGAGACCCGCATATGGTTCAGCCAGTGGAACGGCCGGAACTGTGTCTTCGGGGTCTCCAAGGATCTGTCTGCCGAGCAGTTCGCCCTGCAGAAATTTGAACGGCTGTTCCGCAATAATCCGGCCGCCATGGCCGTGAGCAGCATTGATGACCAACTGTTTGTCGATGTCAATAAGGCGTTTCTTGATAAGCTGGGTTTCACTCGCGACGAGGTTGTCGGGCATTCGAGCCAGGAATTGCAGATTTTCCTTGATGACGAACACTGGTCCAGGGTCAAGGATGCCCTGCTGGATGACGGCCGGATCGGGACGCACGAACTGACGGTCCGCCGCAAGGACGGCGAACTGATTCACGGGCTTTTATCAGGCGATACCATTGATACCCAGGGGCAGCGGTTTGCCCTGACCGTGATGGTTGACATCACGCCTCAGATCAGACTCCAGGCCGAACTTGAAAGGGAGCATGACCGCCTCATGAACATCATCGAAGGTACGCGACTGGGAACCTGGGAATGGAACGTGCAGACCGGCGAGACCATCTTCAATGAGCGCTGGGCCGAGATGGCCGGATACAGCCTGGCCGAACTGGGTCCGACCACGATCAATACCTGGATGAATCTGGCCCACCCGGAAGACCTGGTTGAATCCGAGCGGTTGCTGAACCTTCATTTTGAAGGCGTCACCGATTTCTATGAGTGCGAGAGCCGCATGCGGCATAAAAACGGTTGCTGGATCTGGGTGAGTGACCGCGGCAAGGTTATTGAACGTGACGAGCAGGGCCGGCCGTTCAAGATGTATGGAACCCACAGCGATATCACCGAGAAAAAGGCCATGGAGGAACAGATCCATGACCTGGCCATCCGTGATCCGTTGACCCAGATCTACAACCGTCGTCATATTTTTGAGCGCCTGGAAGGGATTGTGGCCGAATATCTGCGGCGGGGCAGAAATTTCTGTATTTCGATTCTGGATATCGATAATTTCAAAAAAGTGAACGATACCTACGGCCATCAGGCGGGTGATTTTGTCCTCAGGGAATTTGCTTCGGTCATAAGTTCAAACATCCGACAGTATGATCTTCTGGGGCGTTATGGCGGCGAGGAATTCATTATCATCTCTCCGAACGCCGGCGGAACGGAAACCTCCATATTGATTGAGCGGATTATGGGCCTGGTACGCGGTAAAGATTTTGTTTTTGGCGGGCAGTCAATCCGCTTTACCTTCAGCTGCGGCCTGGCTGACAGCGCGGAATTTTCGTGGAAGGATTTTTCGATCGAAACCATGATATCTGCGGCCGACAAACGTCTCTATCTTGCCAAGGACGGAGGAAAGGATCACTGTGTGGGGCCGGATGCGGTAGAGCGATGTCGGGCCCATGACGGCTGAGAGGGTAGGCCGAGGCACGAACCTGCGGAATAGAATTGATCTGCGGGCCTGTTCTGATATAATCCCGTAGAAACAGGTTGGTTGCGACTGACAATCCGAACGCAACCTGACCTGAAATATGAGAGACGGAGATTATTGAAAAAGGCATGGCCCGTTTATGATGCTTCTGATCACCTATGTGATGCTGGCTTTGGTATTCTCGTTTCTCTGTTCAGTGGCCGAGGCGGTAATCCTGACCACCTCCATGGCCTATATCGTTGATCTTGAAAAGGCCGGCAAGCCCGCCGGAGCGCTGTTGCGCAGGCTCAAGGAGGATGTCAACAAACCGCTGGCAGCCATCCTGACCCTGAACACCATTGCCCATACGGTCGGGGCCGCCGGCGCGGGGGCCCAGGCGGCCCGGGTTTTCGGCAATGCCTATGTGGGAGTTTTCTCCGCTGTCCTGACGCTCCTCATTCTTATCTTTTCCGAGATCATCCCCAAGACCCTGGGGGCCCATTACTGGCGGGGACTGGCGCCGGTCACGGCCCATGGCCTGAAATGGCTTATTGCAGCCCTGTATCCCTTTGTTTTTCTGTCTGAGAAGCTGACTCGGGGGATTACCAGGGAGCCGGTGCGCAAAAGCCTGACCCGCAGCGAGTTCGCCGCCATGGCTGAGCTCAGTCTCAAGGAGGGCCAACTGGGGTTGCAGGAATCAATGATCCTTAAAAATCTTTTCAGGCTGCGGGAAACCCTGGTCAAGGACGTCATGACGCCCAGTACGGTTGTCTTTTCGCTGCCGGACAGTCTGCGGGTAGAGGAGTTTTTCCACAAGTATGACCATGTGCGTTTTTCGCGGATTCCCATCTACAGCGGCGATCAGCGCCACGTAAACGGCTTTGTGCTGCGCAGTGATCTGCTGCTGGCCCAGGCCCGCGGAAATTCCTCCAACAGTCTGGATATGTACCGCCGTGAGATAGCCGTGATCCGGGACGATGCGGCCCTTTCATGCGCCTTTGATGAACTGCTGCGCCAGCATACCCACATCATGCTGGTTGTGGATGATTATGGCGGAACCGAGGGGCTGCTGACCCTTGAAGATGTCTTTGAAACCCTGATCGGCATCGAGATTGTGGATGAGGGCGACAAGGATGTCGATATGCGGAAGCTGGCGCGCCGCCTGTGGAAGAAACGGGCCAGCTCGATGGGAATTGATGTGGAGAGCCTGCCCGATTCATGAGGTGCCGATCCAATGGCCTGCATGATGCTTCCGAATTTCCTATGGTTGTTTGATAAAGCGCAAAAGGGGGCAGGATTAGGCTTGCCTGCGGTTTTCGGATGCTTATGATAGATAGAGTCATTGGGTGAAAAAATAGTTACAGTGACAGGCGTTTAAGGCTGGTGACTGTTCAATGCTGATATCGTCGCCAGGCAGGTGCCTATGGGATGTAGGATGCTCGGCGAAGGATATGTTGGCACAATGACTTCAAGCCCATCAGGCCGGCTGTCGGCGGTTATGCTGCCAGTGCTGGGGCATGGATCCGCGGAAAGTTCCTGGCTGAATCAGACCTTTGGGGAATTGGCACTGTTCGCAGGACTGTTTGTGTTGGGCCTTGCAATAATATCAATGCTTTTAAAGCATCGCCTGAACGAGCGGGTTGCCGATCTGCAACGCAGCGAGGAACGCTACCGGGCGATTGTGGAAGACCAGACCGAGATTATCGTGCGGTTTGATCCAGCAGGGATGATAACCTTTGTAAACAGGGCCTATGATGTCTATATCGGTTCGCATCTGCCGGGAACGGCAACCGGCAGCATCAAGGGCCGACGCATCTGGGATATAATGCAGGTGCCGAATTATGCCGAGATTGAGCGGGTTCTGGCGGATCTGGCGCAGAACCGTGCAGCGCAGACCATCGAAAGGTTCTTTACAACCGTCGACGGACAGGCCTGTTGGGTGGCGTGGACAATCAGGGCCCTTTTTGATGCCGAGGACCGGGTGCGGGAATACCAGGCTGTCGGCAACATCATCACCGAGCGTAAACTGGCGGAGGAAGCCTTGCGTTCGTCCGAGGCCAAGCTCCGGTCACTGTTTGCCGCCATGCAGGATGTGATCCTGGTCCTTGATGCGGAGGGCCGCTACCTGGAGATCGCCCCGACCGACGCTGGTCTGTTCTATCGGCCGCCTGACCAGGTTCTGGGGAAAACCCTGGCTGAAATCGTCCCGGCCGACCTGGCGGCGCGGGGGCTGGAATGTATCCGGGCCGTGCTGGCCGACGGAGTGCACCGTTCGCTGGATTATAGCCTGGACATCGCCGGACGGCAGGTATGGTTTAGCGCCGGGATTGCGCCCTTCACTCCGGACAGTGTCCTCTGGGTGGCGCGCGATATCACCGGATACAAACAGGCGGAGATGGCGCTGCGCGCCAATGAGGACAAATACCGCAGTCTGGTTTCGGACCTGCCGGGAATTGTGTACCAGTGTGCCAATGATCCTGACTGGACCATGGTTTTCCTCAGTGAAGGCATCAAGATGCTGTCCGGCTATGCGGCGGTGGATTTCATCGACAACGCGGTGCGCAGCTTTGCCAGCATTATCCATCCGGATGACCGCGAGATGGTGGACCGGGCGGTGCAGGCAGGGGTTGATAAGAAACAGACCTATATCCTGGAGTACCGGATTGTGCGTCAGGATGGCGGCATCACCTGGGTCCATGAACGCGGGCATGGGGTTTTCGACTCTAAGGGGGAGCTGCTGCATATCGAGGGGATCATCCTGGACATTACCGCGCGGAAAGAGGCCGAAATGGCCCTGAACGAAAGCGAGGCCCGCTATCAGTCCATTATCGCGGTTTCGAATACCGGGGTGTGGGAATATCATCACGACACCGGCATGGTATGGTGCAGTCCGGAGTATTTCGCGATGCTGGGCGAAAGTGCTGAGAGCCTCAGTGAGAATGGCATCGGCAATGTCAAAGATGTCTGGATTGATCGGCTGCATCCCGATGAGCGGGAGGATGCGTCGCAGATGCTGGTTGATTATATCGCCGGCGGATCAGTGGGAATGTATGAAAATATTTTCCGGATGCGCCACAATGACGGCCACTGGGTCTGGATCTGGAGCCGCGGCCAGACCCTGCGTGATCAGGAAGGTAAGCCCACCGATCTGACGGTCGGCACACATATCGACATTACAGAGCGCATCCGGGCCGAAGATGAACGCCGGAGGCTCGAGGAACAGTTGAGCCAGTCCCAGAAAATGGAGTCGGTGGGCCGGCTGGCCGGCGGAGTGGCCCATGACTTCAACAATATGCTGGGGGTGATCCTCGGCCAGGCGGAGTTGGCCCTGGATGAGGTCGGAGAGTCGGGTCCGGTGGTTGACTGCCTGCAGGAGATTTACAAGGCCGCCCTTCATTCCGCCGACCTGACCCGGCAGCTGCTGGCCTTTGCCCGCAAACAGACTGCCGTGCCCAAGGTGCTGGACCTGAACGAGACTGTGGAGGGCATGCTTAAGATGCTCAGGCGGATTATCGGCGAGCATATCGATCTGACCTGGCTGCCGGCCGGCCGGTCGGTGACGGTCCGGGTGGATCCGATGCAGATCGACCAGATCCTTGCCAACCTGTGCGTCAATGCCCGGGATGCCATCCGCGATACCGGAAGGATCACCATTGAAACCGATGTGGTTGACTTTGATGAAGCCTATTGCGCCGAACATCCGGATTCTGTGCCCGGGCATTATGTCCTGCTGGCTGTCAGTGATAGCGGCTGTGGCATGGATGCTGAAACAATAAAACATCTGTTTGAACCGTTTTTTACCACCAAGGATATGGGCAAGGGTACGGGGCTTGGTCTGGCCACAGTCTACGGTATCGTCAGGCAGAATGACGGTTTCGTCAATGTCTATAGTGAACCGGAGCAGGGTTCGACCTTTAAGGTATATCTGCCGAGCCACGCGAGAGAGACCCCGACGGGCAGCGGCGAAGAGACTCTGCCGGTGGCCGGGTTCGGCGATGAAACCATTTTGCTGGTGGAAGACGAACAGGCTATTTTGAAGATGACATTGAAGGTCCTTGAAAAATACGGCTACAATGTTCTGGTAGCGGCCTCGCCGGATGAAGCGATCCGTCTGGCCCGGGAGTATCAGGGTCCGATCCATCTGCTCATCACCGATGTGATCATGCCCGGCATGAATGGCCGTGATCTGGCAGCCAAACTGCTGGCACGCCAGCCCGGCCTCAAATGTCTTTTTATGTCGGGCTACACTGCCAGTGTCATCACCAACCATGGTGTGCTGGAAGAGGGCGTCAATTTTATCCAGAAACCCTTCCGGCAGCATGATATGGCCGTCAAGGTGCGTAAAGTCCTGGATCAGGACGGGTGAGGGGGAAAGGTTCCGGTTGGGCAATGCGGGATCTCCCTTAAAAAATCAACGCCGGATCTTGTTTGGCGCTTGACGTTGAGCGGGAAGACCGGTTGAATAAGCACGGTATTTCAAATTTTAGGAAAAATGTAATAAAAGAGAGGAACAAAGAATGCCGGAACAGATTAAAACCCGCAACATGGCCGTATTTTGCGACTTTGAGAATGTGGCCCTGGGCGCGCGGGATGCCAAATATCCCAAATTTGATATGAACAAGATCCTGGAACGCCTGCTGCTCAAGGGCAACATCGTGGTCAAAAAGGCCTATTGCGACTGGGAACGCTACAAGGATTACAAGGAATCCATGCATGAGGCCTCGTTTGAACTGATCGAGATTCCGCACCTGCGGCAATCCGGTAAAAATTCGGCCGACATCCGGCTGGTGGTGGATGCGCTGGACCTCTGCTATACCAAGCAGCATGTGGATTCGTTCGTGATTGTCAGCGGTGATTCGGATTTTTCACCGCTGGTCAGCAAATTACGTGAAAATGACAAGCTGGTGATCGGGGTGGGCGTCAAGAATTCCACCTCGGATCTGCTGATCGCCAACTGTGACGACTTTATCTTCTATGATGATCTGGTGCGCGAGAGCGCCGCCAAGAAGCCGAGGGTCCGCAGGAACGCCCCTAAGAGCGGCGCAGACAAACAGGCCAAAGGCAGCCAGAAGGAAAACGGCGAGGATGTGCGTAAGCAGCTGGCCATGGATCTGATGCTGGAAACGGTCGAGGCCCTGATCGCCGAGCGCGGCGAAGAGGACAAGATCTGGGGCTCCATGGTCAAACAGGCGCTCAAACGCCGTAAACCGGGTTTCAGCGAATCCTACTACGGGTTCCGCTCCTTCAGCCGTATGTTGGAGGAGGCCCGTGACAATAACCTCATGAAACTGGAATATGACGAAAAGTCGGGCGGGTACATCATCAAGGGCGTCGTGCACGAAGACTAGGCCTGATCTTTCCGCGAGCAGATGTTTTCATATGCCGACCGGCATATCAGCGGGGTTTTCAGGTGCTGCCGATATTGCAGGAAGCTCCTTCGCTGTGGCCGGATGAAAACCGGGAGATCTTTTTCTTGAGGTTTATGCTGCCGCATTCTGGGCATGCCGGTTTCTTGTCCGAGCCGAGGCTGACCAGGAGTTCAAATTCCGCCCCGCAGTCCTGGCACTGGTATTCATAGATAGGCATATGTCCTCCTTTCTTTTGATTAGTAGGCGGTGGGAAGGCTTTTGTCAAACCCGGCCCGCAAAAGAGGACGCTGCTTATGGCTTGTTGACGGTTCCCAGGAAGATCTCGGTGTTGGTGGCCTTGTCAATGATGCAGAAGACAAACGGCCGGTCGATGTGCAGCTCTATCCCCTGCGGGGCGATGGATTTCAGCCCCATGACGACTCCGCTGGCGGCCGCAGCCTCGGTGCCCTGTTCATTGACCTCGATAAAGGCCTTGTGAACCACGGCATCGATCTTGAGATCCTGGCGGCCGCTGATCCCGGAGAAGTCCGCCAGCGGGCCGAAGACCAGCGGCATGCCCATCTCGGCCAGGGTCTTCTCCAGCCGGAAGGCGGATGCAAAGGCAAAACGCGGCAGATACAGCCGGAGCTGCTGTTCGGTGAGCGCTGTCTGCCAACGCCGGATGGCGTCCGGTTCCAGTTCTGCCAGGAATTTCTTGGGATCCGTGTCGGGCAGGATGACCAGCATGGCGAGACGATCACCGGCATAGGGCAGTTCAACTATCCGGAGGCCATGGTCCTGGGCGTAGCGCCAGCGGCCCTGGCGGTACATGGTGGGCACCATGAGGCTCTGTCCGGGCTGGGTGTAAAAGGGCCGCGGCGCGGTCAGGTTTTCATCAAACGGAATTTGCCAGATTCCCTTGAAATGGATGCACTGAATCAGCACCAGCCGGCTGAGTTCAGTCAGGATTCCGGGAGCGAGCAGGTCCTGGATGCGGCCATGGGTCTTGTCTTCCACCCATTTGTTGATCTTGGCGGTCTCGCGCTCAGGGGCGCTTTTAAAATCGGCCGGCAGGACTGCGGCCAGGTGGTTTTCCTTCGCGTTATCGATGAAGCCGGGTACTGTTTTATAGTCCTGTTGCAGCCAGAGGGCTGAGGCAATCTGGAGTTCAGGCAGGTTGAGTCCTTGCGTCAGGTCGCTGTAGCTATCAGTGGCTGTCCTCAGCACGGTCTGCATCTGCCGGGCGGTCTTGCCGCGGGCGCCGGCTGCGGTCATACTCAGGGCGCTGTGCAGTGAAAAAGGGCTGAGGACCTGGTTGCCGGCCGGTTGACGCTGCAGGAGTTCCTGGCCGAAACCGTTGATGGCCGTGGGCAGATCGGCCGGTTGGGGATCTATGCGGCCGGTCATGCCGCACAGGAAAACGGCCGCCGCTGCCAGCCATACAGTCAGAAACCTGGTCCGCATTGATATCTCCCGTGCTATCCGGCCAGTTCGGCGGAATTGTTGACCCCCAGGTGTTCATAGATCTTGAGGGCCGCCTTGGCCTTGTTAAGGGTGTAGATGTGGACCCCGCGGACATTGTTGTCAATCAGGTCGCGGACCTGTTCGGTGGCCCAGTGAATGCCCACCTGTTCGACCTGTTCGTCGTTGCCGGCGCGGTAGATGGCCTTCATCAGGGAGGCCGGGATGCGTGAGCGCGGTGAGAGTTCAGCCATCCGCAGCATGTTGCTGCGCCCGGAAATCGGCATGATGCCCGCAATGATCGGGACATTGATGCCGGCCAGCTCACAGCGTTCGCGGAAATCATAGAAGTCACGGTTGTCAAAGAAGAGCTGGGTCACGATATAATCGGCTCCGGCATCCACCTTGGCCGTGAGAGGTTCGATCTCCGGGATGCGGTTGCCGCTCTTGGGATGACCTTCGGGAAATCCGGCCACGCCGATGCCCATGTGCGGGAAATGTTTCTTGATAAAGGCCACCAGATCGGCGGCATGCTCGAAGCCGTCGTCCGCAGCCTGCCATTCCTGTCCCGCCGGCGGATCGCCCTTGAGCGCCAGGATATTGTTGATACCGTGCTGGTCATATTTTTCCAGGATTGCCTGAATCTCATCACGGGCCGAGCAGACGCAGGTCAGATGCGAAACCACTGTCAGCTCGGTCTCGTCCTGGATCTTGACCACCAGGTCATGGGTCTTGTCGCGAGTTGTGCCGCCGGCGCCGTAGGTCACGCTCACGCTTGAAGGCTTGAGCGGCATGAGCTCGTTGATGGTGTTGAAAAGGTTGTCCATGCCTTTGGGTGTTTTGGGCGGAAAAAATTCAAAACTGAAGGATATACTGGTACTGTCTAAGATATCTTTTATAAGCATGTATGTTGTCCTTTGTCAGAATATCTCGATAATACAAACATTATTTAAACTTCAAATGCAACTTAAAACATGGTGCGGACGGTCTGATCTGCTATTGGGGCGACTCCTGCAGGACCTCTCTGATAGTGGCGGCCAGGTTCCTGGTGATGATGGGTTTGGGGATATACTCGCGGATGCCGGCCTGTTTGATCTGGTTTTCGGTCAGATATTCAGTGAACCCGCTGCACAGGATCACAGGGATGTCCGGTCTGATCTTCATCAGGCGCTGGGCCAGCTCAAATCCGGTCATGCGGGGCATGGTCTGGTCGGTGATTACCAGATCGAAGCTCTCCGGGCTGGTTTCAAAGGCCCTGAGGGCGTCAAGGCTGCTGGTATGGGCGGTTACCCGGTAACCCAGGTGCTGCAGGATGGAATTTTCCATTTCCACCAGGGCCTCCTCATCGTCAACGAAGAGGATGTGTTCGCTTCCCATGGGAAGTTCATGGTCATCTTTTGCCGCCGCCGCGGTCTCGTTGCGGCTGAGGGATACGGGCAGGTAGATGCAGAAGGTTGACCCTTTGCCAGGTTCGCTCTGGACGCTGATGGCGCCGTCATGGCTCTTGACGATGCCGTGAACCGTTGCCAGTCCGAGCCCGGTGCCCTTGCCGGTCTTCTTGGTGGTGAAATAGGGTTCGAAGATGCGGTCGATGGTATGGCTGTCCATTCCGCAGCCGTTGTCGCTGACCGTCAGGCAGGCGTACTGTCCGGATTTGAGGTCGATATGGGCGGCGGCCTCCTTTTCAGTGATATGCCGTTCGCTGAGTTTTACTTCCAGGATGCCCCCGGTTTCATTCATGGCATGGTAGGCGTTGGTGCAGAGGTTCATGATGATCTGATGCATGCGGGTGGGATCGGCCAGGACCGTGCCGCAATCGGTGTCGATCTGCTGGCGGATTTCAATGGTGGTGGGCAGTGATCCCCGCAGCAGTTTGAGGGCCTCCTTGACGACGGGCTGGAGCTGCATGGGCTTGCGCTCGTGTTCGGTCTGGCGGCTGAAGGTCAGGATCTGTTTGACCAGGTCGGAGGCGCGCACCCCGGCCTTGATGACCTCGCCGAGCCGGCTGTAATTCTTGCAGTCCTCATCCATGGACGCCATGGCCAGTTCGGTGTAGCCCAGGATGGCACTCAGGATATTGTTGAAGTCATGGGCGATCCCGCCGGCCAGGGTGCCCATGGCTTCCATTTTCTGGGCCTGGCGCAGCTGGGTCTCCAGTTCGATTTCATGGCTGATGTCACGTTGGACCGAAACAAAATTGACGATATTGCCGGCCGTGTCAAAGACCGGCGAAATAGTGTTGTCCACCTGGAAGAGTGAGCCGTCCTTCTTGCGCTGGATGGTGCGGCCGTTCCAGGATTGGCGGTCAGCGGAATCGCCGTTGGCCGTGAACATCTTGCGGTCAGACTCATCTTCCAGCACAAAGGCGATATCCCGGTTGAGGGTTTCTTCGGTGCGGTAGCCGGTAATATGCTCGAAGGCCGGGTTGGCAAACTGGATTATACCGCGGCAGTCGGTAACGATGATGGCCTCGGCTGCCTGTTCCACCGCGGTTACCAGGCGGTTGCGTTCCTCTTCGCTGCTGTTGCGTTGCAGCAGACGCAGAACGCCCTGGATGAGGAGGTGGAGCTGGTTTACATCGGTATCCTTGTAACGGGTATCCTTGTTGGCCACGCCCGCAATAGCGGCTATCTGGCCGTTGTCGAAGAGCGGGATGTTGATCTGGCGCTTGATGTTCTCCTCGATCTCCGGCAGCCATTTTACCGGGGCCTCGGAGAAGATATATTCGTTGTCAATCTGGGCCTGGCCGGTTTTGAGGACCGAATTCCAGGGTCCGCGCTGTGACCTGAAACTGTCGCCGGTGAGGTGATATTCACGAATACGGCCCTGATAATAGAGGTGCAGGCACTGGAAATGGTTTCCGTCCTGGACAAAGGCGATGTATCCCAGGCTGCTCTTGGTGAGTTTGATCAGTTCGGCCAGGGCGAAATTGGCGATCTCCTCCATGGACGCATCGTCCATCTGATTGAGGCCCAGCAGGGTTTCCAGACGGGCCTCGTTGAGTTTGATGGATTCCTCGGAATGCTTGCGTTCAATGGCGGCGCTCAAGGTGCTGGCCGCCGCGATCAGGGCATTGATCTCGGTCTCCGACCAGGAGCGTTGCGCGCGGCAGTCTTCAAAACTTAAGAATCCCCACCAGCCTTCATCGGTGGTGATGGGAATGGTGATGACTGATAGGACCCCGAAGGTTGTCAGGACCTTCTGTTCCTCCAGGGGGAATTCAGCGGTGTTGCCGCAGATGAGTTCACCGTCGCCCATGGCCTTGGCCCAGCGTGAGAGCCCGAGTTCACTGTAGGTGGTGCCATCGAAAAAGGTTGAACTGAGCATGGATTTTATCCCGGTATCCACCCACTCATAGCGATGGGTGAGACGCAGGCGGCCATCGTCGGAACGGTAGTTTTTGAAGACATGCACTCGGCTCATGCCGGTGGCCTTGCCCAGCTGCATCAGGACCTGGCGGATATCGCGCTGCCATTCGCCGGGGCTCAGAAACTGGCGGGTTGCCATGCTGACCGAACGCAGGATGGCGTCGCTGTCGCGCAAGGATTCTTCCTCATTGATATGCCGCATGATCTCGGCTTCAAGCTGGTTGCTGAAACGGCGGTAGGCCTTGCGGTAGAAGACTACCAGCAGCAGCGGAATCAGGGCGAAGATGAAGGCCAGGATGGCGGCCTCAACGATTTTTTGCTGCAGGATCGTTTTGGTATAGCTGATATCGTAGAGAATGCCGATCAGGTAGTCGCGACCTGCGGCCGACTGCCGCGGACTGAGGAAGGTTCGATAGGCGGCCGCGCCGGTATCCAGCAGGTCATAATGGGACAGGACTACATTATTGGCGGTGATATCGATGGGGTGGTTGTCATAGGGTTGCCAGTAGCGGCTTGTAATCTGATTGTCAGCCGGGAAGTTTTCAGCCGTCACAAAATATTGCCCTTCCTTTTTTACCAGGGCGAAGATCTTTTGAATCCCGAACTTTTGGGCATAGGCCGTGAGATGAGCGCAGACCTGGCGGTACTCGTCCGGCGAAATGGAATCATGATCAAAGGTGCGGTCATGATATTCGGGATTGAGGGTATGCTCGACGCCTTCGGCCAGCAGCTGCAGGCGGGTGTCGATGTCATTGAAGAGGATGGCCTCGGTGCTTTTGTTGTACCAGACGGTAAAAAAGCTGCCCGCAATCACATAGACCGCAATTGCCAGGATGATGAAAGAGATGTCTTCGTGCTGTTTTATACCCACAAAATTCTCCCCGGAATTGGAAAATAACAGCTGACAGTCTCTATTTTTTAAACAAGTTATGATTCTAAATCAATACCAATTTGTTATGATTTGACCTGCATGCGCATTCGGGTGCGGGGGTTGCGGAGTTCACGCAGGGCGTCAGTCGCAATCCAGCGGGCAGCAGGCGAGTCCTGGACGGCAATGCGTTCGGCGCAGGCGATGGCGGTCAGGTTGAGCTGCCGGTTGCGTTTGCCGATCTGGCGCAGGGCCCAGTTGACCGCTTTTTTGACAAAGTTGCGCTCGTCAAAGGCATATTTTTCCACCAGTTCCAGCAATATTTCAAAGTCGTGATCCGGGGCCTGCCTGTCATGGACGGCCAGGACACAGATCATCACGAAGCCGGCCCGCCGGAGAAACTCCTCCTGGCGCGGGCACCATTCAAAGATTTTGGCGCGGGCAAAAGCGGTCTTGCGGAAAAAATTATTGCAGCACTGGTCACAGAGATCCCAGGAATTGAAATCTGCGGCCCAGGTGTCCAGCAGGGCGCTGTCGGCCTGCCGGGGATCAGCCAGCATGGAGGCCAGGATGCGGGCTTCGTGGAGGCCGCTGTCCCAGAGCTCAAGCGCCAGGTTGTGGTCGGGTCCGATTTCGCGGGCCAGCTGGCGCAGCCGGGCAACGGAGATTCCCAGGGCTGAGTCGGTGGCAATGCCGAAACGGGCCATGCCGGCACGGGCCGCAGGGTCGCTCATCTGTCTGAGACGGCTCAGGATTGCTTGGGTCCGGTCATTCATCACGCGGCACTGTCGTGCGCCGGGCCTTGGTCTGGCCGCGCTGGTTTTTGGCGTCAAGCCGGCGCAACTGGGCCGAACGCGGTTTGCGGGTCGCTTTTCTGGGTTTGGGTTTGTGTCCGGCCCGGTTGATTATGGCCGCAAGCCGCAGCAGGGCCTCGCGCCGGTTTTTTTCCTGGGAACGGTGCTGGCGGGCCGTGATGATCAGTTCATCACCACGGGTTATCAGGTGCGGGGCGTTGATGCCGTTCCTGAGATGCTCGGGCAGGACCCTGAGGTCGAAGCGCAGCTGCACCGCGCTTGAGACCTTGTTGACATTCTGGCCGCCGGGGCCGCCGGCGCGGATGAAGGTCTCGCTGATGGCGTGGGCATAGGGTTTCAGATTGTCGGGTATGCGATCATCCATGACATCTCCTTATCTGAAATCACGGGATTTTTATCAAGAAATAAGTTAGGCTGCTGGCATGAACTGGGAATATATGGCGTTTGCGGCGCTGCTGGCCGTGCTGATCTGGGGCATGCTTTCGATTGTCTACTGGTCGGTGAAAAATGGGATTTCGCCCATGCCTTCATCCCGGACGGTGCTGGAGATCGTTAAACGTGAAGTAAAACCATGCCTGAAACCGGGGCAGGTCATCTATGAGCTGGGTGCCGGCTGGGGAACCGCGGCCTTTTTTCTGGCACATGTTTTTCCGCAGGTCCGGGTGATTGCCTTTGAGACCGCCACCTGGCCCTACCTGTTCTGCCGGCTGCGGGCAATTCTGCGGCGGCCGGCCAACCTGGAGATCGTGCGTCGGGATATCCATTCAGTAGATCCGACCGAGGCCGACTGGATCTACTGCTATCTCTATCCGCAGGCCATGGAAGACCTGGCGCCCCGACTGGAACAGGCCCTGGAAGGCGGCAGCCGCCTGGTAAGCAACACCTTTGCCCTGCCGGGGGTTGCCCCTGAAAAAGTTATTGAGCTGGATGATATCTATCGCACCAAAATCTATTTTTATTGACCGGTTAACGGATTTGAAAAAATTATGGTAATAACAACCAGTGTAGATATCGGGATGAATACGGATGCGAATATTATTGGTTGAAGATGATCAGAAGATTGCGGATTTTATCGGCAAGGGTTTGAAGGAGGGCGGTTTTGCGGTTGATCATGCGGCCGACGGTGTGGACGGCCTGCATCTGGCCCTGACCGAAAGTTATGATGCCGGTGTCTTTGATATCATGCTGCCTGGGATTGACGGACTTCAGATCATTGAGAAGATGCGCTGCAGCGGGATCAATATGCCGGTCATTATCCTGAGCGCCCGCCACAGT
>CAYWBU010000024.1:16048-20830 GCA_964456565.1 uncultured Bacteriovoracaceae bacterium | reverse complement strand
CCGCTCATACAAGCGGCCTGGAGCGCCTGGGAACAGGCCTATGTGCCCTACTTCTGCGACAAACAGATCCCCGGCGGCCTTTTCGGCTTCAAGCATCGCCTGGCCGAAAAACTGGTCATTGCCAAGATGCGCACGGCCCTGGGGCTGGACCGCAACATGACCTGCATCTCGGGCGGCGGTCCGCTCTCGCGTTCCGACAATGAATTTTTCCTGGGCATGGGCGTCAACCTGCTGGAAGGTTACGGCCTGAGCGAAACCAGCCCCATCCTCTGTTCCAACAAACATGAGAGTATCCGACCGGGAACCGTCGGCCTGGCCTACCAGGACACCGAGATGCGCATCGATCCGGACAACGGCGAGCTGCAGGTCAAAGGTCCGCAGGTCATGCTGGGTTACTACAACAACGAAACCGCCACCCGTGAAATCTTCACCGCCGACGGCTGGCTCAAGACCGGCGACATGGCCATGATTGACGACGAAGGCTACATCACCATTACCGGCAGGATCAAGGATATCATCATCACCGCTGGCGGCAAAAATATCTCACCCCAGAACATTGAAACCAGCCTGCAGCTTTCCAGCTTCATCAGCGTGGCGGCAGTCATCGGTGACGGCCGCAAATTTCTCGCGGCCCTGATCGTTCCGGATTTTCAGCAGCTGGAAACCTGGGCCCGCCAGAACGGCATCAGTTACAGCGACCGGGATGACCTGCTTTCCCGCAAGGATGTCCAGGACCTGTATGCAGCGGAAATCGATCAGCACACCCTGCAGTTCAGTCGGGTTGAGCGCATCAAGAAATTCCGGCTGCTGCCGGACGAATGGTCTCAGGCCACCAAGGAACTGACCCCGACCCTGAAGGTCAAACGCAAGGTCATCAATGAAAAATACAGCAAGCTGATTGAGGAGATGTATCAGTAACAGACTCCGGCCTTAACAGAAAATCCCGCCGGCGGCATGTTTAAGCCGCTTGCAAATTGATCCCACTGGTATATATTCAAGATATTAAAGTTACTGGAGGTTCCATGGACATGCAGGCCGGCGAGTGGCGCCAGAAGATTGTTGACCCCGATACCGTACTGGCCGAGATCAAACCGGGCATGAGCATCTTCATCGGCACCGGCATTGCCGAGCCGCGCACTGCGGTCAAGCGCCTGATGAGTTCGGATGCCGTCAACCTCCAGGACCTGGAGCTGATCCAGCTGGTCAGCCTGGGCGATGCCATCACCTTCAAGGAACTGCAGAGCCAGAAGTTCCGGCTCAAGACCTTTTTCTCCGGCTGGGTGGCGGGCGAGGCCTTCACCGAAGGCCGGGTGGACCTGATCCCGATCCGCTTCTCCATGATCCCGCGCCTGATCGAATCGCGCCAGATCCCCTTTGATGTCGCCATCGTGCAGATCAGCCCGCCCAACGAAAACGGCTATTGCAGCCTGGGGGTCTCGGTGGACGTGGCCCGGCAGGTCATGGACCAGGCCGATATCGTGGTGGGCGAGATCAACCCGGCGGTGCCCCAGACCATCGGCGACACCTATATCCCGCTCAGCGAATTTAATGTCCTGATCGAATCCCGGGATGAGCCCATCTATTTTGAGCGCTGGCCCGTGGATGAGGTCTTTGAACGCGTGGCCGCCAACGTGGCCTCGGTGATCTCGGATGGCTCCTGCCTGGCCTTTTCCCTGGGCCCGCTCTATGAGGCGCTCAGCAAACATCTCAAAAACAAACGCCATCTGGGCATCCATACCCCGTTCATCACCGACGCCCTGATGGAACTGATCGAATCCGGGGCGGTCTCCAACCGCTTCAAGGAAACCTATCGCGGCAAGACCCTGACATCCTATGCCTTCGGGTCCAAACGCCTGATGCAGTGGCTCGACCGCAATCCCCTGGTGGAATTCCAGACCATCGACAAGGTTTTCCATCCGCTGCAGATCGGGCAGAACCCCCGGTTCACGGCCGTGCTGCCGGCCCGCAAGGTGGACATCTCCGGTCACATTGCCCTGCACGCCGGCAAAGGCACGGTAACGGCTGCCCCCGGAGAGGCCGTAGACTTTATCAACGGCGCCGAGCTGTCCCAGGGCGGACGGACCATCTTTGCCCTGCCCAGCCGCAACCTCAAGGATGAAGCCAACATCCGGATATCCATCGAGGAATATCCCAACCAGTTCAGCATGCGCGAATCGGTCGACATGGTGATCACCGAGTACGGCGTGGCGGCACTTCGGGGTCGGACCGTCCGGGAGCGCGCCCAGGCGCTGATCGACATTGCCCATCCCGATGACCGTGAAAACCTGGTGGAGCAGGCCAAGCAGCACCATATTCTCTACCAGGATCAGATCTTCCTGCCCCAGAGCACCCAGCTCTACCCCAATGAAATCGCCACCCGGCATACCTTCAAAAATGAGACGGAGGTCTTCTTCAGGGCCATCAAGCCCTCGGACGAAGAGGGCATGCGCCGGCTGTTCTACCGTTTCTCCGACAAAACCGTCTATTACCGCTATTTCACGCCCATAAAGGTCATGCCGCACACCAAGATGCAGGAATATGTCAATACCGACCGCAACCGCATCATGGCCATCGTGGGTCTGGCCGGAGAGCCGGGACAGGAACAGATCATCGCCGAGGCCCGCTTTGTCAGGGACCTCAACCGTCCCTATGCCGACGTGGCCTTTGTTGTGGATGAAAAATATCAGGGTCTGGGAATTGCATCCTTCATGTATCAGATGCTGGTGCGCCTGGCCAAGGAAACCGGGCTAAAGGGTTTTACCGCCGATGTCCTGGCCACCAACAAATCCATGATGAAGGTCTTTGAAAAGGGTAATATCCCGGTCAAGGCCACCCTGGAATCCGGCATCTATGAACTGCTGATTGATTTTGAATCAACTGACTCATCCCCGGGCATCCGCTTCAGCCGCTGAACAAAATTGACATGTGAGTCAATTTTGATTATCAGTTTAGTTGATGAGTTATGTTCTGCATGCCGTTGACGGCTATATCTCGACCCTCTACCTGCTGGAATATGAAAACGGTCTGCTGCTGCTGGACAGCGGCTGTCGCGGTGATGTGGCCCGCATTGAAAAATTCTGCCGCACCCGGTTGCAGCGCAGCATAAGTGATATCCGCCTGTGCGTGGTGACCCACATGCATCCCGACCATGCCGGCGGGGCCTTTATCCTGCGCCGCAGATTCAATATCCCCATTGCAGCCCCGCAACATACCGAACGCTGGTATGCCGGGCTGTCCGGGTTCACCCAGCACAAGCTGGATTGTCTGATGGCCCAGTTTGTGGCGGCCAGCAATGGCCGGTCTTTTGAAACCACCCTGTTCAGACGCTACCTGCAACCCGACTTCATCCTCAAGGACAATGAACGGCTGCCGATTTTTGATGACTGGCAGATCCTGAGTGTTCCCGGTCACACCTCGCATGATATGGTCCTGTTCAACACCGCTGACCAAACCCTGTATGCCGCCGACATGCTGTGCGAAGTCAAGGGCACCTACCAGCCGCCCATCCCGGTAAAATTCACCGGCAGGATGAAAAAATCATACCACCGGCTGGCAGAATTACAGTTTTCCAAACTCCTGCTGGCGCACGGCCACAGCCTGGAAGGCCCCGCAGCCAGACAGGCCCTGCTTGATGCCGCCGACCAGCTCGACCAGCCGCCCTCTCAGATCATAAAAAAAACCTTCTGGCTGACAAACTATTCGCCCGAGGTCTGGAAACTCTATCTGCGAAAAATCCTGCGCAGCCGGGCCTGAAGCTCTCCCTGGAATCAGGGGCTATCCACTATGATTTATCACTTGCATCATCCGTCCATAATATGGGAATAATTCAGACTTGAAGTTTTGTTATCTTTTGCAGGAAGGTGTCATAACATGCATGAACTGCAGGTTACGGAGAGTATCTTAAACGTTGTAATCAGGCACGCCCAACAGAACAAGGTCGGCAAGATCATAGCCATCGGCCTTGATATCGGCGAGTTGAGCGATCTGGAAAACGAGTGGATCCAGCGCTACTTCGATTACATCAGCAAGGATACTGTGGCGGACGGGGCCAAACTGAAGATAACCAGGATTCCCGCCGAATTCCGCTGCACCGCATGTGCCCACACTTTCAACGCCGGCCGCCAGGACATCCATGGGCTTAAATGTCCGGGATGCGGATCAGAAAACTGTGAGCTGGTCAGCGGCCGGGAATATTATATCAGAGATATGGAGGCAATATGAAAGAGATACGGCTGATCGAGATCAAGGAAGACATCATGGCGGACAACAATCAGGTGTCGGCCGCGGTGAAGGAAGACCTCAAGAACAAGAAGACCTTTTTGCTGAACCTGATGGCCTCTCCCGGTGCCGGCAAGACCAGCCTGATACTGAAAACCATCGACGCCCTCAAGGATAAGTATACCATGGGCGTGATCGAAGCCGATATCGATTCCATCGTTGACTCCGAAAAGGTCAGTCAAAGGGGCGTGCACGCGGTCCAGCTCAAGACCGGCGGCATGTGTCATCTGGACGCCACCATGGTCAAAGAAGGTCTTGAGCCGCTGGACTATGCCGACAAAGACCTGGTCATCATCGAAAATGTCGGAAATCTGGTGTGCCCGGCCGAATTTGATACCGGCGCCATCAAGAACGCCATGATCCTGAGTGTTCCCGAAGGTGATGACAAACCGCTCAAATACCCGCTGATGTTCACGGTCTGCGACGTGCTGCTGGTCAACAAGGTTGACACCGCGCCGGTCTTTGATATTGACCTGGAGGCCACAAAAAGCCGGGCCAGGACCC
>CAYWBU010000024.1:1463-16038 GCA_964456565.1 uncultured Bacteriovoracaceae bacterium | reverse complement strand
AAGTGTTTCCCCGCACCATCAATCAGAAACGGTACCTGGAGGCCATGAACAGCCGGGTCAGGAAACTAAACCCGGATATCAGGATAATCGAGGTTTCCTGCAAGACCGGTCAGGGCATCGACGAATGGGCCGCCTGGCTGGATGACGCGGCCAGCGCTTTTATAAAATAATCCGGAGGGGGAGGCTGCCGGCCTCCCTGTCTTATTTTTCCAACAACCGGTTAAAACGCCAGATATTGTAAAGAGCTGCAAAATTGCAGCCGGTGCAGGCATAGGCGGCCCGGCCCTCGTCCAGCGACCAGTGGTGCATAATGATGCCGTCACCATAGACAGCGGGCGAAAAGATCCATTCCAGCGTCCGGCGGGCCTCATCAAGATAGATCTGCCGCCCGGTCAGCTCATAGAGGTCCAGCAGGGCCCAGACAAAATTATTGTTGCCCGAAAGGCCCTTGGTCTGCAGATCCGGATGGCCGAAATATCCGCCGGCCTGCTGATCAGACAGACTGCCGCTGGCCGCGGTCATCACCGCTTCGGCCCGCTGCAGATATTCATCCTCAGCGGTCACCCGCCAGGCCTCGGCCAGGGCCATGACCATGACGGCCTGGGGCCAGTCCTTGACCGCAGCTGAACGATAGATGCCGGTCGCGGCATCCCTGAAGTTTTCGGCTTCCCTGATAAGTTCCAGGCCCTTGCGCGCCAGAGAATCATCATCAAGCACCCGGGCAGACCGCAGACAGGTATGGGCAACACTGCCCAGCAGCGTAACCCGGTCGCCCAGCATGCCCTCCAGCAGCCCCGGGCCAGCGGAAACCAGCAGATAGCCGCCCTGGCAGCCGAGCTGCAGCAGCCGGGCATATTCGGGATCACCCACATGGATAGAGCCGCCCACCAGGGCCGGGAACCCCACCACCATCTCCATGGATGGCCAGACCCTACGGATCAGGCGCACCTCATAATCCACCGTGCGCCTGGCCAGGTCAGTGAGATCGGAGCGCTCAAGCTCTGCTCCCAGCTCAAACAGCAGCAGCGAGGCAAAAACCGTGGCATCGCCCTGCAGATCACCCCGCCAGTTGCCCGAATCATCCCAGGCGGTGTTGAGCAGATTAAAGAGGACCAGATTAAACTCTTCTTCAAACTCGGGCAGGCGGACCCTTAAGGCATGATCATGTTCAACCGGCAGGTAGGTGGCACAACCGGTCAACAGAAACAGCATCAGAAAAATTATGATCCTGAGCTTCATCCAATCCCTGTCCTGAGTTTATATCAGCGGCGGGCCTCGTCCAACTGCGAAAGCAGCATGCCCGAGAGCATCATGACACAGCCGAAGACGGCCCGGCCCGAAAGGGTCTCGCCCAGCACAATCCAGCCGCCCAGGGCGGCAAAGACGGTCTCCAGGCTCAGGATAATGGCGGCATGCGCGGCCGGGGCATCTTTCTGGGCAAAGACCTGCAGGGTGTAGGCGATGCCCACCGAGAATACACCGCCATAGACAATCGCCATGGTGGCGGCCATAATCCCGCCCAGGGTGTTATTCTCGGCAATCAACGCCACCAGCAGACTCAGTCCGCCACAGACCATGTATTGACCGAAGGCCAGCCGCAAAGCGCTCATCCGGGGTGAAAACAGACCGACAGCCTGAACATGCAGGGCCCAGGCAAAGGCCCCGATCAGCACCAACAGATCGCCGTAGGCAATTGAAAACCCATTTGAAATACTCAGAAAATACAGTCCGCCGGCGGCAATCACCGCCCCCACCCAGCTGCCGGGCCTGACCTTCTGGCCCCATACAAGCCCCAGCAGCGGAACGATCACCACATAGAGTCCGGTGATGAAGCCGGCCTTGCCGGCGGTGGTGTATACTATGCCCACCTGCTGCAGGGATGAGCCAGCGAACAGCATCAGACCCGCCAGAATATACCCCGCAAAGGCCTGTTTGCGGTTGGGGGCATGATATTCTGTCCGGCGCCGGTTCTCGGCCACGATAAAGGGCAGCAGACACGCGCCGCCCAGGATGAACCTGATCCCGTTAAAGACAAACGGGCCCACATGCTCCATGCCCACCCGCTGGGCCACAAAGGCGGTGCCCCAGATAAAGGCGGTCAGCAACAGCAGCAGGTCCGATTTAAAAATCTTTTTTTCCATACACTTACCGTTAATTTTTTATCTCCCCGACAATCTAGAGCCTAATAGCAATTTAGACCGTTAAAAGATAGCCTGATTTTAGCGAGCCTTAACTGCCTGCAAAACGTTTTCCCTGCTGGACCAACGCCATAAATAGTGCTATGAATCCAAGAAGTTTTACATCACATAATCTTAATTACTCTTTGGGGAGGAAATGCATGTCAGACTTTAGGAAACTCTTTGGATCATTGGTTGTGATCACCCTTTGTTTGGGCCTCTTTGTGGCCGGTTGTGACAAAAAAGAAGAAAAGACTGTTGAGGAAACCGCCCCGGCGGTCACGGAAAAGGCTGCGGCCCCGGCCGAGATGCGCACCATTGTGGTGGCCTCCGATGCCACCTGGCCGCCCATGGAAATGGTTGATGAAAACAAGGAAATCGTGGGCTTCGATATCGATTTCATCAAGGCTGTCGCCGCAGAGGCCGGCTTCAATGTTGAAATCAAGAATACCGCCTGGGACGGCATCTTTGCCGGCGTCGAACTCGGCAAATATGACGCCATCATCTCTTCCGTGACCATCACAGAAGAGCGCAAGGCCAAATATGATTTCAGCCTCCCGTACATCAATGCCGGCCAGGTTCTGACCGTGTCCAAGGAGATGGCCGACTCCGGCGTCGCCACCCTGGATGATCTCAAAGACAGCAAGGTCGGCGCCCAGATCGGCACCACCGGGGCCATGGAGATCAAAAAACATGAAGGCATCGAGCTCAAGACCTATGATGAAGTCGGCCTGGCCTTCGAGGATATGGCTGCCGGCCGGATCCAGGGTGTGGTCTGCGACACTCCGGTGGCCGCCAATTTTGCCCTGCAGCGCGAGGAATACAAGGAAAAGCTCCAGATCGTCGGAGAGCCCTTCACCGAGGAATACTATGGGGTGGTTGTCAAAAAGGGCAACACCGAAGTGCTTGAACTGATCAACAAGGGTATCAAGGCTGTCCAGGAAAAGGGCACAGACAAACAGATTGAAACAAAGTGGCTGAGATAAAAGACAAAAACCTGGATGAACATGTACAGATAAATGTTGGGGATGGCGCCGCCATCCCCAACAAAAAGGATATCGGTCTCTTCACGGCCTGGCGGATCGCCTTCTTCGGCGCCTTCGCAATCCTGATATCACTGATCACCTTTAAACCGGATCCCTACCTGGACATCATCAAATTTGTGCCGGACGGGGTTCTGGTCACCTTCCAGGTCACAGTTGAATCCATCCTGCTGGCACTGGTATTCGGCCTGTTCACTGGCCTGGGCCGCATCTCGCATAACCGTTTCATCAACGGGATCGCATCTCTCTATGTCGAGGTTATCCGCGGCATTCCGCTGCTCGTACAGCTCTTCTACATCTATTTTGCCCTGGGGCATCTGGTAAAACTGCCGGCCACCGCCAGTGCGGTACTGGCCATGGCCATCTGCTACGGGGCCTATATGGGCGAAATCTTCCGCGCCGGCATCGAAGCCATCCCCGAAGGCCAGATGGAGGCAGCCCGTTCATTGGGAATGAGCCGTACGCAGGCCATGTACCATGTCATCCTGCCGCAGGCCATCCGGACGATCCTGCCGCCCATCGGCAACGAGTTTGTGGCCCTGCTCAAGGATTCCTCGCTGGTATCCATCCTGGCGGTTTCAGACCTGCTGCGGCGCGGGCGCGAATTCGCATCCGAATCATTCGCCTATTTCGAGACCTATACGGTCGTCGCCCTGGTATATCTGATCATCACGCTCTTTCTTTCCAAACTTATCAGCATCATGGAGGACAAGGTCAGTGCATAACAACGAACGCAGTAAGATGGTTGAGGTCAAAAATGTCTATAAACATTTCGGCACACTGCGGGCCCTGAACAATGTCTCCCTGGATGTCTATGACGGCGAGAAAGTTGTCATTATCGGCCCCAGCGGCTCGGGCAAAAGCACCCTCCTGCGTTCGGTCAATAAACTGGAAGAGATCGATGGCGGCCAGATCATCGTTGACGGCATGGACCTCAACGACCCCCGCACCGATATCAACAAGGTCCGCGAAGAGGTGGGCATGGTCTTCCAGCAGTTCAATGTCTTCCCGCACAAGACGGTCCTGGAAAACCTGACCCTGGCCCAGATGGTGGTCCGCAAACGCTCCAAGAAAGAATCCCAGGATATTGCCCGTAAATTGCTGGACAAGGTCGGCATCCTGGGCAAATCGGATGTCCATCCCAATAAGCTTTCCGGCGGACAGCAGCAGCGAGTTGCCATCGCCAGGGCGCTCGCAATGCAGCCCAAACTGATGCTCTTTGATGAGCCCACTTCGGCCCTGGATCCGGAAATGATCGGGGAAGTGCTCGATGTCATGGTCAACCTGGCCAAAGAGGGCATGACCATGATCGTGGTCACCCACGAAATGGGTTTTGCCCGCGAGGTGGCCGACCGGGTCATTTTCATGGATGAAGGCACCATCCTGGAGGAAGGTACCCCCGAACATTTCTTCAACGATCCCACCCACGAACGCACCCAGAAATTTTTGAGTCAGATCCTGTGACACCGGTCATGGCTAGTTCGAACTTCAACTGACAAGCTTATGAACAGGGAATATCCCCTTACCGTGGCGGCCCTTGTGGCTGCCATGATTATCTGGGCCAGTTCTTTCATCGCGCTCAAAATCGCCTTCAGCGGCTACAACCCCCTGTTCGTCATCTGGGGCCGCCTGGTTATTGCTGCGATCTGTTTCCTGTTCTGCCTCAAGGTCTTCCGCCGCAACCGCTACCGCCGGGGCGATCTGAAATATCTGCTGCTGATGGCCTTCTTTGAACCCTGTCTCTATTTCATCTGCGAAGCCAAGGCCCTCGAAAACACCTCGGCCTCCCAGGCCGGAGTCATAACCGCCATGCTGCCGCTGCTGGTGGCGGTCGCGGCCCGTTTCACCCTCAAGGAGATGATCAGCCGCCGCACACTGGCGGGCTTCATCATCGCCATCATCGGGGCCGCCTGGCTCAGCATAGGCGGCCATACCACGGCCAATGCACCCAATCCGGCCTTCGGCAATTTCATGGAATTTCTGGCCATGTGCTGCGCCACCGGCTATACCATTGCCGTCAAGCGACTCTCCAGCCGTTACGACCCCTTCGCCCTGACCGCCATCCAGGCCTTTGTGGGCAGCATCTTTTTCCTGCCGCTGGCCTATCTGAGCACCGGCGGGATCTTTCCGAATCATTACCATCCGGCCGCATTCTGGAGCATCATCTATCTGGGAGTCTTCGTGTCACTGGGGGCCTATGGCCTTTACAACTTCGGCATCAGCCGCATCCCGGCCAACCAGGCCAGCGCCTTTATCAATCTGATTCCGGCCCTGACCCTGCTCATGGGCTGGTTCATCCTCAATGAACGCCTGACCGCCTCCCAGCTGACAGCCTGCATCCTGGTCTTCCTGGGCGTATTCCTGAGTCAGGACCGCCGCAGCCGGCCGCGCAAAGATGATATCGCCGGGATCAACCTCTGATCAGCTTGACGCCGCAGACTTTTATTTCCATAATCAAGCCTAAAAGGAGGTCTGTAATGAATCTTGACAGTGCAATTGAAAAGAGGACCAGCACCCGGCGTTTTACTGATTATGTGGTAACGGACACCGAACTCAGACAGTTGCTGGAGGCCGCCCGCCGGGCACCTTCATGGGCCAACACCCAGAGCTGGGAATATATCGTCGTGCGCGACCCCGAGCTGATAACCAGGATCAGTGCCACCTATTCCGAGAACAACCCGGCCACGCGCTGTTCCCAGTCGGCCTCGGTGCTGCTGGCGGTCTGTGCCCGCAAGGCTGTCGCCGGCTGCAAAAACGGGCAGGCCTTAACCCGCTACAACGAATGGTTCATGTTCGACCTGGGACTTTCGGTCCAGAATCTCTGTCTCAAGGCCTGCGACCTGGGACTGGGGACCGTGATCGTCGGACTGCTGGACCACAGTGCCGCAGCCGCCATCCTGGATCTTCCGCAGACCCATGAGCTGGCCGCCATAATCCCGGTGGGCCGGCCGGCCGTAGCTGACAAACAGGGTCCGCCCCGCAAACCGCTCACAGAATTTGTCCATCTTGACAGGTTCGGGACCACCTGGGACTGACAGCAGGAAACTCCTCCGCAGCACAGGTTTTTTGCCGGCGCCCCTTGACATCAGCAAGTATGCAGCTAATCTTTTATAATCTTCCCGCTCGTCTGCGGGAAATAAAATTCCTTATGAAGGAGGAGCTATGAAAAGATCTGTTGTTTTACTGGGAACCGTTGTCTGTCTGTTCATGTTTTTGGCCGGTCCGCTCGCGGCCGCGACCCCGGCCATGGAAGGTGCGGTCAATATCAACACCGCCACCCTGGAGGAACTCCAGATGCTGCCCGGAATCGGTGAAAGCATCGCCCAGAACATCGTTGATTTCAGAAATGCCAACGGTCCGTTCGCATCCATTGACGAACTTATCAAGGTCAAAGGCATCGGGGTCAACAAGCTGGATGCCATCCGCGACAATCTAACCTTGGAGGGCCCCACAACCTTAAGGATCATAGAATAGAAAAAAGCGGCCTTCGGGCCGCTTTTTTTATGGCTTGAACTCCGACACCGACCGCAGCTTCTCAAAAAGTTTTTTCTCTTCCGCGCTCAGTTTCTTGGGAACCACAACCTTGATGCGGGCATAAAAATCACCCTTATGCGCCATACCCTTACCCTTGATCCGCAGACGCTGCCCGCTGGAAATCCCGGCCGGCAGTTTCATCTTGACCTTGCCGTCCAAGGTCTGAACCTCAATATTTCCGCCAAGGGCGGCATCCCAGGGAGTCACCGGCACCTCGGCGATCAGATCCGAACCTTCAAGGCTGTAACGGGGATCCCGGGCCAGCCTGATCTTCAAATAAAGGTCTCCGGAGCCGCCCGGTCCCGGATTACCCTGACCGGCCAGTCTGATCCGTATGCCGTCATGGGCCCCGGCCGGGATCTTGACATTTAAGCGTTTAATCCCACCAGCTCCCTGCAGGGATAATTCGCGCGTCCCGCCCTTGTGGGCCTCACTAAGGCTGACAGTGATCTCGCTTTCCACGTCACGCCCGCGCACCGAACCACCGCGACCGCCAAAGGGATTTTCCTGTCCCATGCCGCCCATGCCGCCGCCGAACAGGGCCTCGAAGAAATCGGAAAACCCGCCGCCGCCCTGAGCACCGCCGCCAAAATCAAAGCTGAAGGTCCGGCCACCGCCGCGCGCGCCACGACCGCCGAAAGAGCTGAAGATATCTTCAAAGCCGGGTGGCGGCGTAAAATTCTGGCCCTGCTGCCAGTTGCTGCCCAGGGCATCATAACGTGAACGTTTCTCAGAATCCTTCAGGACCTCATAGGCCTCATTGATCTCCTTGAAGCGCTGCTCCGCATTGGGATCATCCTTACAGGTGTCGGGATGACATTTCCGCGCCAGTTTGCGATAGGCTTTTTTGATCTCATCCTGACTCGCAGAACGACTTACTCCCAATATTTCGTAATAATCTTTATATTCCACAGAGATACCCTCTCTTTTACAAAATAGTTAGGGTCTGACAGTCAACAAATCAATAGATGGAAAAAATCGGGCCGTCCGGATCAGAACTTATCTTTGAGCTGTTCAAGGATCAGGCCGGGAATCATTCCCAGGGCATCCGTCAGAACACCGACCCGAGCCAGCTCGTTCAGGGCCGTATCGCAGTATTCCCGGGCCATATCGCTGCTGCGGCCAAGAATCTCCGGGGTCATGCGGCTGCGCACCAGCGCCCGCCGTTTGTCTCCATCAGTTTCCGCGGACAGTTCATCCATCATCCCGGGATTATCATTAAACAGATGGATCAGCGGCAGGGTTGATTTACCTTCCACCACGTCATTGAAGGCATCCTTGTTGGTCTTGGTGTCCGGAGTCAGGTCAATGATGTCGTCCACAATCTGGAAGGCCATGCCCAACGAACGGCCATAGGTGGTCAGTGCGGCGATTTTGTCTTCATCCAGCCTGCCGATCACTCCGGGCGACTGGGTGCAGAACTCGAACAGACTGGCGGTTTTCAGATAGATGATGTCCAGATAGACATCAACATCTCTATGGAAGGCGGTCACATGTTCCAGTTCCTTGAGCTCGCCCTCGGTCATCTTTTTGATGGTATCCACCATGCTCAGCGCTACCCGCATATTGTCCAGGTTGCAGGTCAGTTCCAGGGCCGAGGCAAAAATATAATCACCGGCCAGCAGCGCCGGACGGTCACCGTATACCTGATTGGCGGTGGGCTTTGAACGCCGCATCTCCGTGGCATCAACCACATCATCATGCAGCAGGCTGGCCGTATGCAGCAGTTCCACGGTGTAGGCCAGCGGCAGGATGTCTTTTTCCGCCATGCCGATGGCTTCGGCAATCATCATGACCAGCCGCGGCCGGAGCCTTTTGCCGCCGGATTCCAGAATATAGCAGCCGATATCGCTCGTAAATGAAGTCGAGCTGCGGGTAATCGCTTTCAGTCCATTTTCAAATTCCGGATTCATAGCTGGACCTATAACAGACAGGAATGACAAGATCAATCAAAACATCCCCGTCTACAGGCATTCTACAGACATTCAAGTTCCCTTATCGCTTAAAGATTTAAACTTGCATCTGACGATAAGCCGCATATGAAAAAATGTCTGCTGCTACTGTTTCTGCTGCTGTGCGCCTGCGAAAACAATATGATGGAGTATGCCGGTGACACCTCCGACGACGGAGCCATTCTGGAAGAGGCCCGCATGGCCCTCGACGAGGGCGATTATTACGGGGTGATCCAGCTACTGGCCGACGACTATAATTCCGACCTGCCCGACCCCGAAATCAGCCGGCTGCTGGCATCGGCCTACATGGGACTTGCCGGCGTCGACCTGACCGTCATGATAGCCAACAGTGACGTGACCGCCGGACAGGACAGCTTTGACACCCTGGCTTCGGCCTTGGCCCTCAGTACCATTATTGACGGCGAGGCCCGCTATCTGGCCCCCGCAACGGCCGCCGCTGCAGACCAATACCTCACAACCGCCGCAAACTACCTGACCAACCTTATAGCAAAAAACTGGGGTTCGGATGATGACCGGGTACAGCTCGGACTGGCCAGCGCCATCAGGTTCATCCTGGCAATGGGCCGATATACGGCCGAGACCGCCGGCACCAACTGTCCGCTCAATCAGAGCGCCTATCAAAATGTGGCGGCCGCCGTCCTGGGGACCCCGGCCGACCTGCTGAGCCTGCAGGCTGCCATTGATGCCGATATCGAACAACTGCGGCAGGACCTGATAAATCTGAAGGCAGCGATTGATGTAATCCACCGCAATACGGTGGCAGCCCATGACAACAACAATGCCCTGGAAAATGATCTGAATGAATTTCTGCTGGAACTGGTGGGCGACACCACGCTCAGCGCCATCGAGACCTTGAGCGGCACAAAAATCACCGATTATATCCTGGCCCATATGTTTGACGGATCCCTGCCATGAGAGCTGCGCCCCTGATCGCCGCGTTGTTGTTCTGCACAACACTGACAGCTGCGGCAACCGAACTGCCTTATATTTATCAGGGCATCCGGCCGCTGGGCATGGGCGGGGCCTTTGTCGCCGTCTCTAATGACGAAAACGCCCTCTTCTACAATCCGGCCGGTCTGGCCATGGTGAAACGCACCCGGGTGGCCCTTTTCCCGCTGGAATTCGCCATCGGCAAGGACGGTTATGACATGTATGACGACTCCCGCAGCGTCGATTTTGACAATGAACTGGAAACGGCCGCCTTCATGCGTGATTACATCGGCCAGCAGGCCCATCTGTGCGCCAGTCTGCTGGCAACCTACACCATGCCGCGGGCCGCCTGCGCCCTGCTGGCCGGCATGAAGGCCAACATGGCCGTGCATGACCGCCAGTTTCCCAGACTGAATACGGATATCATTGTCGACATGGGCGCCGCGGCCGGCTACGGCATGCCCATATCATGGGATGAGCGGCTTCTGGGCGGCATCAGCATCAAATATATCGACCGCCACAGCATCAACAAAAACTATACGGTAACGGACATCACCACCGGCAAACTCTCACAGAAGATTGAAGATGATATGGACAGCGGCCGCGGCGTCCTAGTGGATCTGGGAGTTATCTACCGCCTCAACGATCTCATTGATCCCGGGATCGAGACCGGCATCAACCTCGGCCTGAGTGCCGTCAACCTGCTCGGCACAAAGATGGGGGACGCCCGCGACCTTGACGACCATATCGACATCGGCATCGCCTTCAGCCGTGAATTATGGATAACCCGCACCACCATTGCTCTGGACTATGTGGATGTGTTCCGTCAGATTGATTATGATAAAGATTTTGCCAAACGCACCCGCATGGGAGTGGAATGCCGCTTTCCGCGCTACCTTACACTACGGGCAGGACTCTACCAGGGGTATCTCAGCGGCGGGCTTTCACTGCAGACAGAAAAAGCCGTCCTTGACCTGGCGGTCTATACCGCCGAACTCGGGGCCTACGGCGGCCAGCATCCGGACCGGCGTTTCGCAATGCGCTTCGTGCTGGGCTTCTAGGATTTCCGGATCTTCTCGATTACAGCGGTGGTGGACAGTCCCTCACGAAACTGCAGGGACCTGACCTGACCGCCGTAAGAACGCACCACATCAGATCCGACAATGTCATCAACCGCCCAGTCACCACCCTTTACCAGCACATCCGGCCTAAGCAGACTGATAAGCTCATAAGGTGTTTCCTGATCAAAAATGCAGACATAATCGACCGCCCGCAGACCGGACAGCACCGCGGCCCGGGACTGCTGCGGATTGATCGGCCGGTCCGGGCCCTTTTCAAGCTTGCGGACCGAGGCATCCGAATTCAACCCCACGATCAGGCAGTCACCGAGGTTACGCGCATCGTTCAGATAGGCCACATGGCCATGATGCAGGATATCGAAACAGCCGTTGGTAAAGACCACCTTCTGGCCGCGGGACTGCATGATTTTCACCATCTCGGCCAGCTCGCTCGAACCTTTGACCCCGCCGCAGTCGCCAAGCCCTGCCGGCCAGGTCTGGCCTGCCATGCGGGCCGTATAGCGTCCCAGGGTGGTGTAGGTCTCCACGATATCCGGATAGGCCTGACACAGGCCGTCAATGTGGGCGCTCACGGTCTCCCAGTCCCCCCGCTGAATCGGACCGGTCAGGGCATAACGCCCGTAGGCCTCCACATTTCTGATGGTATTTCTCACCAGCGGCAGGAAGCGCTCCATATCGAGCCCGATGTCGCTGATCATCTCGGTTGCCTGCGTCAGGATTGTCACCATATAATTAGAGACCATCACTGCCGCAGTGTGATAGATCATCTTGTCTTCCGGGCGGATCCGGTCAACTCCCGAACCGATCGACTTCACCAGATCGCGGGCCACATCCATGGCCCGGTCGGAACCTTCGGTTGTAAAACAGCTCTCCTTCAAGGCAACCCCGGCATTCTCCGGATTCATAATTGTCTGCAGCGGATGCAGGCTGGCACATTCAGCCCCCCGGTCGCTCAGGGGATGCAGAATTTCAGCGCAATGCATTCCGCTGAAATGGAAGACCACCAGATTCCGACAGGCATTACCCCATTTGGTCGCCATCTGGGCAGCCGCCGTTGCTATCCGGCCATCCGGCACCGCCAGAAAAACAACCTCGGGCACGCGCGGCGCAGGGGGGAGAGCCCGGTGTGTCTCATATTCAACCTTGACATCCTGACGCGTGACGGCCCACAGCGGAGTATGACCGGCATCGGCAAGGATTGAGGTCATGGCCCGGCCAACCTTGCCAAGTCCGATCACACCAAATTTATAATTCATCAATTTACCTCCCGGGCCTTCAGTTGGTGATACTTGTCCCAATCGATATCATAGTGGCATTTTTGCGCCGTCTCTTCGGCGAGCCGGCAGTATTCGTCACAGGCCACATAGGCCTGCATCTTCTCGGAAATCGCCGCAATCTGTTCGGACGGCTCCCACGATTCGGGATTGCCGTTCTCCCTGTTGATCATGCAACCCGCGTCCACGGCAAACGAGATATCCGCCAGCGGATATGAGTCAAAATCACGCATCATGGCCTTGACCTGACCGGCCGCCAAGGGCGAGAAGAAATTATAGCTGCGCGAATAGATCGCCGCGGCATGATAATATTCGGGGACATCCACCAGGGCATCCTTGCGCCCTGATCTGGCAAAATATTTGAGCAGGTTATGAATATTGATGAGGGCCCCCAGCCCCGGATAGACCTGTCCCGGCAGCGGAGGCCGTTCCTCCCGGAACTGTCCCCTGGGGTCCTGCAGCGCCAGCCACTCGATCAGCAGCATGGACAGCCCGTCGCTGAAATCAAAGCTGCTGACAAGCTGTTCCTTGGGCCTGAAGATCCCCTCGCGGACAATCAGCTCTATCAAACGGGTTTCCTTATCCAGGCTTTCAAAATTAAGATAGAGCCTGGAGGTATAATCCTCATGCCTGGAGATGCTGACGATCAGGTCACGGTAGCCGCGACGGTGCAGGATCCCCAGCAACCCGAAACGGTCGAGCAGTTCCATCAGCCGCGATTCGCTGTATTTGCCGAGAAACAGTTCCGAGCAGAAGATATCGTCATTCTGATCGAACGGACATTCAGCGATTGTATAGGTAATATCTTCCAGAAATTTGGGAGATTTTTTCAAAAGACTGCGCTGGGGACTCATGACAGCACCCTTGCAACGCTGGCAACCATAACCCAGTCAGCCCCCGCCTTCTTGAGCGCAGCGGCCACGGCCAGAGCCGTACTGCCGCTGGTTATAACATCATCTATCACCATCACTCTTTTTCCCTCAACATCCCTGGCTTCAAAAGCCCTGTTTAAATTTTTTGCGCGCTGCCGGAGTTCAAGCCCCACCTGGGCCGGAGTCCGCCTGACCTTCCTGAGCACATCGTAATGTACCCGAACACCCTCCTTGCGGGCAATCTCACGGGCCAGCAGTGCAGCCTGATTATAGCCGCGGGCGATCTGCCGTGTCCAGTGCAGAGGCACAAAAGTCAGAATATCTATTGATATATCATCCCGGGGCAGGGAATCATACAACAACTCACCCAGAAACCGCTTGTAACCGGTTTGACGCTGATACTTGAATTGCTGCAGCATCTCCTTCACCGTGCCGTCGTAGACCGTTGCCGAAAAAACCCTGTCATAGGGAGGCTTTTTCACACTGCAGGCAATGCAGATATCGCCCGAGGACAGTTCACGTCCGCACACACTACATGTGGCCGCCGGAAAGGCCCGCACTCCCGCCGCGCATCCGGCACACAGAGAAACTTTTTCGACAGGCTGTCCGCACCGCAGACAGCGGTCCGGAAAAATATTTTTAATCAGTTGCACCATAGCAACATTCCACTGAGTTTAATCAATCTGCCATACTGATCTTCACCGGCTTGGCATACATGTAGCCGCGGGCCTTTAGTTCCTGGGCCGAGGCAATGGCTTCATGCCGGTCATCAAAGGCCCCGATTGTAATCCGAAAGCGCTGAGTGCCCCCCTGATCAAAATAGGGATAGATCGTGGCATCCAGTCCGGCGCTGATCAGATCACCGAAGACAGCCTGTGATTCGGTGAGCGACCTGTAGGTTGCCAGGCTGACACTGTAGATCACGCCGCTGACGGTTTCCAGCTGCGGCAGAAATACACGCTGCCCCTCATAGATCAGATTAAGGTTGTCAATTTCAGGATTGCGCTGACGGATATGCTTTAGAATCCCCACACTGAAGCGGCCATAGTGCTCAAGCGCCAGCCTGGCTACCGTATCCCCCGGCTGCACCTCAACCCACACACCGTCAGAATCCGTCTGATTTTCGCGGACGACCGGCTGCTCTTCAGATGGCCCAGACTGCTGATCGGGCGGCACCGCAGCGGGATCTTCTTCAACCGGCTGCGCGGCCGTCTCAGCCACCACCGGCTTAACCTCCCCCGCGGGGTTTGCAGCCTCGGGCCGCCGGGCGCTCAGATCAATCGCCACTTCAACCGGCGCATGCGAGAAATTATTCAACGATTCATTGCCGTTACTGTAAAACCACCATACGGTGACGGCGGAGCCCAGCAGTACCAGCACGGCAACCCACAACACTCCGGAGAATCGCCGGCGCTCCTCGCCTCCCCTGAGCTGCGACAGCGAAGCCGCCGGATCCTTGGACTTGGTGTAACTGTCTTCCAGATCATCAACCACTTCCCTGACCGTCCGGGACGAAACCTTGTGACTGCGGTCGGCAAAGGCGGCCATCAGGCTGTTATCGGAAATAAGATTTATCAGCCGCGGCGAACCGGCGGCATACTGGTTGACCTCATCAATGGCCCCCGGCGTGAAGATCGGTTTAGCGGAAGGCTGGCCGCCGGCCTTTTTTATCCTGAACTCCAGATACTCCTTA
>CAYWBU010000024.1:0-1453 GCA_964456565.1 uncultured Bacteriovoracaceae bacterium | reverse complement strand
TAAGCGGCTTAAGGATATATTTGGCCCGCACAATCCGCCGCAGATCAGCCAGTTCCGGATCACGCAACATCCGCAACAGACTGTTCTGTCCCAGCAGCAACATGTTCAGGCACCCGCCAGTATCCCGGCCGGCAAGAAATGCAAGTTCCCTCAATATTTCCGGTTTCTGGGCATGGGCATCATCCACGGCCAGCACTGTTCCGCCGCTGGCCCTGATCTTTTCCAGATATTCGTCAAGGTTGCCCTTCCCGTGCCGCTCTGCAGGAATCTGCAAGGCGTCACCAAGCACAGCGTACAACTCCCGGCCTTTTTTCAGGGGAAACCTGACCACCGCCAGACAAACCCGAGCCAGCAGTTTTTCAAGACATTTGTTCAGCAGGGTGGTCTTCCCCAGTCCCACATCACCGGTGACAACCACTGCGCCTTTTTTTTCAACCACCCCGTTGAGCATGTATGCCAGGGCCTCTTTATGGACAGAACTCATATAAAAACAGGATGGATCCGGCGCAATACTGAATGGCTTATTATTGAATCCGAAAAAATCTTTATACATCTTTCACCCTGTCCACTTGATATCCCCCCATATCGGCTTCCGGATTTTTTATCTGTAATTTCAGGCAAATGAACAACAAAACCCCGCCGCAACCTGCTCTATGAAAATATAACCATCTTTTCAGATTGTGCAATGGTTTGTAAATATAGGTTTTTTGTTCAGATCGTTTTTTCGGGACGATTATTTCTCGATCCCGCATTCCTTGATTTTATACAGGAGGGCCTTGTAGCTGATTTCCAGAAGCGCGGCGGCCTTTTTCTTGTTCCAGCCGGTGTGATCGAGGGCCTTGAGGATCATCTTGCGTTCCGCCCGCAAAGCCGCTTCCTTGGCTACAATCTTGAGCGGCAGGATCTCGCTGTCGTCAAGTGTGTCCTCATAGGCGGGTTCATCGTCCTGGGAACTGTCGGGCCCCTCACAGCTGAGTGACTGGCCGCTGCTGAGATACTGTTTCATATCATCTATGTTGCCCAGGATGACCAGCCGCTTGACCAGGTTCTTGATCTCCCGGACATTGCCGGGCCACTGGTAACCCATCAGCAGCGGATAGATTTCATCGTTGTTGACAACCACATTCTTGCCGTACTTTTCGTTATAGGTCTCCAGAAAATATTCAAACAGGTAGGAGATATCATCCGGCCGTTCACACAATGAGGGGATCTTGATGCTGACAACATTCAGCCGGTAGTAGATATCCTCGCGGAAACGGCCCTCTTCGGCCAGTTTTTTCAAATCACGGTTGGTGGCGGCGATAATGCGGACATTCACGCTCACATCGCTCTTGCCCCCCAGCCGGCTGAAGGTCCCTTCCTGCAGAACCTGCAGCAGCTTGGCCTGAATTGCCATATCGATTTCGCCGATCTCATCCAGGAAGATCGTACCGCCGTCGGCCAATTCAAATTT
>CAYWBU010000023.1:13971-20980 GCA_964456565.1 uncultured Bacteriovoracaceae bacterium | reverse complement strand
GACATCAGACTCCAAATCGGCGCAGGGAGCCCCGGTCTGGAGGTCAGTTTCTATTTCGGCATCAATTTTGTTGCTTTTGAGCAGATTGCGCAGATGATTGCGCAGGGCCGAGGTTACATGGGACTTGAAGGCCCTGTAGACGATCTCTTCGCCGTAGATGGCAACGGCCTCCTCAAGGGATGCGCCGAGTTTAAGTTTGGCGGTGAAGGTGCGGGACCCTTCCCGTATCCCGGCTGCGGCTGTGACTTCTGTGAAAGCGTTTTTCATGATGAACTCCTGTCTTGGGATACCGCTGTGAAAGAACGGCCCGGTTTAATATGCTGTCAGTCAGTGTCTGCGGCATCCTCGATGAGATC
Source organism: uncultured Bacteriovoracaceae bacterium (assembly GCA_964456565.1). Lineage (GTDB taxonomy): Bacteria > Desulfobacterota > Desulfomonilia > UBA1062 > UBA1062 > CAYWBU01. The sequence continues at coordinate 20,624 of CAYWBU010000023.1, read as the reverse complement.
CTGAGGGATTTCCTTCTTGCCGGAGATGCCGAGTTTCTTCAGTTTTTCAATTCGGCCGACAAGGTTGCCGCGGCCGTCGGTAAGCCGCTTGCGGGCTGTAGTGTAGGCGTCGGAGGTCTTGTCCAGGTGGCGCCCGATTTCATCCAGGGCCTCGATGAAGAGGACGAACTGGTCATAAAGACCGGCGGCCTGTCTGGCGATCTCCTGCGCATTTTTGTTCTGGTATTCGTTGCGCCAGATATACTGGATGGTTCTGAGGGTTACCAGCAGCGTTGACGGACTGACCACCACGATCCGCTCTTTGTAGGCCTCGGAAAAGATGTTGGAGTCGTGCTGCACGGCCGTCAGGAAGGCTGCCTCAATGGGAATGAACATCAGGACGAAATCCAGTGAACGGATCTCGGAAAGGTCTTCATAGTTTTTGCGGCTGAGGTCGCGGATATGGTTGCGGACGGAAGTGATGTGGTCCTTGAGGGCCTTATTCCTCAGGTCGTCATCCTCGGTCGAACAGTAGGCCTCGTAGGCATTCAGACTTACCTTGGAGTCGATCACCACATCTTTGTCACCGGGCAGGCGGACGATCACATCCGGCTGCAGCCGGCGGCCTTCGGCATCGTTCAGGGATACCGGGGGTTCATATGCGCGGCCGTTCTGCAGGCCCGATTCCTCCAGAATGCGTTCCAGGATGAGCTCGCCCCAGTTGCCGCGGGTCTTGCTTTCGCCCTTCAGCGCCCTTGTAAGGTTGAGGGCCTCCTTGCCGATGGTCTGATTGAGCTCCTTAAGATTGCTGATTTCGTTGAAGAGATCACGGCGGTCCTTGGACTCCTTGTCGTAGACGTCCTCCACTCTTTTTTTGAAATCGCCCAGCTGATCACGCAGGGGGCTAAGCAGGATTTCAAGGTTGGTCTTATTCTGGTCAGTGAATTTCTGGGTTTTTTCCTCAAAGATCCGGTTGGCGAGGTTTTGGAATTCCAGTTTGAGCTGCTCACCGTTTTCGCGCAGGATCCCGATTTTTTCCTCGGCCTGTTTGCGTTCCTGCTCCAGCAGAACGCTTTGCTGGGTCACTTTTTTTTCCAGGTCAAGATTGGCGGCCTGCAGGATTTTATTTTCCGAGATGCCCTGCTCAAGTCTGAGCTGGATCTGCTGTAGGTCTCCGGCATTGGCCCTGAGCTGTTCATCGAGACGGGCGTTTTTGGATTTCAGCCGTGCAACGAAAAAAAATGCCGCCAGCAGCCCCAGCAGGATGCCGCCGATAAGGAAGAGTGCCTCCATTTAAACAAACCTCAAAATAGAATTTTAATGACGCTAGCACAGAAGAGGTATGGATGGCAATTTCAGGCAGGATCGGGAGAGTTATTTCTTGAGGCCCTTGATGACCGCACCCTCGGTTATGAGTCCCTGATACTTGCTGCCGGTTATGTCAAGGCCTTCCGCATTCATCAGGGTCAGGTCGGCGTTTACCATGATGGAATCGATAAATGAACATTCCTGAACTCTGACGGTAATCAGAGAGGCGTCGGTCAGGTTGGAGCGGTTGAATGACGATTTTATGAATCTGGTCAGCCCCATATTGGCCCCGCTCAGGTTGCACTCATCGAAGATGCAGCGTTCAATCTTGCAGAAGAGCAGGTTTGATCCACTGAGGTCCGCCCCGGTCAGGTCAATTTCCTTGAGGCTGGAATGGATCATGATGGCGCCGGTGAGGTTGGCGTTTTTCAGATCCTGGGCGACCAGGGATACCCGCATGAACTGGATGTTGACCGCGGTCACGCGGTCGAGGTGGCAGGAACTCAGGTCGACGTCGAGAAGTTTGATCTCGGAGATGTTGGCGCCTGTAAAATTGGTGTTCTGGAAAGTTGCCGATTCCAGGGTCACCCTTTCCAGATGGGCCTCGTTAAATTTGGTGTCGGTCAGGTTGGTGTTGTTGAGTTCGGAACCGTGCAGGTTGGCTCCACCCAGGTCCAGGCCGGAGAGGTCCAGGCCGGAGAGGTCCTTGCCCTCCATGGGGATGCCGTTTTCAATGGCCTGCTGCAGGTCCTGCGCGCTGACTTCAGCCATCACTTTCCTCCAGATAGGCCTTGATTTCCGGCTTCATGGAAAATGTTTTCTCGATGATCTCATGTTTTTCAAGCGAGAACTGGGTCACGGCCCGCTGTCTGAAGATCTCCTTGGAGGCGTTGCCGAACATCAGGATAGTTCCCTCATGGATGATGTTTTCAACATAGATATGACCGGAATAAGATGTGTTGAGTTTTTCCATGATGTCAGTGATTTTAACCTCGGCCTCCTCAAGATTGTAACGGATGGTTTCAATGGCGGACATGATCTTGCCGTAAAGCTCTTTCTGCTGGGGAGAGAGCTGGTTTTTTTTCTTGATCTCGCGCAGTTTTGTGAGAGAGACCTTCAGTTTGAGGAAGTCCTTGACCTTGTTGTAGATGGACTGCGAAAGCTCATACTTCTCTTTGATAAGTTCCGGGCTGTGCCCGATGATCAGGTTGGTGTCGGTCGAGGACCCCTCAATCCCCATGGTGTGGGCGTAGATCCAGGCTTCCGATGCAACCGTGCTGCCGGCAATGAAACCGTTGCCGCCCTTGACCACCACCGGCCCCCCGGCATTTACATTGCTGTTGAGGATGTAATCCTCAACCACAACCGCTCCTTTGGCCTTGAGATGCTCCACATCCTGGATAAATTTGGCATGAATGCTCTTGGCCGAAGTGATATTGCCTTTGTCCTGGCCGAGGATGCCGCCGTTTATCCTGATGTCGCCGCCGGCATAGATCACGCAGCGCCCCACGCTCATGGCCACGATAACATCTTTTTCAGCGTGGATTTCAAAACCTTCGCCGACTTCGCCATTGACGACCACCGATCCGTTGAAACGGATATTGCCGGTGGAGGCGTCAACCTTGTCAACGGTGTAGGTGTCGGTGACCGTAACCTTGGAACCGTCCCAGATCACCATGCCGTCAATGGTGGCCTTTAATTTGCCGCCGTCTTCGGAGACCTCCACATTCTCGCCGCCCGGCAGCACGGCCGGGGCCCCTTGGCTGGCTGGAATGGCCTCACCCTTGACGGTCATGCCTTCGCGGCCGGGTTTGGGCGGGATCAGGTAACAGAGAACATCTCCGGTCTTGACGTTCTGGATAAGGTTGAGGTCTTTGATGTTGACCCGCCCGGCCGCATCTTCCTTGAGGGATGCCTTGCGGCCGTCGGTGGAAAAATCAAACATGATATCGCCGTCTTCGCCGTCGGAAGGTGTCTGTCCTTCGGCCACGACGATCCAGTCGTTGAAGGTTCTTTCATTGACGATTTTATGAATCCTGGTTTCATTGATACCGAAGGTTACCCCGGCTGTGTTAAGGGCTGTTATGATATCCTCAAAATTTACACGGAGGTTCTCTTCTTCTTCGGAGGTCTTTATATTAACCTCTGCGCTGAGGCCGTCCGGAGTAATATTTACATCAATATCCACAACTACTAGGGTCGGATTTTTAAAAATAAAGCTTTAACGCTAATTTATCTTTAGATAAAATTTGCCGGGTCTTGGCGATAATGGTTTGCGCCCGGCCGGCGAAAAAGTTAGGGTGCAGAAAAAATATAAAGGTTTTCATATGCTGATAGAAGAAATTGAAGGTCTTGGAATCAAGGGGTTCCTGGACGGGGAAGAAGGCCGCCGGCTCTATGCGTTGGCGCGGGATGCAGCCGGGATAGGTCCCTGCTTTGAAATCGGATGTTATTGCGGACGTTCAACGGCCTACCTGGGGCTCGGCTGTCAGGAAAGCGGTGGAGTACTGTTTTCCCTGGATCATCATCGGGGTTCCGAAGAACAGCAGCCCGGCCAGGATTTCTATGATGCGGACCTCTATGATGCGGCCAGCGGTGAGATCAGCACCTTCACGCATTTCCGCCGTACACTAAAGACTGTGGGCCTGGAGGAGACCGTGATCCCGATCGTCAGCCGCTCAATGCTCGTGGCCCGGTACTGGTCAACCCCTCTCGGTCTTCTGTTTATTGACGGCGGTCACAGCTACCGGGATGCCTTCAGCGACTATACGGCCTGGATGCCGCATGTCATGCCGGGCGGCTATCTGGCTATCCATGACATCTTTCTGGATGTGAATGCGGGAGGGCAGTCACCGCGCTTTATTTACCAGCGGGCCTTGGATTCGGGGCTTTTTGACGAGCTGCCCATGACCGGGACCTTAGGGGTCCTGCGCCGCCGGCCGCTCGGGTATGTGCCCGATGAAATTGCCAATATCAGGGACTGGGGCTGAAGCAGTCCGCTCGGTTGTTGTGAGTCCAGTGGTAGCGCTGTCCGTTGTGGTCGGTCACGGTTTGCGGCAGACCGACATCCAGCAGGCTCCTCAGCGTGGAGAGCGCAAAGGTTTTATCGCAGTCCGCCTCCCCGGCAATCAACCCGGACAGGGACTCAAGTGTGTTGTGCTCCAGCTGTTCGAAATTGCCGTGTTTTTCGATCAGGTCTTTGCTGAGGATGGCGAAGATCAGTTCCATGCGGGCGAAGCCCTCCACCATCATGGTCTCGTGCGGGGAGCACTGTCCGGCGTCATAACGTTCCTTGATTGCGGCCCATTGTTCCTGCTGGATCTTTTCCGTGTCCCTGACAAAGGCGGCCATGGCTTCGGGGGGAAGGTCCGCCGTCCGCACGACGGGCTGGTTGGCGTCATAAAGGTCCCAGTCATCGGTCAGGATTTCAAGGTCATATTCATCTGCGTTCTCGCGGACAGTCGTGCCCGGGAAGGGCGCCAGGTGATGATAGCCGTGTTCGATGCCGAGCTCGGCGGCCAGCCTGCGGCTGTCGTCCATGGTGGACATGGTTTCTCCGGGCAGGCCCACCATGAAAGATGCATGGGCCGTAATCCCGGTCTCACGGCAGGCCTGGATAGCCCTGTGGGCCTGGTCTGTTGTTATGCCCTTGCGGACCCTTTTAAGCATTTCGGCATTGCCGGATTCGATTCCGAAACTGATGCTGTCGCAGCCCGCCTGCTGCATGATTTTCAGCAGATCCGTGTCAACCGTGTTCACGCGGGCAAAGGCGCTCCAGTTAAACTTGAGTCCGCGGCGGCAGATCTCCTCGCAGACCGTCTTGGCCCTTTGCCGGTTGGCAGTGAAGAGGTCGTCGGCAATGTTGATGCGCGTGAATCCGTAGGTCAGGATTTCCTCGATCTCATCAACCACTTTCTGCGGGGAGCGGAACCGGACCTTGTAGCCCACCATCTTGCGCCCGAGGCAGAAGATGCAGCGGTTGGGACAGCCGCGGCTGGTGATGATGCTGACCGGAAAACCTAAGGCCAGGTAGCGCGACATTGGCAGGAGGTGCCTGGCGGGCAGCGGCAGACAGTCAAGGTCTTCGATCAGGGGCCTTGCCGGGGTGTGGTGCACGCGGCCTTCCCGGCAAAAGGAGATGCCGGCGATGTCCCCCCAGGCTTGCCTGTTGCAGAACTGGGGCACCAGTTCCTGCAGGGTCTGTTCGCCTTCACCCCGGATAATCAGATCGATGGCCGGGTTGCGGTTTAAGACGTTTTCGGCGTCGAAACTGACATGCGGCCCGCCCATGGCTATGATGAGCCGCGGATCATGCTGCTTGGCGGCCGCGGCAATTGCGGCGGCCGCCTTGAAATTCATGGTGACCGAAGTGATGCCGATGACATCGGGTTTAAAGGCATCGATTTCGCTGAAAAGTTTCTGGGGCGAATACTGCCGTACAATGTAGTCGAAGATGGCCACCTCGGCCCCGGCCGCCTCGCAGACCGCCGCCACATAACAGATGCCCAGCGGCGGTGACGGGGCTTCCTGGAGGGGGTAGGGCGGCGCGATAAGCGCAATACGCATGGTCTTCAGTCTCCGGTTCGTGGAAAAAAGATGGACCGCAGCCAGCCCATGAAGGTGTTGTCTGCCAGCATGTTGCGGTCGAGCATGTCGATCTGCCGGTTGAGTTCCTCAGGGTCTTTGAACCAGTCGGCCCTGATAAACTTTTCGCGTTCGGGGTCGATGGTCTTTACCGGTCTGGCCGGATTGCCGGCGACCACGGTGTTGGCCGGCACATCTTTGACCACCACGGCCCGGGCTCCCACAATGCTGTTGTCGCCGATGGTCACGCCCTTGCAGACAATGGCGCCGTCGCCGATCCAGACATTGTTGCCGATTTTTACCGGGGCATACTGGTTTTCGAGGTTGATGCGGTCATAGATGCCGTGCCAGTCGGAGTCGGTGATATAGGCCTCGCTGGCCAGCATGCAGCTGTGCCCGATCTCAATGCTGTCGGCCGAGCTGATGCGTACCCCGGGGCAGATCAGGCAGTAATCGCCGATATCGATGCGGCCCTTGCCTTCACCGGCCGACCAGATTGTGAAACGTACCCGGTGGTCAGGCGAGGTGATGACGTTGGCGCAGCGCCCCAGTCTGACCGGTCCGCCGAAGATCTCCACATAGCGCGGATTCATAAAGGTATAGCCGTCCCCCAGACTGGTGAACTGGGGTTTGAGAAAATGTTTCACATACCGGTTGCGCAGTTCCAGGTGGACCTTTTTCAGGCAGTAGGGGCGATGATCTCTAAGCAACTATCTGAGCTCCGCATTTCTGCTGCGGTCTTCATATTCCCGGCGCAGGTCGATAACACTGTGCTTGGTTTT
>CAYWBU010000023.1:0-13961 GCA_964456565.1 uncultured Bacteriovoracaceae bacterium | reverse complement strand
AGTATGGGGATGCCGTCCGATGCTTATCTCCCAGAAGGAATGGGTGAACAGTTTGCAGGCCGGAGTGATCTGGAAGAGCGAGTCTGCGGCCATCATTACGGCGGCGTTGGTCCAGGTGAGCCGGTCATCCGGCCAGACCACGCCGTCGGGGAAGGTTACCCCGCACCAGTAGGTGCCGTCGGCATAGCGTTTGTCGCGAATCCAGCCGAATACCTTCCGGGCCAGCTCGGCGTTGCCGGTGGCGGCAATGGCCATGATCAGTTCGCAGGATTCGGCAACCGTAATCCAGGGGCTGTCGGAGACACAGCGGCAACCGAGATTTTCCACCACGAAACGGTTCCAGAACTGATCCAGGCGCTGTTCAGCTTCGCTGCCGGTCAGTGCTCCGGTCAGGATCGGGTAGAACCAGTCCATGGAGTAACGCTCCTTCTCGCGGTTGAACAGTTGCGGGCGGTTGCGGATGGCATCCTGCAGCCGTTCAAGGGCCGCCTCCCAGCGTGGATAGCTCAGGCCCAGGATTGAGGCCGAGGCCAGGGCGCATTTCAGGCTCATATAAATGGAACTGCAGCCGGTGAGCAGCGCCATGCGGTCCACGACACCGTCTTTGTTCCTGGCCCAGTAGATCTGACCGCCGGGACCCTGCAGGTCGATGGCGTAATTGATGCCGGCCTCCACGGTCGGCCAGATGAAACGCAGAAAGACCTTGTCGCGGCTGATGAGATAGTGATGGTAGACGCCGACGGCAATGTAGGTGGACTGGTTGGATTCCTTGGTGTCATCAAGCACCTGCCCGTCCTGATAGGCCGAATGCCAGCTGCCGTCCGCCATCTGGCATGATGCCAGCCACTCGAAGGCCTTTTGGGCCTCATGGAGATACCCGCCGATTGAGAGGCCGATGGCCGCTTCCACATGATCCCAGGGGTCGGTCTTGCCGCCGCTGTGCCACGGGATTTCCCCGGTCGGTTTCTGTTCGGCGGCGATTGATGATGCCAGCAGATCGATGTCGATCGGCGAAGGGTTGTAGGGCTTCAGCAGTTCAAGTTCCATACTGGGTACCTTTTCTGAGGTAGAGGACGATGCTCTTGGAAATGAGAGGGTTCAGGATCTTGTCGAGGGTTCTGGTGAACCACGGTTTCTTCATGATGTCCCAGACCAGAAATTTGTGGTAGGTCTGCACGGCCCAGTGATTATCATTCTGGCCGCCGACTGCGCCGACTGCGCATCTGATCCACCAATAGGGGCTGTGCAGGGCATGGGCCCGGCCGGTATCCTCGCAGTGCAGTCCCTGGCCTTCCAGCAGGCGGATGAGCTGTCTTTTACGGTAGATTCTGACATGACCGCCTTCCTCGGTGTGATAGTCCTCGGACAGGGCCCAGCAGATCCGTTCCGGCAGATAGCGCGGCACGCTCACTACCATGGCTTTGCCGGGCTTGAGCACCCGGGTGATTTCCGCGGCCGCCCGTTCATGCTCGGGGATATGCTCCATGACCTCGGAACAGATCACCAGGTCAAAAGAATTGTCGGCAAAGGGCAGACCGGTGATATCGCCTTTCATCACCAGGGTATGACCGCCGCCGTCTTCTTTTTCGTTGCGCATGAGATTTAAAGTGTTGCGGGCGGTGGTCAGGTCATTCATTTTCATGTCAAGGCCCACGACGTCAACGCCCTGCCGGCGGAAGGCCTCGGCCAGATGGCGTCCCGGGCCGCATCCGGCATCCAGGACCCGGTATCCCGGCCGGAGTTCAAGTTTTTGGAAATCAAAGGTTATCATCTAAAGCCTCATTGTATACTGCCGTGACTCTTCTGGCGGTCTCTTCCCAGGTGAATTTGGCGATGGCCCGTTCATATCCGGCCCTGCCCAGGGCCTCCCTTTTTTCAGGAAGGTCCAGCAGGTCGATGATGGCATCCCTGATGGCCCCGGAATCTGCCGGCGGGATCAGGATGCCCGCATCGCCGACCACTTCGGGCAGGGCTCCGCCGGTGGTGCTGATTACCGGGACCCCGCAGGCCATGGCTTCGCTGGCCGGCATGCCGAAGCCTTCATAGACCGAAGGCACGACCGCCATAGTGGCTTCGGCATAATAACGGGCAAATTCGCTGTCATCGATACGGCCGGTGAAATTTATAATATCTTGCAGTTCAAGTTTTTTGACCATCTTGTCAATCAGGCCGTCCGGTTTGGGTTTGCCGATGACCGTGACCTCGATTTCGCGTTCCTGGCGGATTGCATGGATGGCTTCAATGAAATAGCGCATGCCTTTGAGCGGCGTATCGGCGCTGTTGGTGACCATGATACGGTTGGTGGCGCGCCTGACCTCCGGCAGCGGGTGAAAGATTTCGAGATTGACGCCGTTGCCCGCGATTCTGAACTTGTCTTCCGGGATGGCAAAGGCCTGGCTGATATCGGTGCGCGAGGCCGCGGATACGGTTATCAGATGTTCGATCTGCCGCGATACCCTTATCTGTTTCCCCAGGAAAGAATACCAGCGCCTGACCTTGAGTTTCTGCCAGGGCCATTTCTTGGCGTCGATATCGGTCTGGCGGTCAACCGTGATGGGATGATGAATGGTCGCCACAACCGGCAGTCCCAGCTTGCGGATATTCAGGAGTCCGGGCGCGAGGCACTGGTTGTCATGGATGACATCGTAGCGCTCAAGGTTTTCCTTCAGGAAATTATAGGCCCGGATGCCGAAGGTGTGCGGCTCCGGAAAACCGCCGGTGGAGACGCTGAACCATTCGCGTCTGTTGATGGGGCAGCGCAGTTCCTGCAGGGACGGTACCCTGAAGAGGTCTTCCGGGTCATAGAGATTGAGGCTGGGCAGTTTGTGGAGGATTATGTCCGGATCAAGCTCGGGATAGGGCGGGCCGGAGAGGACTTCCACCTTATGCCCGATATCGGTCAAGGCCCGACTTAAACGTTTTACATAGACACCCTGGCCGCCGCAGCGCGGATTGCCCCTGTAGGTGAGCAGACAAACACGCAGAGGCCTGTCATGTGAACTGGTAACCTTCTCTGACTGCATCTTAAACCTTTAAAAAAAGCACACCCCTCGGGGTTGCATGTTGTTAATAATGTTAAGACTTAAACCATAGCAATATCAGCGGCTGAACGCAATGAAAATCGGCTGTTCATTTTTGTGGTATAACATGATGATTTCATGGAAACATGACGACGGTATTCTGGCTTTTTGATCGAAATGGCGGCCGGTTCCGGACGGATCCTGATCTCAGAATATTCTGTTTACCACCTCCCGGATGGCCTCAGGGGTGAAGGGTTTAGTCAGGAAATGGTTGACCCCGGCCTTGCGGGCCAGTTCGGTCTGCGATTTCTCGCTTTCGGTGGTAACCATGACGATGGGGATTTCGGCGAACTGAGGCTTTTCCCGCACCTTGCGGGTGAATTCGATGCCGTCCATGACCGGCATGTTCATGTCGCTGAGGATTATATCAAAGCTGCAGCCGCTTTCGATCAGCTCCATTCCCTCCTTGCCGTTGGAGGCGCTGATGATGATGAGGTTCATGCTGGACAGGGCACTGCGGTAGAAGTTGAGCATGGCCCGGGAGTCATCAACCGTAAGGACACTTTTGGCCGAATCATTGATCTGGGTGCGGCCCAGGCGGGCGGCGGCGGTTTTGGCCATTTCATCGCCGATCTCCTCCAGTTTGATGCGATATTTCTGGATCAGATCCTGGTCATTGGCCTTCATGATGCTTTCAACCAGACGGCGGGCCAGTTTTCTGTCGTTGTAGTAGATCAGTTTGAAGAGGTTGAAGGCCTCTCCGGCGACAACGGCCCGCAGCAGACGGTCGCTGCCGGCATTTTCGGCGGAGGCAATCTCCATTATGCGATTCTCAATGGTTTCGTTGAGCTGATCATCAAGTGCCATGACCACCGCCATGAGTACCAGTTCCTCCTCCTCGTCGAGGGCCGCTGCCAGGCAGATCGGCCTCTGCTTGTATCGGGTGCGTCCCAGGGCCTCGTAAACGGCAAATCTGATGTTGGCATCGGTTGCGGCCCCTTTGTCAAAGGCCCTGACCAGGACCTCGGCGCAATCCCGCGTGCCGATCTGGCCCAGGATATTGGCGGCCATGATTTTGTCATCGGCGCTGTCACCTTCAAAGGTGGGGGCGATAAAATTTACGGCCTCGTCACCGATGCGGACCAGTTCCTGATGAATGAGCCGGCGGGCAGTGGGATTGCGGTGGTGAATCCGGGAGGCCATGAAGGCAACGGCCTCATTGTTTCTGATCTTGCCCAGGGCCCAGATCGCCTTGGCCGTTGCCAGGTCGCATTCTTCATAATGCTGTTCCATCTCGGATTTGACTACCATGCCGCAGAGGTCCTTTACGGATTCGGTATCGTTGTAGGTCCCCAGCATTTCTATGGAAAGGGCTGAAATCAGAGGGTCGGAATGATGACTGTGCCGGCGGAACAGATCCAGGGCGTCGGACGGCAGAATATCGGCCAGGGCCGAAAGCTGTTCAAAGAGGGCCGCGGTCTGGGTCTCTTCCTTGGCCATGGCGATCAAATGGGGTGCCGCCGTCACATATTTCCGCTGGCCGGCGATGTCGGTGCAGAATTTGCGGATGAAGGGATCATCGGCGGAAAGTCCTTCAACGGTTTTTTCTTCATTTTCGAGTAGCAGGGTCTTCAGGGTATTGCGGATCATGTAGACCAGGGCATCATTGCCGGCCTGTGTCTCGCAGAGCCGGAAGAGTTGGTCGATGGTTTCATGCATCTTGCGCGAGGCGATGGTTTCTAAGATGTTGATCTGTTCCACAAAGGGTTTCCGGTCAAAATCATTGAGCAGTTCCATAAGCTACTCCTTGGATTGATTGCTGCTTGTTTTTCAAAACAGGCATACCTCAACTGTGAATTGGCCGTGGGGAGTGGTGAATGGCACGGCGATTATGGGTTTGCCGTCTGCGAAATTGATGATGTGATTCTGTCCGGCCAGCACGGTGGGAATGGCGGCCTTTAGGTTGGTGTCCATTGTTTCAAGTTTCTGGCGGGCCTGTCCCGAGATCATATTGGCAATTTCTCCCACCGCATCCCGGACTTCATCATTGAGAGCCTCCATCTTTTCTCCGAACATGGCGGAGACTATCTCCAGGATACATTCCTTTGAAAAGGTGACTGCAATAATACCCTGGGCCGAACCGGAGAGCACGATCACCCCGGAGATGTCCCCCCTGGCCACGTTGTCCTTTTTCAGGTATGGCTTGCCGGCCGTTGCCTCGGTAAAGGCCATGGTGCTGATTACCTGCTGCGTGGCACCTATGAAAGGGTTTATCAAGTTGACATCCATTGTCCACCGTCATGCTGAGATGTTTTGAATATAGATTAACTTTAATTGTGAACTTGCGGATAGCAAGATGTTTCGGTTCAAAGAATGCTGCCGGTTGTGTCCGGCGATTTTTATGTATTAGATGAATGACATGCAAAGGGATGATTCAATGCTGCTGATTTATCCGCCCTGTACCAAGGCCGGCGAGCCCCCGGCCGGGGTGGCCCGGCTGGCCGGGGCCCTGGCGGATGCCGGGAAAGATGTACGGGTGATTGATGCCAACTATGAGGCCCAGGTTTTCATGGTCAAAAGCTCTCCGGTTCTAGGCGATACCTGGACCATGCGGGCCTTTAAACGCCGTGAGAAGGATCTGACGGCGCTGAGAAGCCTGCGGACCTATGCCAGTATTGACCGTTACAAACAGAGTGTGGCGAACGTGAACCGGCTCCTGGAGACCGGCGGCCGGGGCAAGGCAGATGTTTCGCTGACGGATTACCGCGACCCCGGCCTTTCGCCGCTCAGCTCGGATGACCTGCGGACAAGTTTTGCGTGTTTTGATCAAAATGTTTTTTTTGACTATTTCAGCGCCCGGCTGGATGAGGTTGTCGGCGATTATGCGGAGGTCGGGATCTCGTTGTGTTTTTTGAACCAGGCCCTGTGCGCCTTTGCCATGGCCGGCTATATCAGGTCCCGCTGGCCGGGGAAGAAGATTATTCTGGGCGGCTCACTGGTGACCACCTGGGTCAGGAAGGCGATGGCCTTTCCGCGGGAGCTGTTTGATCAGGTGATTGACGGCGCCGGTGAGGCGGTCCTCTTGCCGGACGGGGCCGCCTTCGGGGCTCCGGACTATACGGATCTGTATGCCAATGATTATCTCTCCCCGGGCAGAGTGCTGCCTTACAGCGCCTCCAGCGGATGCTACTGGAACCGCTGCAGCTTCTGTCCCGAAAGGACCGAGAAAAATCCCTATTGCCAGCAGAATCCGGCTGCGGCAGCGGCGCAGATCAGGGATCTCTGTGACAGCTACAGCCCGTCCTTGATCCATCTGCTGGATAACGCCCTCAGTCCGGCCCTGCTGGATGCCCTTATTGAAAATCCTCCGGGAGCGCCGTGGTATGGCTTTGTGCGTATAGCTGAAAAACTGAAGGACCCGGAATACTGTCTGCGGCTGAAGGCCTCCGGCTGTGTCATGCTCAAGCTGGGAATTGAATCCGGCGACCAGGGGGTGCTGGACGCCATGCACAAGGGGATCCGTCTTGAAGATGTGGTGCGGGTGCTGGAGAACCTTAAAACGGCCGGCATCGGCACCTATGCCTACCTCTTGTTCGGTACGCCGGCCGAGGATGAGGCCGCGGCCCTGCGCACCCTGGATTTTGCGGCGGCGCATGCCGATTGCATCGATTTTCTGAACCTCTCCATTTTCAACCTGCCCCAGGGCTCTTCTCTGGCGGATCAGCTGGAGACGCGCGATTTTTATGCCGCGGATCTTTCGCTCTATACCGATTTCAGGCATCCGCGGGGCTGGGGTCGCCGCGAGGTGCGCAACTTTCTGGACCGCCGTTTCAAACGCCATGGGCGGCTGGCTCCGATTGTCAGAACCGATCCGCCCTTTTTCAGTTCGAACCATGCCCCGTTTTTCCTGCTGGCCCGGGACGGAAAAGGCTTGTGAAGCACCGGGCCATCTAGTAGAAGCTGTCCCCATGAGGATTTTTGCGCAATTGAGCCGGGAGCAGCGCGCGGCCCTGCAACTGCTGGCCGGCGCCGTGATGATCAGTTTTTCAGGGGTCTTTGTGAAACTGGTGCAGGTCGGTCCCACGGCCGCCGGGGTCTACCGCATGCTGTTCGGCGGGATCGGACTGGGGGTGGTGGCGCTGTTCAGCGGACAACGGCTTGCCGCCAGCCTTAGGCTCTATGTTTTGATGGTACTGTGCGGGCTGGCCTTTGCCGCCGACCTGTATGTCTGGCACCGCAGCATTCATTTTGTCGGTCCCGGGCTGGCCACGATCCTGGGAAACTTTCAGGTGTTTGCCCTGGCCCTGGCCGGCTTTGTCTTTTTGAAGGAAAGGCCGCGCCTTAAGCTGGTGGCCGCCATCCCGCTGGCGATGCTGGGACTGTTCCTGATAGTGGGGATCAACTGGGATGACCTGAGCCGTTCCTACCGGGCCGGAGTCTGGCTGGGGCTGGCAACTGCGGTTTTCTATGCGGTCTACATCCTGCTGCTCCGGCGCATTCAGCGGCTCAATCCGGATAACCCGGCGCACCTGACGGTGATCTCGCTGGCAACCTGTGCCTTTCTGGCGCTGCTGGCCTGGATGGAGGGCGAAAGTCTGGCGATCGGTGATCCGGCATCTTGCATGTGGCTGGTGCTCTACGGCATCATGGCCCAGGTGCTGGGCTGGGTTTTCATATCAAAGGCCCTGCCGGAGATCCGGATTTCGCTGGCCGGACTGTTGCTGCTGTTGCAGCCCTGCCTGGCCTTTATCTGGGATATGCTCCTGTTTGCGCGGCCCACCGGCGTTGCGGATCTGGCGGGGGCGGCCCTGACCCTGGGCGCCATTTATCTGGGAAGCACCAGCCGCAGGTAGCCTAGCCGAACATGAAATTGCGGGTGGCCTCGATGGCCAGGATCTCCCCGAAAAAGATCCGGTGGTAATCTTCGCCGGAATAACAGCTCCCGATATAGTCGGCCATGAAGTTTTCGGGTTGCATGTCCTGCCAGTAGATCTTGCGGCACTCGATCACCAGTTCGGCCTCGGCAAAGGTGGGCGACTGGACCTGCAGGGCCGGTTCGGGGGTCAGGTCGGCGGCCTCGATCTTGTCGGTGTCCCGGCCGGAGACCGATCCCAGCTGCATGAGGGCCTTGTGAAAATCGTCCGGGAAGGCCGAAAGGGTGAAATCGTCGGACTGATTCATGAATTCATAGGTGTAGCGGGTCGGTCGGACCACCACCTGGACAAAGGGCTTGTGCCACATGCCGCCGATGGATCCCCAGGCCACGGTCATGCAATTAAATTTTTCAGGAGTTCCGGCGGTCAGCAGAAACCAGTGCTTGAGCCAGATGTCGATTGCGTTGACCCTGAAGCTGGACAGATCCACCGGTTCCCGTGGCATGCAAGACCTCCTTCATAAATTCAGCCCATTCTATTGGACGCCGGAGGTTGGGGCAAGATTTATCTGTAAAAAAATGCGGGGGAGAAACTCCCCCGCCAAAGCATATTGGTAGGTTGTTCGTACAGTACTATTTTTCCGAGACATCCCGGTCTTTTTTGATGATGTATTCCTTGATCACGTTCAAGGTCTGTTCAACCACTTCCGGCTCGATATGGTCGGAGGTGTCGTTGGGGGTATGGTAGACCAGATCGTCCTCAAGTTTGGTCACATCCAATTCAAAGGCCAGCAGGGCCGTGGCATCGATGTCGAACTGTCCGAATGAGGCTGCATCGGTGCTGCCGCCGCCCCAGGGCATGTGGTCAACCTTGGCGCCGTATCCCAAGGAGGTGGCGATATCCTTGCATTCCTGGGCCATCTCGTGGGAGAGGTCCACGGTCAGGTTGAGGTCGTTGTCAAAGAAGATCAGCTTGTCGGCATTGTAGAGGGTGTCCATGCAGAAGGCATAGGTCTTGACATCCTTGAGTTCCTTGAGGTGGCGTTTGATGAAGGCCCGGCTGCCGCGCAGACCGCATTCCTCGCCGTCCACCGACAGGCAGATGACCCGGGTATGCTTCAGGGCATTGCCGGCCTTTTTCTGTTCGGCGAACATCTTGACCCCTTCCACGGACATGGCCGAGGCGATCATGTTGTCACCGGCGCCGGGCGCGATCTCCTCGGTGGTGAAATTCCAGAGCGGCACAACCCCGGCAATGGCCGCGGTCATGATGTTTCTGATCCATTTGGGATTTTTGCCGGTGAGGGCGCAATAGGCCAGCAGCGGCAGACTCAGGACAAAGGGCACGATGCCCGCCGCGATCATCAGCGGATAGATCTTGGGCGATTTTGCCATCAGGTGGAAAACATAGGGTGCATCATGGTGGCCGCACAGGACGATCTGCTGTTTGACCTCGCCCTCGGGTTCCAGGACGCCCCAGACATTGTACCCGCTCTCTTCCTTGAAGAAACGGTCAAAATATTCCTTGTAGAAGACAAACTGCGAGGTGAAGACCGAAGTGGCCGTGCTGAGGGCCAGGAGGGCAAGCCTGGGTTTTTTGAGCCACATGGCCCCGGTTGCCGCGGTATAGGTCATGACCGCCGGCCGGATCCATTTCAGGAAGGAGCGCGGGTGGCAGCGGAATTCCTCGACCTTGACGCTGCCCTTTTCGCAGACCTTTTCCAGCTCCGCGGCGATCCTGTAGGTGGCATCCTTGCAGGACTGGGTGCCGATCAGCCGGTTGGGGTAGTTGTTGACGATTTCATCCGTAAAATTGAATGTGTCCGAAATATTGGACTTTTTAACCTTGAAGTTACGCATTATAGCCTCCTCTTAGTCTTTGTTCTGATCATCGAAATCATAGTCGTCCACATATTCCTCCACAGACTCCAATGATTTTTTCACCCCGGATTTTTTGAAGATGGACTGGACCCATTCGGGCACACCCTTGAGGGTCACGCTGCTGCCGTAGCGCACCAGGGTTTTCTTGCCGTCGTCATAGGGATAGAACTTCCAATAACCCATGAGGGCCTCGATATCGTTGTCGAAATCGTCCACCAGGCTCCAGTAGATATGGTTGTTCTGCGGTTCATAATGGTGGTTCACCCGGTATATCAGGGAGAGCATGGCAACCTTGAGCTTGAACTCCAGGACATCTTCCTGAGGGTTGCGCCGGATAATGTTGATCTCCTTGATTTCCTTCAGATATTCGTCCTGACGTTCGGTCTGGGAGATGATGTCCCAGCTTTGCTGGGGAGTGGTGTCGAAGATCACCACCGCCTGTATCAGGGAGCTGGCGGCATCTTCAGCGCAAGCCTGGTCCGTGGTGGAAAAGATGATCTCATCATCCTCAAGCCTCTCAATCTCTTCCTTGGTGAGACCCTTGAGGCCGTCAGGACCGAAATCCGGACAGGCGGCATAGGCGGTTGTTGCAAGAAAGCACACAGACATCAAAAACATAATGATCTTCTTCATAATAACACTCCGTTAATATTATTGATGATACGAATAGGCAAAATTCTATAATTTACGGTCTGCGAAGGCAAGGAAAAAGCAAAAAACTTTAACATTACTTACATAAAGTAAATGTTTTCCATTACGGGGTGTCGGGTTGCATGCCCCCCGAGCAAGGGGTCGGCGGCTGGTTTTGTCGGAAAATGTGAAAGCGGTTCGCAAAGAAGACTCATTGTGAAAATATATAAAAATAAGTGTATTTGTTAAGTGTTTCTGGGCAGGGGCCGATAAAAAACTCTGCTGTACGGTTTATTGTTATGGGGGTGAATTTTAAGCGATGGTTGGAAAGCTTTTAATGGAAAGCCTCACAACTTTTGTGGCGCTGCTTGAAAACAAAGACACCTATTATCGGGAATATTCGCAAAAGGTTGCGGGTGTTTGCGTGCACATGTCCCGAAAACTTGACCTGCCGCAGGAAGAGGTCAAATCCATCTATCTTGCCGGAATCCTGCATGACATAGGTATGCTCTATGTCCCCGATGAGATCATGCAGACCGCTCCCGAGAAGCTTGATGCCGATCAGCGGCGGGTGCTGGAACAGCATCCGGTGACGTCCGAAAAGATCCTGAAAAATTTCTCACCGGTGGCGGCCAGTCTTTCCGCCATCAGGCATCACCATGAGGCCTATGACGGCAGCGGTTATCCCGACGGCCTGCAGGGCGATGCCATTCCCCTGGGGGCCAGGATCATGAAGATGGCCAACACCTATGTGGATCTGACCATGCCGCGCAGCTGGCGGCAGCCCTTGAGCCGGGATGCGGCCCTGGATTTTATGGCAAAGGGTAAGGGCGGTCAGTTCGATCCCGCCCTGGCCGACGATTTTGTCGCAGTGGTCAAGGAAAAGGTCCATCCTGCCAAGCCGCAACCGGAAAGTTTCTCCTCCAAGGATTTCATCAAGGATGCCGTGGCCGAAATTGTGGCCAATTTCAAGCGGGGCGTGATCGACCTGCCGGTAATGCCCGATGTCCTTTCCCACCTGCAGGAACTGCTGGCTGCACCGGATTCAAGCGCAGAACAGCTGGCGCGGCTGGTGAACCGGGATGCCGCCATTGCCGGCAAATTGATATCGGTGGCCAATTCGCCCATATACCGCGGCAGCGACAAGATCGCCTCGGTGCAGCAGGCAATTGCCCGCCTGGGTCTTTCCGAGACCCGCATGGTTGTTAATACTTTGGCCAATAAGAGCCTTTACCGCATGGATAATCCCGTTTTTGATAAATATGCCCGGGATATCTGGATGCATTCCCTGGCCTGCGCCTATTCATCTAAGAAGCTGGCCGATGAACTGGGTTTTGGGGATAGCGAACGTTACTATTCCATGGGGCTGATGCATGATATCGGCAAGGTGCTGCTGATCCATGCCGGGGCCGAGATTTTTGAAAAGGCCCGCGAACGGCGGCAGATCGAGAAGCTGTCGGATATCAATATGGAGGATGTCAGGGCCGCCATTCAGGAGCACCATACGGTTTTCGGCAGTGCGCTCATGCAGCGCTGGCTTTTTCCGGTGGAGTTCTGCGCCGTTGCGCGGGAACATGATAATTCGACCTTCAGTGAGGAGAGCGGTCGGGAAGTGCTGGTGGTGAGCCTTGCCAACCTGCTTACCCGCATGATCGATTGCAGCCATGCCGCCAGCACCAACTGCAAACCCGAGGATATGACACCGGCCCGGCTGCTGGTGGTGGATTCCGATACACTTGAACGGATCAAGAAGGATACCCGGTTCTTTATGGAGAACGGTGCCGAGGTCTTCTAGTCAGTAGAGGGTTGCCAGATCTTCCAGTTCTTCGCGGTCCAGGATGCGGATCGTGCGGTTCTCAATCAGGATGATCCCGTCCTGGGAAAGCTTTTTGAAGGCCCGTGAGAGGCTCTCCGGGGTGGTTCCCAGAATCTTGGAAAGCTCCCGGTGGGTGATGCTGAGTTCAACCGTGTTGCTGTCGGCCACCGGGGTGGAATGCAGCAGGAAGGATGCCAGCCGCTGGGGGATCTCCTTGAGCGCCAGCGATTCGATCATGTTCATGGAATCCTTGAGGCGTTTGGACATGGCCATGATGAGGTTGACCAGCAGGGCCGGCTCTTTGCGGCCCAGTTCCTCCAGCAGTTCGCCGGGAAAGAGCAGGATGCGGGTTTTGTCGAGCGTCATGGCATTGGCGGGCGCAAGATCTCCGGCCAGGGCGTTGCCCAGACAGAAGGTTTCGCCGGCCCCGAAGATGTAGAGGGTCTGCTCCTTGCCCTCGTAGGAACTCTTGAATATCTTCACACGCCCGCTGAGCAGGAGGTAGAGCCCCCGGGAGTGTTCCTCTTCCATCAGGACCATCTGGCCGTTTTCATAAGTGCGGTCAATGGCGGAATGCGCCAGGATTTTGATCTGATTGTCGGGCAGGCCTCTGAAAACAGGAATATTTCTGAGCAGTTTTTCTTTGTCCATACGCTTGATGTATATCAATGCCGGCCCTAAGTAAATATAATATGAGGTGTATTAGACAAGCGTTAAAGGTGGTGCTCGATGACCGAAAAGCGAATGACCTGCTATATGAGGTTGACGGATTGAATTTCGTGGTGGATAAGGATCTGGCCGGGCAGATGGCTGTCCGGCATAGCAAACGGAGGTGGATATGGAAGTTAAACTGACCCAAGCGGCATTGGATGAGTTAAACCGGTTTTTTGAGACCAAGGATAAATCACCCGTGCGGATTTTTCTGCAGCCCGGATGCGGCGGCGCTATTTTAAGGCTGGCCCTGGATGAGGCAGGCGAGAATGATGATACCTGCGAGGTGGAAGGCATAACCTTCCTGATCGATAAGGCCATGACCGAGATGGTCATGCCGGTGGATGTGGATTTTGGCGAGATGGGCTTTACGGTCAAGTCCGACAAACTTGGCGAGATGGGCGGCTCGTGCTGCAGCGGCTGCAGCGGCTGCAGCTGACAGATATCAGGATTGAAAAGAAAAGCCCGCCTTCTGGCGGGCTTTTCTTTTATGATGATCAGGTGGGATCAGAAATCATACTGGAAGTGGATTCCGGCATAGATATCGCTTCCCAGATCGGTGTTGCCCAGGCCAACAAACTGGTTGGTGGTTGAGGCATTGACGGTGTCGCAGGGATCATCGCCGTAGTCGTAGTAGGCCAGCTCAGGCTGCATGTAGAATTTGCCCACAATCGGGATCTTGACATTGACAAAGGCACCCATGGTGGAAACCCTGTCGTCCCAGTAGAGCATCTCGGTCTGCATGTTGGCGGCGCTCATGGCCAGACCGGTCTCGACCTCGGAACTCTGATATCCGGCCCCGACATTGACGGTCACCTCGCTGATATCCATGGAGGCCTGGAGCCAGAGGCCGTAGGCGTTCACATCTTCAACATCGGCCAGGGCGTCGCTGGCGCCGGCATAGGGCAGCATGATGACCGGCTGGCCCATCTTGTTGCCGCTGGCGCCGGGTCTGATATCGGTGCCGGCCCTGAGATAAGGGTTCTGGCCGTACCAGCCTTCAAAGCTGAGGGTCAAAGGATCGATAGAG
>CAYWBU010000022.1:20852-21502 GCA_964456565.1 uncultured Bacteriovoracaceae bacterium | reverse complement strand
TCAGAAGCATCCCTGCAGCCGCCGCAAATGGCAAAAGCAAAAATGACAAGATATAAAATAATATTATTTATTTCACGCTTCACTGCATATCCTCAACTTTTGGTAGGTATATCAAAGACTACTATTTGATATACCTCGATTAGATATCTGTTGCAACCGGGAGTAAATGCGGAAGGTATAGGTATCTACCCCAAAAAATAATCTGGAATAAAGAGGCGGCAGGCAGGTCCTGCCGCCTATAAGTCTAGAAATTGTTCTCGGTCTTATTGAGGGCCTTGTCCGTGGCGGCCCGGGTGGTGAAGATGTCCTTATATTCTTTTTTATCCCTGAGATAGTAGTCGAACCAGGCCAGGGCATAGAGCTTGGAGACCCTTTCCTGCTCTAGGAAGCCGACGGAAGACAGGTTGTCGAACGGGATGGCGAAGTGGGCGTAGAAATTGTCCACATAACCGATGTGGTTGCCGCCGTAGATCTCGATGAAACATTTATCAACCGTATCCGGGACATTTTTATAGTAGCTGTAGACTTCCTCCGGCATGATCATGCCGTCATTGGCGCCCACCTGCAGCATGATGGGGGCCTTGACCTCGGGCGCGGCCGCGCTCACATCCCGTGACATGCGGGCAAGGAGGCCCTTGTTGTAGGCCAAG
>CAYWBU010000022.1:18659-20773 GCA_964456565.1 uncultured Bacteriovoracaceae bacterium | reverse complement strand
GGCATGGATGGGTGAGCGGCCGTTTTCATTTTCGGAGGTGATCTTTTCAATGCCTTCGATAAAGCCGCAGGCCCACTGGGTGGTGTCGGGCGAGGGCGGGAAAGGCGGGGTGAAGGTCATGGTGATGTAGCCGTGCGAGGTCAGGTGCTCGGCGATCCACTTGTGGGCGATGCGCGGTCCCAGCAGGCCGGAGACCGAGATGACCACCGGGTAGGGCCGGTCTGCGATGTACTGTTTGGCGTGCCAGCCGTCTTTTACGGCCGGATAACGGATCGTGGCCGGGTAGAAGCCGTAGGGCGCCTTGAAAAAGACGACCGAATCATAGCCGATCTTATACGGTCCGGGCTGATCCAGTTGCGGAAGCTCGGCGGAAAAAACCGGACCTGCGCAAAAGAGTCCAAAAAATACCAATAATAACAGTTTTCTTGCAGTGTTTAGCATATCTCCCCCTTAGGCTGTTTGCTGCCGGATACTAGCATTGTTTTCACAGAAAGTGAATCGATTTCAAATAGTGGAATCGATTTCGATTGCAGGAGTTTGATTCAGTGAGGGTTATTCTTTTGTGCGGAAGATCAGCAGGATCACGGCAAAGAGCAGGGAGCTTGTCAGGCCGAAATGCAGGCCCTCCAGCCAGAGGTTGAGATTGCAGTCGCGGTCCATGAACACGGCGCGCGAGATTGAATTGACGGTGCCGATGCGCGGCAGGCCGAAATGCAGGAAAAGTGCCGCCAGTCCGGAGAGGTCAAGGTTGCTGAAGATCTCTTTTAGCGGCACTTCCGCCAGGCTGTGGTTGGCCAGTTCGATGAAGATCCAGGCGAAAACCGTGGACAGGAAGGCCGCCAGGCGCGGCATGAACAGCGAGAAAAACACCGCCAGCATCACCGTTGCCAGGATGGCCAGGCTGCTGATGAAAAGTGAAATGATGATGTTGCCCTTGATTACAGCCGTGCCTGATGACACGGAAAAGGCCGCGAAGCCCATGGCGAGCGAGATGCCGTAGTAGGCCACCACGATCAGCCAGGTGCCCAGGATCCGGCTCAGCAGATATTCGCTGCGCCGGATGGGAAAGGCCAGCAGCTGCAGGATGACGTTGTTTTCCTGGTCGCTCTGGATGCAGCCGGCCCCCAGCAGGCCGGCGATGAAGCAGTTCCAGCCGCCGATTATCAGGTAGAGAACAGTCATCTTGCCGTTGAAGCTCAGACCGCGGTTGTCGGCGATGAAATCCACGGCCCCGTTGATCATGAAGATCAGCAGGCCGGTGAACAGCAGCAGAAAGATCAGCGAACGGTTGCGGTATTCCTTCTGGATGGTGTTGATCAGTAATGTGATGCTCTTGTCAAAATCCATGTCAGCCCTTCACCGTATTGTAGAAGAAGTCTTCCAGGTTGTTCTCGCCCTTGAGTTCGTTCAGGGGGCCCTGCGCCAGACAGACGCCCTCGTGCAGGATCGCGATCTGGTCGCCGACCTGCTCGACCTCGGAGAGGATGTGGGAGTTGATGAAGATGGTCTTGCCCTCATCCCTGAGTTCCAGAAACAGCTTTTTGATGTCGCGGATGCCGATGGGGTCAAGCCCGGAGAAGGGTTCATCAAAGATCATCAGATCGGCCCCGCTCAGGACCAGACCGGCAATGCCCAGGCGCTGCATCTGGCCCTTGGACAGGGTGCGCACGCGCTGCCGGCTGATGGCGGCGATGTCGAGCCGCTCAAGGACTTCGGCGGTGCGGTTATGGAGTTCTGCCCCCCTGATACCGTGCATGCGGCCGTAGAAGCTCATGACATTTGCCGCCGTATAGTAGGGGAAGAAGGCGAATTTTTCAGGCATATAGGCCAGATTGGAGCGGCAGAGTCTGTTCCTGGAATCAACTCCGGCGATACTGACGGAACCGCTGTCGGGGCGTACCAGGTCCAGCATGATCTTGACCAGGGTGGTCTTGCCGGCACCGTTGGGGCCCAGCAGGGCAAAAATCTTGCCGCGTTCAACGCAAAGATCAACCCTGTCCAGCACCTTTTTGCGGCCGTAGAGTTTGGTGACTCCCTGGGATTGGATGATATTCATCGCCTGTGTAGGTAACATAAAAAAAGATAATATTAAAGGGGATGATCTGCTATATTTT
>CAYWBU010000022.1:0-18634 GCA_964456565.1 uncultured Bacteriovoracaceae bacterium | reverse complement strand
ACTGGCTCCGGGGCCCCTGCTGGCAACCGAAGCCCTGGGATTACTGGGATTTAATGCGGCGGCCCGCTGAGGGGCCGCCGGAATGTTCAGAATGTCAGGCCAAGTTTGAGGATTGCGCAGGCCTGGCTGCTGGAGATCTCCTCTTCCACGACATAATAGGCACTGGTGCCGGAGTAGGTGCGCTGGGTCTGTTCGCCTTCGGTCGAGATGTTGGTGAAGTCGAAGTACAGGTCCATGAACCAGTTTTCCGGCATGAAGAAGCGGATATTGAGGTATCCGAGATAGGCATAGCCGTCGGCTTCACCCTCGGAGACCTTGGCGGTGAAGAGGTGCACATCCTTGTCGGTGGCCGACACCCAGGGCGTATAGCCCAGCGAGGCCTCCAGCATGATGGTCTCGGTCAGGGACCGGGCCCCGACGGCCAGGTAGGGGAAGGAATAGTCCACTTCATAGGTGATGCATTTGCCCGAGTGTCGCAGTACCATGGAGGGATAGTTGCCCGACGGGCTCCACTGGGTAAGATCCTCGGTCTCGTAGTCGAGGCTCTGGCGAACATAGCCCGGACCGACATTGAATGACCAGGAGGACTCGTGGTACTTGCCCTCCAGATATTTTTTCTGGGACTGTTTGTAAAATTCATAGGTGAACCCGGCATTTAACGCAACCATGTCCAGATCGGCCTCGCTCTCGGAGTAGACATCCAGCGATCCGGGGGAGAGCCAGTCGGAGTCTTCCAGGTTGCCGCCGGTGGAATAGATGTCGGTCTTGGCCTTGCCGAAGAGCTTCCATTTCTCGCCAAGATAGAGGTCGCCTTCCAGATAGGCAATGGCGGCCTGCAGCGGAAATTCCAGCCGACTGACCGGGAAATACTGGTAGTTGGCGTCGCCGTAGAAGTTGCCGATCTCATAGGTGGTGTCACCGGAAAGGTAGCCGGGGCCGCCGGAGACTTCAAGCTTGAGGTCAAGGGCAAAGGCATTGGGGGCAATCAGTCCCCAGACTACAAAAACAGAAATAATCCTGACAATTTTTTTCATTATGACTCCCCATGCTGGTGCGTTCATTTTTAAGTTGACGTTTTTACATGATAAGCAAAATTTCACATTAAATTCAATCTGAATTAAGAGAGGCCCGAAAGCCGGGCCTCTCTTAAGGTGTCAGGGGGTTCAGAAACTGAAGCCCAGTGATATTTTCAAGAGGCTCTGATCGCTGGAGATTTTTTTGTCAACCGTGGCAGCGTAGGCCGCAGTTGCACCGTAAGGATACTGGATGGCATCTTCCTCGCCGTCGGTGTCGATGATCATTTTTTCAAAAACCAGCCCGGCAAACAGGTTGGGGGTGATGTAGTAGCGGGTGCGGGCATTGATGAAGCAGGCCGTGCCGGTACAGTCGGCCTTGCTGAAGAGATAGCGCAGGTTATGGTCATCTTCGTCATGGGCAAAGGCTGCCGGTGCAAAGCCCAGGTCGAGACCTCCCCGGAGACGGTCGCTCTTTGCCTTGAGACCGAACTGCAGGTAGGGGATATGATAAATGACCGTATAGTCGATGGCCCCGGGTTGCAGGTAGTCCGGCGCCAATCCGGTGGAGGGGTAGATCTGCAGGCCATTGCCGCATTCATAGTTCAAATTCTGATATTTGTAGCCGGCGCCGGCGCTGACCGTGACTTTGCCGGCGGTGGCCAGGTTGTAGCGGGCGGCGAGTTCGGCAGTGGTGGCGCTGAGTTCGCAGTCGGTCTCGGAATAAATATCTTTTTCCAGCGGGGATGCGGTTGCAAAGCCGGGGATGCCCCAGTCCGAATCTTGCATGGGACCGGCCGGATCACTGATGCTTTTGCCCAGGAGAGCCTTGAAAACAAGGCTCTCAATGGGACTGACTTCGGCCGCGATTGCGGCCAGACTGAAGTCCATGGGGAATTCCAGCCGGCTGACCGGAAAATGGGCAAAGGTCCAGGAACCCGAGATCTTGTTGAGTCCGCCGATCTCATAGGTGGTGTCGCCCCAGTAACGTCCTGCTGAAATCTCCATCTCCACGGTCTGGGCCGTTGCCAGGGCCGGGAGCATGAGGGAGGTGATAAATATAATTAAACCGCCAAGGTTATGTTTTCGCATGTCTTCCTCCTGCAATCAGAAAGTGTAGGCCAGGCAGAGCGCCAGTCCTGACTGGGTCCGGTCTGTCTCCGGCTTGTAGTGGACCGAGTATTGGTAGGTGATGGTGGAGCCGGAGATGCTGCCGGACCATACCAGCTGATAGAGTTTGCTCTTGCCGCAGGCCTCATAATTGAGCCAGGGTTTGAAGGCCAGGGCCCAGTGGGGAGTCATCCGGTAGCTGGCCGGCAGTTCGATGCGGTACCCCGGTTTGGTGCGCAGGTCCGGTTCATCATAGACCTTGAAGCCCGAACCGGAAATGCTTAAGCGGCCTTTGTGCATGAATTGGACGGCAATGTCGGCGCCCAGGTTCAGCCGGTCGGTGCATTCATAATTAAGTTTGAGTCCTATTGGCAGGCAGTAGCCCAGATATTTCTCTTCGTACGAGGTATAACGACCGGTGCCATAGGCCAGGTAGGACAGGAAGTTGATGCCCTCCTGATCGGCAGAGATCCTCCCCATGGAGATGTCCCAGCGCCTGATGGTATAGCCGATGTAAGGGATGGCCTGCAGCCTGTTGTTTTCAAAGACATAGCCGATGGCTGCGCCATAACTGACAGATGTATATTCTGAGGTGTCTTTTAGCTCGGGCCGGCCGAAGGTGTAGGCGGCTCCGGCTGTCCCGGCATAGGTGAAATAGTAGGGCGAATAGGCCTCGTAGTCGGTCTTGCCGCTGGCAAAGGCAAAATTGAGGTCGGAATAGATGCCATTGGACGAAATGTTGGAGAGGTGGGCGGATAGTCCGGGAATCCAACCTGTCTCTTGGGTTTCGGTATAGAAGGGGGAGGAGTAGTCCGAGGCATAATGCGAAATGTAGTTGTTAAATCCATATTCCAGGTCAAATTCCAGGCAGGTCTTTTTTTCGGCAGCCTGGAGGGATAGCAGGGGTGCCAGCATGCAGACTGCCAGGAACGCAAGTTTCCTTTTCATTACGGCCTCCTAATATATTAGATTCTTTAAATATAGCCGGAGATGGTGCCTGATACAAGGCAAGGTGCTGTTTTTCTGATGATTATTCTAATTGCGCAGGGTGGCGACCAGTCTCTGGGTATGGAGCAGCAGGTCCAGGGCCTTTTCAATGTCCGGACAGATGATGTCGGCCGCCAGCATGCAGGTCGTTGCCAGGCCTTCGCCCTGGCAGACAGCGATGCCTAATCCGGCCTCCTGCAGCATCAGGGTGTCGTTGGCGCCGTTACCGATACAGACACAGTTTTTGCTGACCAGTCCGGCTGCAACGGCCAGTTTGGCCCTGTCCTGCTGTTCGGGCGGGATTATCTCGAGGCTGGCGTTTAGCCCCTGTGTCTGGGCGGCGGCCGAGCCGAAGGTGTCGGCCGTCAGGATCCGGATGCTGAGGCTGGCGGACAGAAGTTCGAGGCGTTGTCTGACCCCGGCGAGGAGGACTCCGTCCTGGGCCAGGGTTCCATTGTAGTCAAGCAGAAGATGTTTCAGTTTAAGTTCCGGCCGGCCCGGAATTTTGATCTTAAGCATGACCTGTTAATAGAACAGATCATGCTTTCAGACAATTAAATTATGTTGTTATCTCAGACAACCACAACCGAATTATCGCAGCTGGCATGTTCGGAGTAGGCGTACTTGTCGGCGGCGTCATCATTCTCCCAGAGACTGCCGTCAATCAGGTAGCGGAACTGGTATTCGCGACCGGCCTCAAGTTTCAGGCTGGTTGAGAATGAACCGTCCTTGAGTTTCTTCATGGGGGTCGAACTGGCGTTCCAGTTGTTGAATTCACCTACGAGGGCGACATGCCTGGCGTTATTGACCATGTTTTTGGGCAGTTTGAATGTGACTTTACAGGACGGTTCTGTTTTCATGCTCTGTTTTTTGATGCTCATAGGGCCTCCTCTGAATGTTATTAATCAATTGAATAAATAAAGGGGAAATTCGGGAGGTCAATAAAGCTGTCTGTTTTTTTGTTTTCAGGAGTTGGCAACCAGCGTGCCGCCGACGGTTATGAGCAGGGTCCCGGCCAGCAATTTGGCGGTGCTGACATCCTTCCATTCCGCAAAGATTATCAGCGCCAGGACCACGGCAACCAGGGTGTTCATGTTGTAGAGCGGCACCAGGGTTGCGAGTGAGGCGGAATAGCGGTTGAGGGCGATGGCCACCAGTCCCATGCCCAGGGACCATGCGATCCCAATCAGAAAGGCGAAGGATGCTGAATGCAGGTTGATATTTATCTCGCGCGAGATTGCGGTGATTATAATTCCGGTCAGGCATACCCCAATCCCGATGCAGA
Source organism: uncultured Bacteriovoracaceae bacterium (assembly GCA_964456565.1). Lineage (GTDB taxonomy): Bacteria > Desulfobacterota > Desulfomonilia > UBA1062 > UBA1062 > CAYWBU01. The sequence continues at coordinate 14,239 of CAYWBU010000022.1, read as the reverse complement.
TCAGATAGGCCCCGGTTGTGATCCCGAAGTTGGTGCTGGCCTTCTGAAAGACGCCGGCCAGGCCGAAAAGCAGTGCAGGAATGATCCCGCCGATCAGGATGGCCATGGATTCGGCGCTCATGTATTTTCCCGGATGATATGGTGGAGTTCAAGGGCAATTGCCCGGGGCTGCTCGGGAGTGAATGAGTCGCCCTCGCGGGCCGCCTTCATGAAGATGCCCATGGTGCGCATGGCGATGCGGTCAAAGATCGGCAGGGCGCCATAATGCATGCGGCCCTTGAAGAAGGCCACGCCGCGTACGGCCGGATTGATCTTGAGCAGTTTGTCAAGGTAGAGACTGGCGGCATGCTGCCGGTCGGCAAAGGTCATCTTGCCCAGCGGCAGGGGCTGCTGACTGAAAGCCGGATCATAGTAAACGGGGATCTGGTAATGGTCGGTGGTGCGGGCCAGGTGCATGCATGAGAAATAGTGGACCGTGGTTCTGGCGCACAATGCAGCCTGGTGCTTTTTGATGTAGCGCCTGACAGGTCCTGAGACTTTGCCGTAACGGATATAGCTGCCGATGACCACCGCGTCAAAATCATCCGGGACCGGGGCATATTCCACCGGAAAAACGCTGATTTTAAAATCGCGGCTGAGCTCCTTGGCGATTATTTCGGCCGCATTGGCGCTGGTGCCGTTGATGGAGTCATAGATGATCAGCAGTTTTTGCAGCTTGTCTCCTACCATGAGACGACCACCGAAGCCTTCTGGTCAAAGGGGTTGGTCCGGATTGCCAGTGAGAAGAAATAAGGAAAACTGTCTTTAAGGTGGCGCATGTAGGCGATCCATTCCTTTACGAGCATGTCGTAGGCCCGGTCGATGTCGCCGGCCAGGTGCGAAAGGTCTTCGATGGGAAGCTCGGCGATGCTGTCGCGGAATTTAAGTTCCTCGGTCAGGTGAAAGACTGATCTGAGCAGGTCGGTGAAGGTCTCATGTTCCATGAGGTTGGGGTTTTCCAGCAGCGCCAGCAGGAAGGTCCTCTTTTCCACCAGGAAGGCCCTGACCCGCTCCAGATCAAGCATGGCCGGTTCAACTTTGTAGCTGTAGGTGTTGAGTTTTTTTGTTATGCGGTCAAATTCGCGCTCGGTCCAGTCGGAGCTGACGATCAGATCCTTGCGGATGCTGTCCACATTGGGATCAAGATCGGAAAAATATGTCAGCAGGTCGGTGCCCACTTCGCTGAAAAAGATCCCGATCACCATATTGAGTTTTTCAAGGCGTTCCTTTTTCTCGCGATAATCCAGGACCCGGTGCAGGATCATGGTGACCATCAAAACTTCGATGAACACAAAGGCGATGTCGCCCACCATATAGATAAAGATGTGGTGGGGGTCTCTGAATATCAGGAAGTGCACATAATAGGTAATGGCCGAGAGGATGATGAGCAGGATCCCGAAGGTGACCTCGTGGTCCAGTCTTTTAAATAGCTTCAATATAATAACCTCGCAGATTGAATCGCGGTAATTTTGCATACTGGGACCGGAAATGTCAATTTGAACTAGTGGGGCACTCTGATTTTATCCGTTCGAAAAAGGCGCCGGACTGCTTTTTTGTAAAAAAAGGCATCCTGTAAAAAAGTCTTGAAAAATTTTTTTAGGCGCTGTATCGATGTTAGCACTCGCATGAGGTGAGTGCTAACAGAAATTAAAACTCTCAAGGAGGTGTTTTGTATGATACGTCCATTACAGGATCGTGTTTTGGTTAAGAGGATTGAGGAAGAGGAAAAGACCGCCGGCGGGATCATTATCCCCGATACAGCCAAGGAAAAGCCCCAGATGGGTGAAATTGTGGCTGCCGGAAATGGCAAGAAGACCGATGACGGCAAGGTTGTTGCCCTGGATGTCAAGGCCGGTGACAAGGTGCTCTTTTCCAAGTATGCCGGGACTGATGTCAAGGTTGACGGGGAAGAGTACCTCATCATGAGGGAAGACGATATTCTCGGGGTTATAGAGTAATCTATTTGTAAAGGAGATAAATGACATGGCTGGAAAAGATATAATTTACGGATCAGAAGCAAGAGGCAAGGTGAAGAGCGGTGTGGACCAGCTGGCCAAGGCCGGCAAGGCAACCCTCGGTCCCAAGGGCGGCAATGCCGTTGTGGACAGGATGTTCGGCGCTCCCACGGTTACCAAGGATGGTGTCAGTGTGGCCAAGGAGATCGAACTGAAGGATAAATTTGAGAACATGGGCGCCCAGATGGTCAAGGAAGTGGCTTCCAAGACATCCGACGTTGCCGGTGACGGTACCACCACCGCCACGGTTCTGGCCCAGGCAATCTACACCGAGGGCCTCAAATATCTGGCCGCCGGCATGAATGCCATGGATCTGAAGCGCGGTATTGATGTTGCCACTGCTGCTGTTGTTAATGAGCTCAAGACCATGAGCAAGAGTGTTGAGGATTCCAAGGAAATCGAGCAGGTCGGTACGATCTCTGCCAACGGCGATGCCGAAGTCGGCAAAATGATTGCCGAGGCCATGGACAAGGTCGGCAAGGAAGGTGTTATCACCGTCGAAGAGGCCAAGGGTATGGAGACCAGCCTGAATACCGTTGAGGGTATGCAGTTTGACAGGGGTTACCTCTCTCCTTACTTCGTAACCGATGCCGATCGCATGGAAGCTGTCATGGAAGATGTCTACCTGCTGATCTATGACAAGAAGATCAGCAACATGCGGGACATTGTTCCGATTCTTGAAAATATCGCCAAGGAAGGCCGTCAGCTGCTAATCATCTCCGAGGATATCGAGGGCGAGGCCCTGGCTACCCTGGTTGTCAACAAGCTGAGGGGAACCCTGAAGGTTGCTGCTGTCAAGGCCCCCGGTTTCGGTGACAGAAGAAAGGCCATGCTGGAAGATATCGCCATCCTGACCGGTGGGCAGGTCATCTCCGAAGATCTGGGCCGCAAGCTTGAGTCTGCCAGTGTTGCCGATCTTGGTAAGGCCAAGAAGGTTGTGATCGACAAGGATAACACCACGATTGTTGAAGGCAGCGGCGCTGCCGAGGATATCAAGGCTCGTATCGGCCAGATCAAGGCTCAGATCGAAGAGTCGTCCTCCGACTATGATCGTGAGAAGCTGCAGGAAAGGCTTGCCAAGCTGGCCGGCGGTGTCGCCGTGATCAAGGTTGGTGCTGCCACCGAGCCGGAGATGAAAGAAAAGAAGGCCCGGGTTGAAGATGCCCTGCATGCTACCCGCGCGGCAGTTGAGGAAGGTTTCCTGGCCGGCGGCGGTGTTTCCCTGCTGAGATGCATTGATATTCTTGAAAATGTTAAGGCCGAAGGCGATCAGGCCTTTGGTATCAAGATTGTCCAGAAATCCCTGGAAGAGCCTCTGCGTCAGATCGCAACCAATGCCGGACTTGAGGCCGGGATTGTGGTTGAGAAGGTTAAGCTCCTCAAAGGCACCGAGGGCTTCAATGCGGCCACGGAGGAATATGAGGACATGATCAAGGCCGGTATCATCGATCCTACCAAGGTGACCAGATCTGCCCTGCAGAATGCAGCTTCGGTTTCCGGACTGATGCTGACCACCGAGGTTATGATTACCGAGCATGTTGAAGACAAACCTGCCGGCGGCGGCATGCCCGATATGGGCGGCATGGGCGGCATGGGCGGCGGTATGCCGATGATGTAATCACCCGGAACGGGTTAATAAAAAAGGCGGCCGTTTCGGCCGCCTTTTTTTGTGTGAAAATTAAAATTTAAAAAGTTAGTTCATATCCAGGATTGATGTATCCTTGATGATTTTGCCGGTAATTACCCGGATGATGTTTTTGACGGCATCTTCCTTGGAGAAGTCTTTCTTGTTGGAATGCAGGATGACCACCGTCCGCATGATGAGCTCATTGAATACTCCGGCGAGGATATAGGGATGAATGTCGGCGATGAGATCCTGTTGCTGGGCCTGTTTGATGAGGTCGGATACCAGTGATTCTATCTCGCGGTAGGCCAGGATGTTTTTCATCATGTAGGGCGAGATCTGTTTTTTCTTCTTTTTGCCGCTGACCTCATATTCGGACATGAAGATGGTGATCAGCTGTGAATGTTCACTGTAGAGATTAAGCAGTCGCACAACGATGTCCCGCAGCCTTATAAGCGGTGAGGAGTCCTGCTGGGAGACATCCTCAATGATGACTTTCATTTCGTTGATCACGTTGGCAACCAACGCCGAAAATATCTCATCTTTGTTTTTGAAGTGATTGTAGATGGTGCGTCTGTCAAAACCGGAGTACTGGGCAATGTCCTCCATTGTTGTGGAATAGAATCCTTTTTTGTGAAAAAGATCTTTTGCTGAACGGAGGATGATGGTCCTGTTCCTTAGTATCTGCCTTCTGCGCCTAACTTTTTTTTCCATAATCAATCATACTACTCTGTTTTATCTTGCAATTCAAACGGTAAATTACACTAAAGTAAAGTTTAGGTGTCGGGCCATGTCGAAAAGTATCTTTTGCGCATCCGGTTTGACAATGCCGCGGGTGTGCTATATAGCGTTTTCAGCCTGACGGGAGGAAACATTTATAGATGAAAGTGAGATGTCCGGCGTGCGGCAAGTTTTCAGAATATGATGATAATCCGTACCGGCCTTTTTGTTGCCGGGTCTGCAAGGGCCATGATGTGATCAACTGGGCCGAGGGGACCTATCGGATTGCCGGCCGCGAGGTCGCGGAAGATGGTGAATATGACGGACAGCTACCCGATAATTGTTAAACGTTCGCAGCATAATATAACTCGCAAAAATATTGACCAGGACGCCCTGAAAGTCCTGTATCGCCTGCATCGCCATGGCTACAAGGCCTATCTGGTGGGCGGGGCGGTCAGAGATCTGCTGCTGGGCTCCCGGCCGAAAGATTTTGATATCGTCACCGATGCCCGGCCGGGCGAGATGAAGAAACTTTTCGGAAACGCCTTTCTCATTGGCCGGCGTTTCAGGCTTGTGCATGTGCGCTTCAAGGGCGGCAAAATCATCGAGGTGGCGACCTTCAGGCGTGAGCCCCACAATGACGAAGAGGATATGCATAATACCTTCGGTACCCCTGAGGAAGATGCCTTCCGGCGCGATATCACCATTAACGGACTGTTTTATAATATTGCCGACTTTTCAATCATTGATTATGTCGGCGGCCTGGCAGATATCAATGACCGACAGGTCCGGGTGATCGGTGATCCCGTTGTACGCTATGCCGAAGATCCTGTCAGGATCTGGCGGGTAATCCGCCATGCAGCGCGTAATGATTTTGAGATTGATGCGGCTTCGTCTGCAGCCATCGCGGATTATCGCGACAATCTGTCCGAATGTGCTGGATCGAGACTGTTTGAGGAATTGAACAAGGACCTCAAATCGGGTAATTTTGCTCCGCTCTTTGATCGAATGAATCTTTACGGCATCTGGCCCTACCTGCTGGGCGAGATCGGATCTTATCTGGAATCGCATGCGGCAAAAGGTATGCTGCCGGCCTATGATCGTTGTGTACGCCGTTTTAAGGATCTGTCGCCGGAAATGATGTACTGTATTTTTTTGTGGCCGTGGCTCGAACATGTTCTTGAAAATTTGGATCCGTCCCGGGACGATCCGGCAGTTGTTCTGAAAGACGCTATGCTGGCGGCCGATATGGCAGTGACCATGCCCAAGGCAATCAAGGCCGGGGTCATCCAGATCGCGGTGATTGTGCGTCGGATGCAGGCAGCCATGGAAACCGGCAGGATGCGTTGGTCTTTGAAAAAGAGGGCGCGTTACACGGATGCTGCCCGGGTTTTCTCCTTGCTCTATGAGGGCCGTGTAGTTGACGGTCCGGATCCGTTTGAGGCGATCTTCCGGATGAAATATAAGAATGCCCCGTGTCCGCAACGGCGTCGGCGCAGCCGCCGCAGACCGCCGGCCAAGAAAGGCTAGCTCCTGTTATTGCCGATGACCTGCTGAACGGCCGTCATCCTGAGCCACGCCAGGGACCAGACCATGAAACCGATCAGCAGGAGAGACCCTAGTCCGGCGCAGACCATCACTGAACGGTTATATTGTGTGAACCCGGTTATTTTAAGCAGATCTGTCTGGGAAATCCTGATGAACCTGGTCTTGTCGCCATACTTGCGCCAGGCAACCCAATCTTTGCCGTTGATCTCGCCGTTGCCGAGCCATTCAATGCCGCGCGGTGAATGGCTCAAACGTTCGCGGAGGACCGTTGAATTTTCCGGGGTGCCTTTCATGCTATTGATGAATGCCGGCGAATCCATGATGGAGCAGTGCATGCCGTCGAGCAGGTCCGGGCAGGCAGGTGCATCCGTAATGGTGTTGATATTTTCCAGCAGATCCAGGCCGCGATCAAGGAATTTTTCTTCCTGGATGGCGGTGAAGGCCCATACCCCGAGCCACAGGAGGATCAGGGATGAAAGGGTGCCGATTTCAATGACGGCGGTTTTTTTCTTAAGTTCGGACTGGATGTATTTGATTTCATTCTTCATGGGTTTATCTTTATAGGACAGATTCTGAAATTACAATACCTGAGGCCTTCCGGATGGTATTGTAAAAAAAACACACCTCCGGATTATGTAATTTTGTCTTATCATCGTAACATCCTGTAAATAATAGATAAATAATTTTACAATATATTTGGCATGGTAGATGCATTATGGTCAGCACGCTGTTTTGGAATTGGAGAGAGAGATGAGCAAAAAAGGAAGTTTTGACATGATAATGAAAAATATGGATGCTGACAGGGCAACTAAGATATTGGCTAAATCTCTTTACAGGGAACTCAGGGGCAACGGTTTTTCCAATAAGGACATTGTTAATTTCTCAAAGGAGATGGTTGAATGCATTGCCAGGGAAGTTAACGAAGAACCCTCCGCTGAAGTTTCCTCTGAAAAAGACCGTCTTCTAATCGGTTAAGCCTTTTTTTGCAATCAGAACCACATTTTCGATAACCTCTCCCAGGGAGAGGTGTGTCGTATCAACCACAGTGGCCTTTTCCGGAATGCATAGGGGGGCAACCGCCCTGGATGAGTCCCGCTGATCACGTTCTTCAAGTTCATGCATAACCTTTTCAAGTTCGATCTCAATCCCCTTGTGCTGTAATTCCAGCCAGCGTCTGCGGGCACGCTCCTCATTGGTCGCCGACAGGAATATCTTGACCGGGGCATAGGGAAAAATTACTGACCCGGTGTCCCGGCCTTCCACGACGGTCGGATGTTCAGCTGCAAAGTTGCGCTGGATATCCAGCAGCGCCGCTCTGACTTCCGGATGGGCCGCTACGACAGATGCCAGTTTGCTGATCCTGTTTTCGCGAATGGTCGTGCTGGCGTCGATCCCGTTGAGGATCAGATGACCGTCATCGAGATCCATTGTTGTCCGGCTGACAACCTGGGCGCAGGCCTCTCCGTCAGTGATATCGACGCCGCTTTCGGCTACGGCCAGGGCAGCGCCGCGATAGAGGGCTCCGGTATCAAGAAAGGCGAAGTCCAGGGCAGCGGCAACCTGTCGGGCCACTGTGGACTTGCCGGTGCCGGATGGACCGTCGATGGTTATAATCCTGGTATTCATGCCAGCTCGTCCATGGCCTTGAAGAAACCGGGGAAGGATATATCAACACAGTTCCGGTCATCCAGGGCGATGTCGATGTCACAGGTCCTGGCAAGGATATGAAAAGCCATGGCAATGCGGTGGTCGCTCCAGGTCTTTATGGTGGCCGGGCCTTTGATTTTCAGCGGCCCGGTGATTTGCATCCCGTCGTCAAAGGCCTCGATTGTCGCGCCAAGGGCTTTGAAGCCCTGCTGCATGGCCAGGATGCGGTCGGTTTCCTTCACGCGTAATTCCCGGGCGTCGCTGATGCGGGTCGTTCCTTCGGCCAGGGAGGCCGCAACCGCCAGGATCGGAATTTCATCGATCAGGGCCGGGATTTCATCTCCGGAAATCGTGGTCCCGTTCAGCTGACCACCCCGTACAAGCAGGTCTCCGACGTCCTCGCCGCACATCATCCGCCGGTTTTCAATTGCGAGATCGGCACCCATGCGCTGCAGGACATCGATAAATGCGGTGCGCCCCGGATTGAGGCAGACATTGCGAACCGCCAGTTCGGACCCGGGTGTGGCCGCGGCCCAGACTACCGGAAAGGCGGCCGATGACGGATCGGCCGGAACTGTCAGTTCGCGGCCGGTAAGCTCCTGGCGTCCCGCCAGCTTGACGGTATTGTCTGTGGTTTCAATCTCCACCCCGAAGTACCGCAGCATTCTTTCGGTGTGGTCGCGGCTGAGACTGGGTTCGCTGACGACCGTAAGCCCTTCGGAACGCAGGCCTGCCAGCAGGATGGCCGATTTTACCTGAGCACTGGCAATTTTCATGGAATATTCGATTGCCCTGGGATTGGCCCTGCCGCGGATCGCCATGGGCAGGTAGCCGTCCCTGCGGGCCATGAATTCAGCCCCCATGAGTTCCAGCGGTTCGATTATGCGCATCATGGGCCGGCTTTTCAGAGAATTGTCGCCGGTGATAATGCTGATGCCTTCAAGTCCTGTCAGGATGCCGCTGACAAGCCGGGTAGTCGTTCCCGAATTGCCGGCATCGATAATGTCGGCGGGTTCGTGAAGGTTGCCGCCCCGGATGCGCCAGGCTGATCCTTCGGCGGTGATTGCTGCTCCCAGGGCGAGCATGGCATCGCGGGTGCTGTTGACGTCGAGGGAGGCAAGGGCGTTATGAATGATTGTCTCGCCGCCGGCCAGCCCGCCGATCATGAAAGCCCGATGAGAAATGGACTTGTCGCCGGGGGGTGTGATCTCGCCGCAGATCTTCATTGATTGATCTCCTGATCGGCAAGGGCCGCTTCCAGGGCCTCAATGAGGGTCCGATTTTCTTCGGGCAGGCCGATGCTGATTCGCAGATAATCAGCGAGCATGCCGCTATTGATGTGCCGGGTTATCACCCCGCGTTCAATCAGGCGCTCATAGATCTCTTTGGCACGGGGGCCGATTCTGACCAGGACAAAGTTGGTCTGACTCTTCACATATTCAAGCCCGATTCTCTCAAATTCATGATAGTAAAAATCGAGACCGGACCAGGTTGTCTCAAGGGTCTGTCTCAGGAAGTCGTGGTCCATCAGTGCGGCAGTTCCGGCCTTGATGGCCGCCGCATTGACATTGAACGGCGGTTTGATCCGACTGATGTTGTCCATGACGGTTTGGCCGGTGATGCCGAAGCCGACCCTGAGTCCGGCCAGTCCGTGCGATTTGGAAAGGGTCTTGATCACTGCCAGATTGGCATGGTTCTCCACCAGCGGTACCGCACTCTGAAAATCCGGTTCGCGGGTGAAATCGGCATAGGCCTCATCGATCACGATCAGGGTCTCGTCCGGACAGGCCTGGATGAAATCCATAAGCTTGCGGTCCCTGATATAGGTGCCGGTTGGATTGTTGGGGTTGGCAATGAATATGATCCGGGGCTGTTGGGCAACGGCCTGCTCCAGCAGGTGTCCCGTGCAGATATAATGTTCATTCATGGGGACGGTCGTGACTGTTGCGCCGCAGGCCATGGCAGCGATAGCATAATAACTGAATGTATGCTCGGGAACCATGATCGTCTGGCCGGGTTCGAGATAGGCCCGGCAGAGCATGTCAATAATCTCATCCGAGCCGTTGCCGGCAATGATCAATTCCGGATCGCACTGCCAGAGTTCGGCCGCGGCCTTGCGCAAATCGGTGGCCATGACATCGGGATAGAGATGCATGTCGGAGGCACAGTCCTGCAGGGCCTTGATAGCCGCCGGACTGGGCCCCAGCGGGTTTTCGTTGGACGCCAGTTTGATCGGGGATGCGATGCCGTAGCGGGCGGCAATTTCATCCTTGGATCGACCGGGAATATAGGCCGGAATCTGTTTTATCCAGCGGGCCGGATCAATATCACGCATTACAGGTTACCTTCTTCGGGATATGATCCCAGAATGATTATTTCAGTGGTATAGGGCTTCAGCCGTTCCAGGGCGGCCGTTACATTGACGTCGTCCAGCTTGCCCTGAAAATCGATGAAGAAGATATATTCCCAGGGACCTTTACGGGAAGGCCGTGATTCGATCTTGGTGAGGTTGATGCCCTCTTCGGCAAAGGCCCCGATGGCGTTGAAAAGGGCCCGGGGTTTATTCTCCAGAGTTATGATGATGGAGGTTTTGGCCTTGCCCTCCACATCCTGCATTGACCGGGATATGACCCAGAAACGGGTAGTGTTGTGCGGATCGTCATTGATGTTTTCGGCAACAATGTTGAGGTTGTAGATCCGGGCGGCATTGCGCGAGGCGATGGCGGCCGATTTGCGGTCCTGCAGTGATTTGATGGCGCCCATGGAGGTGCTGGAGGTATCTTCGGTCCTGGCGTTGGGGAGATTTTTGCGCAGCCACTCCCGGCACTGGGCCAGGGGCTGGGGATGTGAATATACCGTTTCTATCTCCTCCATCAGTCCGGTTGACAGCAGACAGTGGTGGATCGGCAGCATGATTTCGCGGCAGACATGCAGACCTGAGGTCGCCATCATGTCGAGGGTGCGGTTTACCATGCCCTCGGTGGAATTTTCCACGGGCACGATTCCCATCTCAACCCGGGAGGCATTGACCTCATTGATGATGTCATCAATTGTCGGTTGGGCAATGAGTTGGGAATCGAGCGGAAAGATACTCAGGGCCGCCTGGTGCGAAAAACTGCCCTCGGGGCCAAGATAGGCGATTTTGTTGATCTGCTGCAGCGAACGCGAAATGCTGAAGATGACATTAAAAATGGCTTCAGCCATGGCGGGTGTGAGCGGATCACGGGTGAGCTTTGCAATCCGGTCGAGAATGGCGCGCTCCCGGCCGGGGTTGAAGGTTTCAATGTTCTGCTGCCTTTTTATATGACCGATTTCTCTTGAAAGCGCAGCACGCTGCTGCAGGATTTCCAGCAGGCGGACATCGAGGTTGTCGATTTCCTCGCGGATTTGTTGCATATCTTTGTTCATTGCTATTCCAAACAGTAAAATTATGCCTCAGATTTCAAGGAAATTGAGGAACTTGCACACCCTAGCAGAAGGGTGGAACATTTGCAAGATGCCGGATTTCCTGGAAAGATTTATATATATCAATAAAAAACATTTGTATGATTAATAATAACTTGACAGTTGATTTTATTGGCTTTATAGGAAAATCTATCTGGAATTAGAAGTTCGTGTAAGCCGAATCAAACCAGTGGTTGATCAGGTGACAGTGTAACATGGTTCCGGAAATTTCTTATGAGGTTGATGGTCTTCATGGGAAAACAACCTTTTAGGAGGATTTTTTAATGGCAACAGGAACAGTCAAATGGTTCAATGAGAAAAAAGGATTCGGATTTATCACCAGAGATACGGGTGAAGATGTATTTGTGCATTACTCGGCCATCAGTGTTGATGGTTTCAAGACATTGAATGAGGGTGAAGCTGTTACGTTCGAGATTGTCGATGGTCCCAAGGGACCGCAGGCATCCAACGTGACGAGAGGATAACCGATTTGATCAATGGGGGACCTCGGTCCCCCTCTGCGCTGTAACTCAGGTTTTGTTTCGTTTGCGCAGGCGGTTGTAATCGTTGTGCTATTTTTCTCGAATTGATCCCAGCCATTGTTCATAGGCTTGGGCTGCAAGTTCCAGGCGGGTCTGTTTGCGGATCTTTTTATGTACTTGAGGCATGGGCATTATGCCGAAGTTTATGTTCATGGGCTGGAACATCTCTATCGATGCGTCGGTGATATGGTTTATCAGTGATCCCAGGGCACTTTGCGGCGGTGGTGGGCTGTAATCTTCTCCCGTCATCCGTTTGAGAATCGCTGTCGCTGCCAGAATTCCGCTGGCTGCCGATTCCACATAACCTTCAACTCCGGTGATCTGTCCGGCAAAAAAGATCTGCGGATGATCCTTGAGTGAAAGATCTTCATTGATTACCCGCGGCGAATCAATGAAGGTGTTGCGGTGAATGCTGCCGTAGCGCAGGAAATTGACCTTTTCCAGGGCCGGAATCAGGCGGAAGACCTTGTCCTGCTCAGGATATTTCAGGCGGGTCTGAAAGCCCACCAGGTTATAGGCCTCGCCCTTGAGATTTTCGCGTCTGAGCTGCAGGATGGCAAAGGGCCGTCGTCCGTCAGCCGGGTTGCTAAATCCGATGGGGCGCATGCCGCCATACCGCAGACTTTCCCGACCCCGTTCGGCGATAACCTCAATTGGCAGGCAACCCTCGAAAAAGCGCTGATCCTCGAACTCGTGCGGGTTGACCCGGTCAGCTTCCAGCAGGGCGTCCACAAACCTGTAATACTGCAGCTCATCCATGGGGCAGTTCAGATAGTCGGTGCTGTCCGGGTCCCAGCGGGAACCGAAAAAGGCCTGCTGCAGATCGACGGATTCACCGTCAACAATGGGTGCCACGGCATCATAAAAGAAGAGCCTGGTGCTGCCGGTCAAGTTAGCCACAGCCTGGGCCAGGCTGTCGGATGTCAGCGGCCCGGTGGCAATTATGGAGAGCTCGTCCGGGTCGATCTCGGTGACCTCTTCCCGGATGATCCGGATATTGGGGTGCGTCTCGATTATCCGGGAGATTTCCGAAGCAAACCGTTCGCGGTCAACGGCCAGGGCCTTGCCGGCCGGGACACTTGTGCTTGCGGCCGTATCGAGGATGAGAGACCCCAGGGCGTTGATTTCCGTCTTCAGCAGCCCGTGGGCCGTTTCCGGATCAGTACCCTTGAGCGAGTTGCTGCAGACCAGTTCGCCCAGTCTGTCGGTTGTATGTGCCGGGGTCATCCGGTTGGGACGCATTTCGTACAGGTCCACCTGGATACCGTTTGCGGCCAGGCGGTAGGCGGCTTCACAGCCGGCCAGTCCGCCGCCGATGATCTTAATTTTTTTCATCTTCTTCGTGGGTGCATTCGGGATTGGCGCAAGTAAGCCGGCTGTTCTTCTTAATCATCAGTTCGCAGCCACACTCGGGACATTTTTTTTCTACCGGTCTGTTCCAGCTGAGGAAATCACAGGGTTCCCGGTCACAGGCATAGTAGGTCTTGCCCCGTTTGGATACCTGCTGCACAATCTCGCCTTTGCAGTCGTTTACCGGGCATTTCAGGCCTGTGGGGTAGGGCATGATGTTTTTGCAGTCGGGATAACTGCTGCAGCCAAGGAAAGGTCCCCGCCGGCTTTTTTTGACCACCATGGGCGCCCCGCATTTGTCGCATTTTTTGTCGGTTATTTCCGGTTTTTCGAGCGGACTGGTGTTTTTGCATTGGGGATAATTGCTGCAGGCCAGAAACTCGCCGAAACGACCGTGCTTGATCAGCATGGGGGCCCCGCATTTTTCGCATTTCTGGTCGGTTACTTCCGGTTCGGGATGGGCCATGGCCAGGATCTTCCCATGTTCATCACGGCTGTATTCGGCCGTATTGGTGCACTCCGGATAGCCGGCACATCCGAGGAAATGGCCGTTTTTGCCCAGTTTGATCAGCATGTCCCGGCCGCATTTTTCACATTTGACCCCGGATGGTCTCTGGGCGGTCTTGAGGTTTTCCATCTCAGTCTGGGCAGTTTCATGCTCATTGCTGTAAGTCTTGTAGAAATCCTGCATTGCTGCAGCATAATCCCGGGAGCCCTCTTCGATCTTGTCAAGGGTGTCTTCCATGCGTACCGTAAAGTCCACATCCAGGATATTGGGGTAGTTTTTGACCAGCAGGGAGTTGACATCCCGCCCCAGTTCGGTGGGAATGAAAGCCCGTGATTCCAGGCGGACATAGCCGCGGTCCTGGATGGTGGAGATGGTGGGGGCATAGGTGCTGGGCCGGCCGATGCCGCGTTCCTCCAGTTCCTTGATGAGACTGGCCTCGGTGTAGCGGGCCGGTGGCTGGGTGAAGTGCTGTTTGGAATCGATATTTTCCAGGGTAAGGATGCCTGCGGGAGTGATACTGCCCGGCAGGATGTTGTCCTTTTCCTCCTGGACCTGGTAGATTTTCAGGAACCCGTCAAACTTCAGGATTGAGCCGGTGGCCCGCAGCCCCACACCGTCGGCGTCGATCTCGACACCGGTCTGATCAAAGACGGCGCTTTCCATCTGGGAAGCCAGACAGCGCTTCCAGATCAGATCGTAAAGGGCCAGCTGATCTTTGTTGAGCTCAGGTATTTTAAAATCTCGTAAGCCCGTTTATCCGACAGCTGGGTGTTGGCCGATGGGTCGCCCTGGTCGTCGGTAT
>CAYWBU010000021.1:17565-21533 GCA_964456565.1 uncultured Bacteriovoracaceae bacterium | reverse complement strand
GGCGCCATCAGGGCCAGGGGTTTTTCCTCGCGGTGTTTGCGCCGGCGCAGTTCACTGACGGCTTCAGCATTGGCGGCATCGGCCACCAGGTGAAAGCCGCCCAGGCCCTTGACGGCCACAACCTTGCCGGCCTTCAGGGCCTCTTTGGCCCCCTGCAGCGGGTCGGTCTCATCCAGTATCCGGCCAGCACCATCCAGCAGGCTGAGTTGCGGGCCGCAGACCGGGCAGGCATTGGGTTCGGCATGAAAACGCCGGTCGGCCGGGTCCTCATATTCCCGGCAACAGTCCGGACATAGGTCAAAGGATTCCATGGAGGTGTTGGCCCGGTCATAGGGGATCTTGCTGATGATGGTCAGGCGGGGGCCGCAGTCGGTGCAGTTGGTGAAGGGATAACGGTAGCGCCGGTCATTGGGATCGCGCAGCTCTTTGAGGCAGTTTTCGCAGGTGGCCATGTCCGGGGTGATGTGCAGGCGCTGGCGTCCGTTAGAATTGCTGGCAGCAATCCGGAAATCCCGCTCGCCGGCGGGATCGATTTCCGTCACCTGGACCTCCTTGATCATGGCGGCCGGCGGCAGGTTGGGCTGCAGCTCATTATCAAAGGCCGCGATTGCACCGGGGGTACCCTCGATTTCCAGATGGACCCCCTGGGGCGTATTGCGCACAAAACCTGCCAGCCCAAATTTCAGGGCCTGGCGATAGATGTAGGGCCGAAATCCGACCCCCTGCACGGTCCCCGATATCTGGTAGCGTCTGCGCATCGCTAGGCGGCCCTGTACCTCTCGATCTCGTCCTGCAGCCAGCCGAACCAGGTCTCCAGGCCTGCGCCGGTGCGGCACGAGATATCGCAGATTTTGATGTGCGGGTTGAGCCCCTTGGCGTAATTTGCAGCCCTTTCGCGGTCAAAGTCCACATAGGGCATGAGGTCGATCTTGTTGATGATCATCACGGATGAGATCTGGAAGATCTGCGGATATTTGGCCGGTTTTTCGGCGCCTTCGGGCGTGCTGAGGATCATGACATTGTTATGGGCCCCCAGGTCGAACTGGGCCGGGCAGACCAGGTTGCCCACGTTTTCGATGATCAGCAGGTCGGTCTGGTCCAGATCAAACTTGGCAAGGGCCTTCTTGATCTGATGGCCGTCGATGTGGCAGCCGCCGCCGGTGTTGATCTGTTCCACCGGGATGTTCAGCTCCCGGGTACGTTCGGCGTCAATGCAGTGCTGGACATCGCGCTCGTTCTCGGCGATGTTGTAGCGCTCCTAGATATGGCTGATGGTCTTTTCCACCAGGGTGGTCTTGCCGGCGCCCGGAGAACTCATCAGGTTGACGGCATAGATATTTTTACGGCGCAGGAGGTCGCGGTTTTCAGCGGCAAGTTTGCTGTTGGCCTCCAGCACGTTTTCCATGATCTTGATCTTCATGCGGTTCTCCTCAGGAATATTTATAATGGGCGGCGCAGGTGCCTTCGGCCGATACCATGCAGGGACCGATGGGGTTCAGCGGGGTGCAGATCTTTCTGAACAGCGGGCAGTCCGCAGGCGCGATGATGCCGCGCAGGATGTCGCCGCAGCGGCAGCCGGGCGGTTCACTGGACGCCATATCCGGGATCTCAAATTTTACGGCCGCATCACAGGCCGCATAGGCGGACCTGATTTTAAGCCCGCTGCCCGGGATGATGCCCAGACCGCGCCAGGCGGCATCGGCCGGCTCAAAGACCTGATCCATCAGGGCGCGGGCCTTCGGGTTGCCTTGCGGGTTGACGCCCCTGGCATACTGATTTTCCACGCTGAAGCGCCCCTGGTGCAGCTGGTTCAGCAGCATGTAGATGCCTTCGATGATGTCAACGGGCTCAAAGCCGGTTATGACGGCGGCCCGGTTGTCCGCCGGGATCATGGCATAGGCGGCTTCCCCGGTGATGGTGCTGACATGGCCGGGACAGATGAAGCCGTCCACTTTGATCTGCGGATCATCCAGCAGGACCCTGATGGCCGGGGGCATGACCTTGTGGACACTGTAGACCGAAAAATTTGCAAGGCCTTGCGAACTAGCGGCCCTGATGGTGGCGGCCACGCCGGGGGCCGTGGTTTCGAAGCCGATCCCCATGAAGACGATCTGTTTGTCCGGGTTTTCAGCCGCGGTGCGCAGGCAGTCCATGGGTGAGGCCACAATCCGGATGTCACCTCCGCCGGCCCGCTGCTGCTGGAGGCTGGCGCTGTCCGTGCCCGGGACCTTGAGCATGTCGCCGAAGGTCATGAAGATCACCTCCTGCCTGCCGGCCAGATAGAGGGCCCGGTCAATGTCGCGCGTGGCCGTGACGCAGACCG
Source organism: uncultured Bacteriovoracaceae bacterium (assembly GCA_964456565.1). Taxonomy (GTDB): domain Bacteria; phylum Desulfobacterota; class Desulfomonilia; order UBA1062; family UBA1062; genus CAYWBU01. The sequence continues at coordinate 19,210 of CAYWBU010000021.1, read as the reverse complement.
GACAGCCGGGACCGGATATCAGCCTGACATTTTCCGGCAGCAGATTGCGGATGCCGTGGTGACCGATGGCATTGGTGTGTGATCCGCAGACTTCCATCAGGGTGACGGGGCGGGCGATTTTCTGCGCCAGGGCAGTCGTTTTTTCCAGCAGTCCCCTGGCACGGGCCGGATCGCGGTATTCGTCAATATATTTCATTTTCGATGAGTTCATCCAGAAATTTGAGCTTTTCCATGGCGACGTCCTCATCCACGCGGTGGATGGCGAAGCCGGCATGGCAAATGACAAAGTCGCCCTTGGCAACCGGTTCGTCCACGATCTCGAGACAGACCTCACGCTTGGTGCCGCCGATCTCGATCACGGCGTAGTTGTTTTCATCAATGGAGATGATTTTTCCGGGGAAACCGATGCACATCGTTCGCCGTCCTCCTTATTCTACGTCCAGTTCGGTGAGCTGGAGTTCTTCGGTGCCGCCGGCCAGGATTATTTCACCCGTGCCGCATTCCGGGCAGGTTCCCTGGTAGCTGTCCAGCTGCATGTCGCGTCCGCATTTAAAGCAGTAGATTATAACCGGCCGGATGTCAAACTCGAGCGCGGCGCCTTCGGCCGTGCGGCCCCTGGCAAGCGTCTCGAAGGCAAAGGTCAGGGCCTCCGGGTCGATGCACGAGATCTGTCCGAATGAAAGTTTTATGGTCTTGACCGTACTGAAATTTTTTTCAGCGGCATACTCATCAATGATATCCAGGACGGACTGCGTCAGGGACAGTTCATGCATCTGCCGGCTCCGGGGCGATGCCGATGGCCTCCAGCTCTTTCAGGACCAAGGCCTCCATGGGTTCGAAGCGGGATTCCATCAGGGGGGTCATGCCCATCTCCATCTCGCCGCCATATTCCTGGGGCACGATACAGCAGAAGACGGTTTCGGGACACTGGCCCATCAGATCTGCCATGCAGATCACGTCAAAAAACTCCACTTCATGGGCGCTGGTGGGGTCGGGCATGTGCAGCTGCATTTCCTCGCGGTTGAAGCGGTAGATGCTGCCGGGATCATCATCGGTCTTGATGGTGTCCACCACGATCAGGCGGTCGCAGTCCGCGATGGTGTTCAGCAGGTTGAAGCCCAGGACGCCGCCGTCAAGGATGCCGACATTTTCAGGCAGCCGGTGACGCTGTTCAAACCATTTGACAAAGTTAACGCCGAAGCCTTCATCCTGCAGCAGGATGTTTCCGAGTCCGAGAATCGTAATTTTTTCCATATCAATCTTTTCCGGGCAAAAAAATGGGAGATTTTTCAATCTCCCATTATAGCATAGTCTGATAAGTTATGGGTTATTCTGTTCTGAGTTTCTTGCGGTAAACCCGGCCGTTGATCATGGAGCTTACGGTACCTTCCTTGAAGACCTGGTCGTACCAGAAGGCCATGTAGATGTGCACCACAATGAAGATGATGAACAGCCAGGTCAGGACATGATGAATCCATCTGACCGTCGCCAGGCCGCCCATGGCATTCTCCAGGGGCTTGAGCGCGGCATAGACCGCGGCGGTCAGCCCCGCATCATAGCCGGCGCCCATCAGGATCAGGCCGGTGATGCAGATCAGCGCCGCCATGACCATGTAGCCCATATAGGCCAGGGACTGCATGGGGCC
>CAYWBU010000021.1:11642-17555 GCA_964456565.1 uncultured Bacteriovoracaceae bacterium | reverse complement strand
ATGACCTCGGCCGTCCAACGTGCCATTGAAAGGTTGTGCTGCCGTGCCGATGGGCGTAAAGCCCGGCATGCCCGATTTATCGGCCCAGTTTGCCGTGGCACGTGCGTTGATATCCTGGGTCAGGAAAAAGGAACCACCGCCCATATAGGCCAGGGACTGCATGGGGCCGTAGAGAAATTTATGCTTGGGCATCTTCTCTGTAATGAGCATGTAAAATTTGATCTGCTGCCACAGGTCCTTGAGGTCGGTCCAGGCCCAGAAATCCCGCCAGTCCTTGTGGAAGGTGGAGAAAAAGGCCAGATAGACCCGCTGCAGGGAAAGCAGCACCATGAAGACCCCGAAGAGGATGTGGATGAAACGGATATCACCCATCATGAACTTGTCGATGGTCTCTCCCTGGTAGACGGTGAAGGGCCGGGCGATATACAGCCCGGTGCCGATCAGGACAAAGATGCACAGGACCGTCGCCCAGTGGTTGAACCGCATGGTCAGCGACCACTCCTTGATCATTATACGTTCATCTTCAGGAGTTACATTCTGTTCCATGTCGTCCTCCTTGTCAGGCCACTTTGAACTTTTTAACGTCGTTCGTCCTGGGATCGATGATGTGAACCGCACAGGCCATGCACGGGTCAAACGAGTGAATGGTCCGGATGATCTCAAGCGGCTGTTCGATGTTGGCCACCTTGGTGCCCACCAGCGACTCCTCGTAAGGACCGCGGACACCGGCGGCATCGCGCGGTGAACAGTCCCAGGTGGAGGGTACGATGGCCTGGTAGTTGGAGATCACATGGTTTTCGATCTTGACCCAGTGGCCCAGAGATCCTCTGGGGACCTCGTTCATGCCGCGGCCCTGACCTTCCTTGGGAACGTCGCAACGGGTCCAGGTCATGGTGTCGCCGAACTTGATGTTTTCAACCAGTTCGTTGACCCAGCCTTCGGTCTGATCGGCAATCAGCTTGGTCTCCAGGGCCCGGGCCGCGGTGCGTCCCAGGGTGGAGAACAGGACTGTGGCCGGCAGGCCGGTGGCCTTGAGGGTGTAATCCACCAGACCTTTGATTTTTTCATGTCCCTGGGCATAGCCCACCACGAACCGGGCCAGCGGGCCGACTTCAAACGGCATGCCGTCATAGCGCGGGGCCTTGCACCAGGTATATTTCTCGTCACCCTTGACATGTCCGTTGGCATCAAAGCCGGTGTATTCCGGTTCGGTCTTGCCGTCATAGGGATGGACCGGACCGGTTTCCTTGTACCAGGAGTGGGTGACTTCCTCGGTGATCTTGTTTTCATCCAGGGCTTCGGGATTGGCCAGGTCCAGGTTCTTGATGACACCGGCCGGCAGGGCCGTGCTGGTCCAGTCGTCATCCAGCGGGAAGCCGCCGTAGCTCAGGAAGTTGCCGACGCCCTTGCCGACACCGGCGAGACCCTCGTCCTTGTAGAACTCGGCCGCGATCAGGATGTCGGGGATGTAGGCCGTATCAACGAAGTTTTTGACCTCCCGCAGGCGGAACAGGTACTGGCCGACCCGGTGGGCGTCCATGGCGTCATTGACACAGGTCACACCGCCGACCACCAGGGTCTGGGGGTGCGGGTTCTTGCCGCCGAAGATGGCCTGCATCTGACCGCCGACCTTGGAGATGTTCAGGGCATCCAGATAATGGGATGCGATCACCAGGTTGGCCTCGGGCGACAGTTTGAAGGACTTGTTGCCCCAGTAGGCATTGGCGAAGGGTCCCAGGCGGCCGGACTGCACAAAGGTGGTCAGCCGTTTCTGGACGTTCTGATAATGTGACTCGGAACAGTTGTAGGTGGAACCGTAGCTCTGGGCCAGTTCAACGGCCTTGCGCGGATTGGCCGACAGGGCGCTGACGATGTCGACCCAGTCGAGACCGTGCAGGTGATAGAAATGCATGATGTGGTCGGTCAGGTACTGGGAAGCCTTGATCAGGTTCCTGATGATGCGGGCATTCTTGGGCGGCTTGACGCCGAAGGCGTCTTCCACGGCCATGATGCTGGCCTCATAGTGCGAATAGGTGCAGACCCCGCAGAAACGCTGGGTGATCAGACCGGCATCGCGCGGGTCGCGTCCCTTCAGGATGGTTTCGATTCCGCGCCAGAGCCCGATGGAACTCCAGGCATCGCGGATAACATTGTTTTCATCGATCTCTACTTCTATTCTCAAGTGACCTTCGATTCTGGTAATCGGATCAACTATAATTCTTTCAGACATTTTTCATCCTCCTCCTGATTGCGGAACTATTCTTCATCGTCCTTGCTGAACTCGGACGGGGCACCTTTCATGCCGTGACGTTTGGCGGCGGCCGCAGCGGCATGCACGCCGACTCCGATGGCAGCGGCGCCGGTCAGGACCATGCCGACCTTGTCAACCGTGTTTTCGCCTCCGCCGATGGTCTTGTCCGAGATCGGCTTTTCAAGAGGAGCCATGGTGTCCCAGAAGTTGGGTTCCACGCAGCCCATGCAGCCGTGTCCGGCCATTACCGGCCAGGAGATGCCGTCGTTGAAGCGCACCTTGCTGCAGTTGGCGTAGGTATACGGACCCTTGCAGCCGACCTTGTAGAGGCACCAGCCTTTTTTGGCGCCCTCGTCGCCCCATTCCTCGACAAATTCACCGGCATCGTAGTGCGGCCTTCTTTCACAGAAGTCATGGATGCGTTTGCCGTAGGCCCACATGGGTCTGCCGAGGGAATCCAAAGGCGGCATGCCGCCGAACATCAGGAAATGCAGGACCGTGCCCACAAAGTTGGCCGGGTTGGGCGGGCAGCCCGGAATATTGACGGTCTTGATTCCCAGGGCCTTGCCGACTCCCTGGGCGTCGGTCGGGTTGGGGTTGGCAGCCTGGACACCGCCGAAGGCGGAACAGGTGCCGATGCAAATGGTGGCGGCCGCCTTGGATGAAACTTCCTTGGCGATTTCAAGGGCGGTCTTGCCCTCGGCGCCGATGCGGCAGTACTGGCCGTCCATGCCGGTGGGGATGGCTCCCTCAATGACACAGACATATTTGCCGGCGAAGTCCTCCATGCATTTATGCATGTTCTCCTCGGCCTGGTATCCGGCTGCCGCCATGATGGTTTCATGATACTCGATGGACAGCGTATCGAGGATCAGTTCATCCACATTGGGATAGGATGAACGCAGGAACGCTTCCGAACAGCCGGTACACTCGGCAAAGTGCAGCCAGAGGATCGGCAGCCGGCTGAAGTTTTCGGCGGCCTGGGCTACCAGCGGTTTGAACGCGGGCGGCAGCATCAGCGCCGAAGTCATGAAAGTTGTCCATTTCAGGAAACTTCTTCTGGAAATGCCGCGGTCCTGCATTGTCTTCTTAAAGTCAACGGCAGGGGCGGGCAGTTCGGTTTCCATGCGGTCCAGATTGGATTTGCAGTGATCCATGAGGTTCTCATACTGGGCGCATACCAAGTCATTATAATCAAGATTCTTTCCCATAACTCCCCCCTTTTAATTGATACCCTTAATACTCATAAATAAATAAGAGTAACACCTATAGTTATTTTTGATACTTAAAACCGAATGGATCGTCAATCATTTTCTGGAAATGTGAAATAACACGAATGTTGCATAGGTGTTACTATTGGTCGGGGGGCTTTGCTGATTAATATTTAATGATATCAATATGATATATGATATTATGGCGATTGGGGGAGGCGGGTGAAATGCGGGTTTGATCGCCGAAGACTGTTAAATGTTTAACAAATGGATATTATAGTGAACATTTATAGAATTATGATAAATAAACATAAATATATATATATTTCTCAAATGAATATGGGGATTGCAGCGGATTTGTCTAAAAAAAATAAATGTGATAAATATCCGCCACAGGAGATTTTATGAAAGTTACCCGCTTTGGTGTTTCGCTTGAGGAGGATCTACTGGAAAAACTGGATGATTTTGTCAACCGGCGGCATTTCCCCAACCGGTCGCAGGCCATCCGGCATCTGATCCGCAACATGACTGTGGATGAAATCTGGCAGGAAGGCCTGTTTGCCGCCGGCGCGGTGGTGCTGATCTATGATCATCACAAGGGAACACTGGTCAATGATCTGCTGGAGATTCAGCACGACTATGGTCATCTGATTTTGTGCAGCCAGCATGTACATATGGATCATGATAACTGCCTAGAGACCATCACGGTCAAGGGCCGGGCAGCCGAATTGCGGGAGCTGGCCGACAAACTGATCTCCATCAAGGGCATGAAACACGGCAAACTTGTCATGTCGGGCGTCTGATCAGGCCCGGATTCAGAACATGTCGTAGGGGTCGATGTCCACTCGCATCTTCACCCTGGGCGGCAATTTCATCCTTTCAATCTTGGTTACCGCCAGATGCAGGTCCCTGCGTTCGGGTGCGGTCAGGATTATATGCCAGCGGTAGGCCCCCCTCAGCCGGGCCACCGGTGCGGGGGCCGGTCCCAGGATGGTTACTCCGGATGTCCGGCCGCGTTCGGCGGCCTTGAGGGAGCTCTTCTGGGCCGGCTGCGGCTCGGGGGCGGCAAAGGTTATGCGGGCCATATGGCTGTGGGGCGGACTGGCGGTGCTCTTGCGCATATCCTGTTCGGCCGCGACAAAGGCCGGATAATCATAGGTTGCAATGGCGCAGATCACCGGGTGGTCCGGCATCAGGCTCTGGATGATCACCCGGGTTTCGTCCAGATGTCTTCCGGCCCGGCCCGCCACCTGGACGATCTGCTGGAAGGTGCGTTCCGCGGCCCGGAAATCCGGCAGGTAGAGCATCTGTTCGGCCTGGATCACCCCCACCAGGTTGAGTCCGGGGAAATCATGGCCCTTGGCGATCATCTGGGTCCCGACGATAATATCGATTTCATGCTGGCGGATGGATCTCAGGGCCTGTTCCAGTCTGGCCGGCGAGGTGATCTCGTCCGTGTCCATGCGCAGCACCCTGGCGTGCGGGATTTTCTGTGCGATTTCGGCAATGATCCTCTCGGTGCCCATGCCGACCGGCTGCATTTCGACACAGCCGCAGGCCGGGCAGATTTCGGGCAGGGGCCTGCGGAAACCGCAGTAGTGGCACAGGGCGATCCTGCGGCTCTTGTGGTAGGTGAGGCTGCGGTCGCAGTTGGAGCAGGTCAGGATCTCGCCGCAGCCCGGGCAGGCCATGGCGCCGGAAAAACCGCGCCGGTTGATGTAGAGCAGGGCCTGCTGGCCCTTGGTGATGGTGTCCTCCAGGGCCTCCAGCAGTTTGGGTGCCAGGATGCCTTCTTCACCGCGCATGTCGATGATCTCGGCCGGCGGCAGCTGGTTGCCGCTGACGCGGGACCTGAGGGCGATCAGTTCCACATCCTCGCGCTCGCAGGCATTCTTGTAGGTCTCCATGCTGGGGGTGGCCGAGCCCAGCACCACGGTGGCCCCGGCATCTCTGGCCCTGAACAGGGCCAGGTCGCGGGCATTGTAGGGCACGCCGTCGGACTGTTTGTAGCTGGCGTCATGTTCCTCATCCACGATGATGAGCCCCGGATTGCTGACCGGGGCAAAGATGGCCGAACGGGTTCCCAGCACAAAGGGGGCCTTTCCGCTGGCGGCCCTGATAAATTCGACGGCCCGCTGGCGGTCGGTCAGGCCGGAGTGAAAGACCGCGGTTTCGAAGGGGATACGCTCCTTGATGCGCGCGATGCTCTGGGGGGTGAGCGCGATTTCCGGTACCAGATAGATCACCGAGCGTCCCAGTCTGAGGGCCTTCTGGGCGCAGGCCAGATAGATCTCGGTCTTGCCGGAACCGGTTACGCCGTGCACCACGAAGGTTTTGTAGTTCTGGGCGTGGATGGCGGTGCTGATCTGTGCGATTGCATGGCGTTGCTCGGCCGTGAAATCAGGCGGCGAGCTGGTTGCGAATCCGGGGATGTTCTCCTCGAGCACGGCG
>CAYWBU010000021.1:0-11632 GCA_964456565.1 uncultured Bacteriovoracaceae bacterium | reverse complement strand
GGCGGGATCAGCACCTCCGCGGCACCGGAATCACGGCTGAGCAGGGAGCGCTCGACGTCCTCCGACGAGCGGACCCGTTCGACCGTCAATCCATGGTCCTGCGCATAACGGCTCGCGACGTCGGGGTCGCCGACCATGGGCATGGCCGTGTTGTCGAGCACGGCGTAGCCCTTGTTGATCAGGCCCCTGATGGCATTGCCGGCCCCCTTGAACATCTGTTTGAGTTCGCTCAGGTCCATGCCCTCGGCCGGGATCAGCTCCAGGATTTCCTGCTGGCGGGGGCCAAGCCGGCCTGTGCCGGCCGCGCGTCTTACGCGGTACTGCACCGGAGTCTCCAGGGTCCTGGCGCGTCTGAGGTAGGGAGGGAAGGCCAGGGCAATGGCGGTTCCCGGGGGCACATGGTAGTAACGGGCGGCCCACAGCAGCATGTCGATGATCCTGGCGGGTATCAGCGGAGTTTCATCCAAGACTTCGGCCACCGGCTTGAGTTTTTCGTCATCCCGGGAGCCCTCGCCGACCACCAGTCCGACCCGCGTGGTGTTCCTGACCGGCACCACCACGCGGCAGCCGCGTTCAAGTTGCATCCCGGCCGGAACGGCATAGGTCAGCACCATGGGGATGCTTGAAAAAACAACGATATCGGCGGCCGGTGCAATCATGCCGCCAGACTAACACCATGTAATAAAAAGATGAAACTCTTTTGTTTTCATCTGCCTGCTTGACTCTTCATCATGTTAACATTTATACTGCACCAGACATGAAATGGAGGGCTTCTTGAAGGGCGTAAGTTTGGATCAGATCCTGCTTGATCTTAAGGATGACGACAACGAAATCAAGCGCATGGCGGCCCAGGCTCTCCTGCACCAGACCGATGATCCGGAAGATCTTGTCCGTTCGGTGATTGATGATGCGGATATCGACACGCTTGAAGCGGTTTACAGCGTGCTGTTCGATGCCGACGGCGATTATTCGGCGATCTTCATGGATGCCACCGTATCCGATGACCCGCGTATCCGCCGCATGGCGATCCGCTACATCTTCAGAAAAGGAAGGTTCTGCCTGGAGGATGGTCTCAAGTGGCTCAAGGATGGCGATCCCTATGTCAGGCGGCGGGTGATCAACTATATCTCATGGATCAATGAGAGCGGCGCCCTCAAACCTATTTCCGAGCTGGCCATCAAGGATCCCGATCCCATGGTGCGGATTGACGCCCTCAAGGTGATTGCGGTCTGGGGCGACGGCGGTGATGCCGAGCGCATCATCAAGGCCCTGGAGGATGAGGACCCGGATGTCAAGGGCCAAGCCATCTATACCCTGAGCCGGATCACGGGAGAGGATTTCGGTGATCCGCTGGGGGCCTCCGATGACGAGCTGGAATGGATCGTGGCCAAGTGGCAGGCCTGGTGGGAAATAATGAAGGAAGGGAAATAATGGAACAACCTGTCTTTACGGCCAAGGAGTTTGCCTCACTGCTGGGGATCTCCAAGTCCATGCTGCTGCGCATGGAAGCCGAGGGTGAACTGCCCGCACCGGTTATGCAGGACGGTGTGCGGATATATATGCCTTATGATATTCCCGATTATCTTGAAAGGCTGGGGAAGGGGCCGCTGGTGCAGGAGAAACGGCGGCAGATCTTTCTGAACTTCAAGGGTGGTACGGGCAAGACCAGTGTGTCGGCCTTTTATTCGTTCCGGCTGGCGCAACTGGGGATGAAGGTGCTGCTGCTGGACCTTGATCCCCAGGGACATCTGACCCAGTGCCTGGGCGTCGATCACGAAGATATCGAACACACCCTGTATAATGTCCTGATCGAGCGCATGCCCATCAGTGATGTGATTGTGGACACCCCGCTGCCCAACATGAAACTGATCCCCGCCAACCTGGACCTGTCCCCGGTTGAACTTTCACTGACTTCGGTGAATGCCCGCGAGATGCGCCTGCGCAAGGCCCTGAGCGAGGTGCAGGACGACTATGATGTGGTTATCATGGATGCCTCGCCGTCCATCGGTTTGCTGAACCTGAACGGCATCCTGGCCAGCACCGAACTCTTCGTGCCGGTCCTGGCGGATTTCCTGTCCTATCACGGCCTCAAGATCCTGTTCGAGACCATTGCCACGATTGAGGATGACTTTGACTTTGTGCTGGAAAACATCCGGATCTTCCTCAACCACTACAATGCCTCGCATAATATCTGCCAGCGCTCCCGCGAGGCACTGGAACAGCATTACAGCGATTATTTGATGCAGACCATCGTCAGGCAGGATACCAAGATGGCCGAGGCCGCCAGCCTCGGGAGCCCGATCCATGAGCATGCCCCGCGCAGCCGGGGGGCCGTGGACATCGACAGTTTCATCCGGGAGGTCTTTCCGAACCTGCCGATTGCCTTTTAGGGATATTTATGATTAAGGGTATAAAAATTTGTGGTAATGTAATTTGAGGAGCAATTGATAAATGAAGGACGGTTTCGACAGTAACGTTGCCAAAAAGATGCCCAAGCGGCAGAAAGAACGCCCCAACCGGCCCTGGAACGTAGACCCGGTCCAGCTCAAGGCCAAGGAAGAGGCGGTTGCCGAACCTGCCCCCAAAGCTGAGGAACCCAAACAGCAGCCGGTAGCCCAGGCCTCCCCGGTTACGGCCGGCGCGGACGTGGCCTTCCGGACCATCGAAGAGCTCAACAGCGAATTCTCCCAGATTATCTTTGAAAAGAAAGATCTGGAGTCCCAGATCAGAAAGAACGATCAGCTGATCCGGAACCTGCAGGCCGAGAATGAACAGCTCAAGGCCGATCTTGAGACGAGGTCATCCGGGAGCGAAGATGTCCTGAAAGTCAATGACGAGATCCGTTTTCTGAACGAACAGCTCCAGGATGCCGACCTTTACATCAATTCGCTTTCCACAATGCTTGATGAAAAGAGCACCGACCTGGACGCCGCGGTGATGGATACCCGGGAATTGAAAGCCAACTATGAGCGCATGAGCTCTGATGTGCATGCCAAGGCCAAGCTGGAAGTCAAGGTCACCATCCTCGAGCGCGATCTTAAATCGGCCAATTCGCGGGTCTCCGACCTGGAAGGCAAGCTGCAGGATGAATACAGCAAGCGCGGGCCGCTGGAGGACGAGATCACGGAACTCAAGAGCGCGCTTACCAAGGTGCACTCATCGCTGGCCCAGATCCGCCTGAAGGCCAAGAGAGAGGTCTATGGATCCTGATACCTCGAAGAAGGTAACAGATCTGCTTTCCATTATGGAGGACATGTCCTCCGACATTGATGCCAAAGGCGAATTGGGCAAACTGTTTGACGAGGTCCAGGCTCTGCGCAATGAGATTGCCGGCCTTAATAAACGTTTCGAGCACTTCGAAAAAACCTACCTTGAAAAGAAAAAGATCATCGACAAGGTCCGTGAAGACCTGCAGGACCTGCTGGACAACAACTGATCCGACCTTGGGATTTTTGCCGCCCCTCAAATAAAAATTGTTTTTTTGTGCAGTTCTGCTAAAGATGCCCTGCATGTATGTCTACCAGAAGACCAAGCGCTATTTTGCCCAGGTGGCCGACAACCTCGAGGAGCTGGCCCGCGACGAGATCTGTGAGCTGGGCGGCCTGGATGTCAAAGCCACCTATCGCGGGGTGTTTTTCACGGCCGAAGACCGGGATCTGTACCGTATCGTATACTGCACGCGCCTGATAACCCGGATTCTGGCACCGCTGCTGAGTTTTGACTGCCACAACACCAAATATCTCTACCGCATGGCCCGCCAGATCGACTGGACCGACTTCATGGATCTGCAGACCACCTTTGCCGTGAGCGCCAATGTTGGCAACAGCAAGATAAGGCATTCCAAGTATGCCTCACTGTGCGTCAAGGACGCCATCGTTGACAGCTTCCGGGATGCCACTGGCGACCGGCCCAATGTGGAGACCGTGGAGCCGGACGTCCAGTTCAACCTGCATATCCTGGAAAACCGGGCCACAATCTATGTTGATGTGTCAGGGGGCTCCCTGCATCGGCGCGGCTACCGGGTCTCCCAGGTCGAGGCCCCCATGCAGGAGATCCTGGCGGCGGCCGTCATCGCCCAGAGCGGGTGGACGGGCGAGCGGCCCCTGATTGATCCCATGTGCGGGTCCGGGACCCTGCTGGCCGAGGCCCTGATGAAATATTGCCGGATTCCGTCCGGCTATCTGCGTGAACGCTGGGGCTTTGAAACTCTGCCCGGCTATGATGAATGGGTCTGGCAGGCGGTGCGCCGTGAGGTCAAGGACGCCATCCGGCCGCTGCCGGAAGGCCTGATCTCCGGCAGCGACTATGACAGCCGGGCGATTGCCGCGGCCCGGGCCAACCTCAAGCTGCTGCCGTCCGGCGACAAGGTGGCCCTCAAGCAGATCCGTTTCCAGGATATCAAGGGCATTGAAAATTCCACCATTGTGGTCAATCCGCCCTATGGCATGCGCATCGGGCGCCGTGAACAGATCAACGAGTTTATCCGCGAGTTCGGCGATTTCCTCAAGCAGCGCTGCAAGGGCTGTGAGGCCTATGTCTATCTGGGCAAGCGCGAACTGCTCAAGGAAGTGGGGCTGCGCACCTCTTTCAAACGGGCGCTCAAAAACGGCCAGCTTGACGGCCGGCTGGCCAAATATGAACTCTTCTAGAGCGGTTTCCCCAGCTGCAGGATGAAGCGCGGCCCGTCCTCGCCGTCCAGGTCATCGGCGTTATAGGCGCTCCAGTCGGGATAGTAGTCCGGCTTCTTGACCGGCCAGGCCACCCCCAGACGGAAGTGCGAGAGGTTGCCCCAGGCCACTTCCATGGATGTCACCAGCTCAAAGCCGGCCCCCACCAGGAGATCGTCCCAGGACATGTGGTCCCGGCAGGCCCCCATGTCCACGAAGGTCCCCAGGCGCAGGCGGTGCAGAAACAGTGGCAGGGTCTTGTAGCCCTTCTGGAGGTTGGCCAGCGGCCAGTAGACCTCCAGCCCGGTGGTCAGGGCCTGGTCGGCCTCCAGGATGTTGGATTTGAACCCGCGCAGCGGAAAGAGCCGGGAGGTGCGTTTGGTGAAATAGCCTTCACCCACATCGCCGCCGATGCGGAAGGTTCCGTGGCCCTGGCGGGTGTCACCCCAGGTCTGACCCGCCTCCAGGTGAAAGACCGCAAAGATGTCCTTACCGGCCAGGACGTTGACTCCGCCGTAGACCGAGCGCTGCCCGCCGGGATAGATCTCGGTCGTGACCCAGCCTGAAAGGTCGCCGTAGGTCTTGGAAAGGGTGGCGGCGGCCCAGTAGTCATATTCGCGGTCCCAGAATTCCAGCGGCTCGTCCGGGTCCTTGGGCAGATACTGCACACGGTAGTAGACATTGTCGGAATTGAGCGGCTCATAGGTCTGGCGGTTGAGTGATACATTCAGGTTCACCACATCGATATCTTCGGGTTCCCAGTAGAGCTGGACTTCGTGGCGCGATTCCTCGATGCGCGGGGCCATGCGCGGATTATAGGATATGGGGTAGCGCGAAAAGCGCAGCCCCACGTCTTTGGCCTCGCCGCCGACCCTCAAGGTGGTGTACTGGGTGTCGGTGGAATAGCGTACCCCCAGATCGGTGGAATAGTCGCGCGAAACGTCCCGGCTCCTGGTGGAGAATCCCAGCTGGACGTCGCTGGTGCCGATGTAGAGTTCCGGGACAATGTAGTTGGGCAGGATACTCGGCAGGGGATTGTAGGCCTTGGCGTCCCTGGGCACGGCAGTCTGGCTGGCGGCCTGCGGGGCTGTCTTGGCGACCAGGCCTTTCAGTCCGCCTGCATTATAGGCGTTTGTCTGCCAGCCGGAGGGCGTCAGGGTCAGACAGCGGCCCCTGCGGGGCAGGATGGCGGCATAGGGCGCATTCGTAAGCTGGCGCAGATCGGCTGCGTGGATCTGGAAACGGCCGCTGATGTCGGAGGCCAGCACCAGGGAATCACCCTCCCACCAGGGGTCCATCTCGATGGAGGGGGCGCTGGTGATCCGCTGCCAGCCCCGTTCCTGGGAAAAGATCCAGATATCCCAGTTGCCGCCCACATTGGCGGCCACGGCGATCCGGCCGTCGGCATGTCTGACCGGCCCGGAAAGCTGCACCGTGCCGGCGGGGGCCGGGATGCGTTCGGTCTTTTTCAGCAGTTCTTTTTCGCTCTCAAAGATGCCGGCGGCTTCGGGCAGGATGATCAGTTCGGGGTCTGCGCCGTTTTGATAGACAGCCACGCGGCCGGGTCCGGGGTCCATAACATGTTCGATGACGATCTGGGAGCGGATCTGGCCGTGGTAGGCCGTGATGCGCGAGATGCCCTCGGCGTCCAGCTCGGAGATCCAGAGGTTTTCATCATCGTCCAGATAGCCGTAGCGCCCGCGCAGCCGGGTCTTTTTTAGCCCCGGGGTGACGCCCGATAGGTTCCAGTAGGTGAAGGGTTCGGGCCAGTAGCCGGTGATCAGCAGACTTTCTCCGGCAACTTCCCGGTCTCCGGGATGGCTGGCGCTGAAGTCCTCCCAGAGGGCGTTCCAGCTTTTGCCGAAGGCCTTGCGGGCCTTGAGGTCGATCTCGATCGGAACCACGCCGCGGCCGTGCAGGTCCAGGAAGGCAAGCATGGCTTCCCAGCCGTAATTCCGGTGCAGCCAGGCCAGGAAGGGGCGGCCATAGATGCGGAAGCCCCAGTAGCCGGGCCAGACGCCCGGGTGGTTGCTGACCTTGGCGATATCCGGCGGCAGGGAGGTCTCGAAGATGGCGGTGTCCAGCGGACTCATGCCGGAACGGCCGCTGTAGACCTGGTAGAGCAGGTCACAGATGCCGTCGTCGATCCAGGGCGGCATGATCAGGTTGGGAGAGAGGATCTCGCCGAAGACATAGTGGCCGGCAGCCGGCAGGCCGCCCCTCAGGGCATAGATCCCCTGGCGGCAGAGGCCCTTGAAGAGGAAGTAGGCCCAGGGATCGGGTTCCCGGAAGCCCTCCTGCATCACGCCGGGGGCCTTGAGCGGAATGCGGATTTCACGGTGGGGGGTCATGTGTACAAAGGCCTCGGGCATGTCGTTGTCGGCATCGATCAGGATATGCAGGGGCGTGGCCACCGGCAGACCCTTGCCGGCCAGGAAGGCGCTCATCTCCGGCAGCTTCTGCTGCAGGCCGGCTGCGATTTGTTCTGCGCCGACCGGGTAGTAGATATAAAATCCGTCCTGTTCAAGATATTCAAGGGCGTGGGCGGAAAAAGCTGGGAGCATGAAAAACACCAGGGCCGTGAGCAGTATGGTTGTTTTTTTCATAATGAAATTAATAACCTGTTTTGCCTTTAAATAAAACTTCAATTTTGAAAGATAAAGCCTGCTTGAATTTGAAGGGCTGCGGTTGTAAGAGGCACTCATACAAGCAAATGGAGGATGCAATGAGTGCAAGAAGAGCACTACTGGTAGGCGCCACCGGTCTGGTGGGTGAGACCTGCCTTGATATGCTGCTGGAGGATCCGGCCTATGAACGGGTGGTCGTCTTTGTGCGGCGGCCGCTGGGGCGGGGACACGCCAAGCTGGAACAGCATGTGACCGATTTTGATCATCTGGATGATTTCTCCGGGATGTTTGAGGGCGACGATCTGTTCTGCTGTCTGGGAACCACCATCAAGAAGGCCGGTTCCCGGGAGGCCTTTCGCAGGGTGGATTATGAATATGTGCTGAAGGTCGCCAGGCTGGCCAGCCGGGCAGGAGTCAGGCAGCTGCTGGTGATCTCGGCCTATGGCGCGGATGAAAATTCCAGGTTTTTCTATAACCGCACCAAGGGCCTGATGGAAAAGGCGATCAGCGAGTTTGATTTTGCGGGCATCGGCATTTTCCGCCCCAGTCTGCTGCTGGGCAAACGGCGCGAATTCCGGGCGGGTGAAGAGAGCGGCAAGGCGCTGGCCAGGCTGTTCAGCTTTGCCCTGGTAGGGCCGCTGGCCCGCCATAAGCCCATCGAGGCCCGCGCTGTGGCGGCGGCCATGATCGGGGCCGCACGCTCCGGCATCAGCGGGGTGCAGGTCTTCGAGGCCGCGCAGATGCGCGATATGGCTTAGGCAGCCGCGGGGGACTTAGCTCGCTGAGATACGCTGCTCTCCGCAGTAGACCACGAAGCTGTCGGCTTTTATGCGTCCGATCAGGGTGATGCCGGCCTTCTGGGCCGCAATGATGCCCTGCTGGGTGGGAACGGTCTTGGAAATCACGGCCGGGATGCCGGCATTGGCGACCTTTTCAAGCATGTCGGCCGGTTGGCGGCCGGTGCTGACCAGGACACAGGCCCTGAGATCGCAACCCTTGAGCACGGCCTGCCCCACAGCCTTGTCCACCGCATTATGGCGGCCGATGTCTTCGCCCCGGCCGATAATCTCCTGCGCGCGGAACAGGACCGCGCAGTGCGCCCCGCCGGTTGCCTGCCACAGCTCTGAGACGATCTGCTGCCGGCAGCTGCAGATGAATCCGGGTTGCAGGCTGATCTCGGCCGGCGGCTGCGGCGCGGCGGCCGGGGCGGAAACTACCCGGATTCTATCCTCATCGATATCCACCTGTTTGACAGTTGCGGCCCGGCCGGAGGTCACCGCAAAGCCGGCGCCCAGGGCCTTGAGGTCCTGCGGTGTGGCCCTCAGGGTTGTGATCTGCTTGCCGTCAATGAAGATCCGGAAGACCTGCTCGGTGCAGACCTCTTCGTCCCGATCCTGTAGATGTCCCTGGTTCCAGGAACGGGTTTTTACGGTGCGGGAGGTCATGGGCGGCGCTTGCGGGCCACCAGCTCATAGAGGGCGATGGAGGCGCTCTGGGCCACATTCAGGGAATTGAACTGCGCCAGCATGGGGATGTGGGTCTTTAAATCCAGTTCTTTTTCGATCACGGGGCGGATGCCGCTGTCCTCGCCGCCCATGATGATGCCGATCTTGCCGAAGTCGGGAACCTCGGAGAGCCTTTCCGGGCTGCCGGCCTCCAGGCCCACCAGCCAGAATCCGGCCTTCTTGAGTTCCTGGGCCGCGCGTCTGAGGTTCTTGACCCGCGCCACACAGGCATGTTCGGCGGCGCCGGCGCTGGCCTTGACCACGGACGGGGTGACGGCGGCCGAGCGGTTTTCGGGGATCACGATCCCGGCGCAGGCCAGGGCATGGGCCGAACGGATGATGGCGCCCAGGTTCTGGGGGTCCTCAACCGAATCCAGCAGCAGCACACAGTCCAGGCGGGCCAGCTCTGCCAGACTGCAGTAATTATAGGCGCTGGCGCGGGCGGCAATGCCCTGGTTGCCCTGGGTGCCGCAGAGTTCTTCCAGCTCCTGGCGCTTGGCTGGCCTGACGGGAATGTTGCCGGCCAGGGAGCGGATCACCGCGATGTCGTCCCGGGCCACGATGATCTCCTTGATCTGGCGCCGGCCGCTCTTGACGGCTTCAATTACCGGATTCAGTCCGTAAAGTATCTCCATCATATCTTTGCCTCGAATGAAATCACATAGGTCAGATTTTTAGGGGGTGGATAGCGCATCGCGGTCCACGAACCCTCAATTCCGCTCTGCCGGGCGGTCAGTTCGAAATGACACATGGCGATGCCCATGTCCAGCATCTGCATGTCAAAATCACTGAAGGTTTTTTTTAGCATTCCTGACGGCTGCCGGAGAAAATGCAGCACATTGCCGTCGCGCACCACCCGCCAGGGCTGGCGATTGACGGCCGAGGGCGCCAGCCGGACCATCTCCAGCGGGGTCTGCCAGCAGCCGGCCTTGGCGGCAGTGAGCGGGGTGCTGATGCCGCCGTCAAAGAACAGCTCGCCAAAGGGTTTGCGTTTTCTTGATCGGGCGGTCATGCGGCCGAAGCGGTCGGTGAGGCTGGGTTTTGCGGCGGCATAGCCCAGCGGACAGATGGCCGGCAGGATCTCGTCCGGCCCGAGTTCGCAGCGGGCGGCAAAACTTGAGCGGTTGAAGGTGCCGCCAATCCAGCAGGTCGCCAGGCCGAGGGCCGTGGCCCTGAGGACGATCATCTCAAAGAGATAGGCGAAATCCAGCAGGCTGCGATTAGTGTTGGCGGCGGTGCCGCAGAGGAAACAGGGCGCGCCCCTGACAACGCCGTAGGTCCCCGGCACCTTGTCTATGCCCCGGATGCCGGCTTCAACTATGGTGTAGCGATGGGCCGTCTTAAAGGGCGGAGCCGGCAGCCCGGCAATGAAGGTCCCAAGTTCGGCGATTTCGCTCTGGGGCAGATCGCCGGTAAAGGTCCTGACCGAATGCCGGTTTCTGATGGTGGCGGTCAGGTTTCTTTGCAGTCCGTCCATATCTTCTACACCGGGGTTATGCTGGCGGCCCGTTTGCTGCGGGGACCGGCAAAATCGCGGAGAAAGATATTCTGCCAGGTGGAGAGCAGAAACTCCCCGTTGCTGACAGGCACGGTTTTTGAGGGGCCGATGATGGTGAACTGCATTGTTGCACTATAGCACCACAGGGATCAGTCTGAAAAGCGTATTTGAATTATGTGACCAATTTTGCTAACTTTATTAATGTATTTCCGGTTTGACTGTTTTCAGTGGTGTAAAAATGGATTTAAGGAGGTCGCAATGGATTCCAAACGCAACAATGAATGTCTGCGGCGTTATGAAAAACTTCTGCCCCGGCTGGGGGATTATGTCACCCATTATGCCGCCAAGAGGCCTGCTGACACCGCCCTGATCGAAATCAACACCGACGAGGAGGTCAGCTGGAAAGATTTTGAAACCAAGAGCAATGCCTTTGCCGCCAAGCTGCTGTCCCTGGGGCTCAAGAAAGGCGATGTGGTGGCCACCAGCCTGCCGCTGCTGAAGGAGCATGTCTTCCTGGAATATGCCTGTTTCAAGATCGGCGTGATCATTGCCCCGCTGGATCTGCGGCTCAAGACCGACGAGGTCCGGCGCTGTTTTGACAAGATCCGCCCCAAGGCCTATTTCTTTTTGGGCAAGACCCCGGTGGCGGATTTTCGGCCCATGGTCAAGGAGCTGATGCGCCATGCGCCCTACTGCGAGACCTGGGTGCAGTTCCAGAAAGAGGACGATCTGATCATTGAAGGGGCCACCGGCATCAGCGCCTTTGCCGCCGACATCAAGCGCATCTATATCACCGCGCTGCTGACCGGGAGCCTGCGCCGGGCGCGGCGAAGGGTTGGCAAGCGTGATCCCTGCCTGATCATCTTCACGACCGGCTCCACCGGCTATCCCAAACCGGCCCTGCTGTGTCACGAAAATATCCTGATTCAGAACATCGGCCTGGTGAGCGCCTTTGACATGGTGCCCGCCGACCGCATGCTGGTGAATCTGCCGCCCTCGCATGTGGGCTGCCAGACCGAACAGCTCATGACCACCATCTACGGCGGCGGGATTTCGTGTCTGCTGCATATCTTTGATCCCGTCAAGAGCCTGGAGGCCATTGAAAAATACCGGATTACCTGCCTGGGGCAGATCCCGGCGCTGTTCGCCATGGAGTGGCGCCTGGAGGATTATGAAAAATATGACCTCGCGAGCCTGCGGTTCGCCATCTATGGCGGCCAGGCCGTGGACCCGCCGCGCGATCCGCCGCAGCCCCTCGGGGCCGTGGTAAACGGCGTAGAATGAGGCGATGATGGCGAGCAGGACCTGCGCGGTCTGCTCTTTGTACAGCTGGCC
>CAYWBU010000020.1:14804-22428 GCA_964456565.1 uncultured Bacteriovoracaceae bacterium | reverse complement strand
CAGCATTTTTTTGGCGGTGGCCACATAGATGTTGCCCGGCCCCACCACCTTGTCCACCTTTGGGACCGATTCGGTCCCAAAGGCCAGGGCCGCCACGGCCTGGGCCCCTCCGATCCGCCAGATCTTTTCCACCCCGGCCAGTTTCCCGGCCGCCAGCAGGGCTGCCGAGACGCGGCCCTCGGGCGTGGGCGTCACCACCACCAGTTCCTTAACCCCGGCAATAAGGGCCGGAATCACATTCATCAGAACCGTGGAAGGAAAGGCGTTGCGACCCCCGGGGATATAGATGCCCACCCGGTTTAAAGGCGTAACCTTCTGCCCCAGGACCACCCCGGCTTCATCTTCGACAGTCCAGGTCTTTTCCTGCTGGTGCTCATGAAAGGCGCCAATACGCCCGGCCGCCACAGTCAAGGCCTCCAGCAGATCCTTGTCAAGCCTCTCACAGGCAGCATGCATATCGTCTGCGTCGAAGACCAGACCGGCCTTTTCCGGATCATAGCCGTCAAACCGGCGGGTATAGTCAAAGAGGGCCCGGTCACCGTGCAGTCTGACTTCTTCGATGATTTCAGCCACCGCCGTCTCGATCTCCGGCGCACAGGCCTGCATGCGGTCCAGCAGACTCTGCAGCCGGGTCTGCCAACCCGTTGCCGATGTCAGGATCTTTTCCATTACAGATCACCTTTCTGCCTGGATACCCGGCCGCCCAGGGCGACAATCTTTTCGTCCAGTTTTTCATAACCGCGGTCCAGGTGGTAGATCCTGCGTATCTCCGAAGTGCCGCTGGCATTCAGGGCCGCCAGCACCAGGCTGGCCGAGGCCCGCAGGTCCGTCGCCATCACCGAGGCCCCTTCATACTGCCGCACGCCGCGCACGATCACGGTCCGGCCCTGTTCCTCCAGCCCGGCGCCCATGCGGATCAGTTCCGGCACATGCATGAAGCGGTTTTCAAAGATATGTTCATTGATGATGGAGGTGCCGCCGGCAATCCCGGCCAGGGCCATGATCTGGGCCTGCATATCGGTCGGGAACCCCGGATAGGGGCAGGTGTCCACCTCCACCGGTTTCAAATCGACCCCACCCTTAACCTCCAGCGTCGTGGCATCCAGCTCATTGATGATGACCCCCATTTCTGCAAGCTTTTCGGCCGTGGCCACCAGATGATCGGGACGCACTCCCTCAAGGACAAGCTTGCCCCTGGTGATGGGGGCTGCCACCATGAAGGTGCCGGTCTCGATCCGGTCCGGGATCACACTGTAATCAATTCCATTGAGGCTTTTTACCCCCTCGATGGTAATGGAGCTCTCCCCCACGCCTTCGATCCGGGCGCCCATGCCGATCAGCATCTCGGCCAGGTCCGTAATCTCGGGTTCGCGGGCCGCCCCTTCAATCACGGTAACGCCTTCGGCCAGGGTCGCCGCCATCATTATATTTTCCGTACCGCCCACGGTGGGCTTGTCAAAAACGATCCGGGCACCTTTGAGTCCGCTGGTGCGGGCCATCACATAACCGTGCGACAGTTCGATCTCGGCCCCCATCTTGGCCAGGGCCTTGAGGTGCAGATCAATCGGCCGCACCCCGATGGCACAGCCGCCCGGCAGACTCACCTTGGCCTCGCCATATCTGGCCAGCAGCGGCCCCAGCACCAGAATGGACGCCCGCATGCTCTTCACCATATCATAGGTGGCTTCATGCGAATTGATGCTCGTGGCATCCAGCGTGACACAATCTGCGGAGCTCCAGTGACAGCTGAGCCCCATCTCCTCCAAGACCTTGATGATCGTGGTGATGTCACGCAGCCGCGGCACATTGCACAGGGTGCAGGGTCCGTCGGCCAGAATGGTTGCACACAGGATCGGCAGGGCCGCATTCTTCGATCCCGAAATCTTAACCTTGCCGGAAAGCTCCCGGCCGCCTTCAATCACAAATTTATCCAAAAATCTTCTCCACAACTACAGTTCTGCGGTGTCCGGACAGATCTTTCAGCACCTCCGCCATGCGCACTCCGGCCGTGGCCTCGGTGAGTGCCATGATATCAGCATACTGGTCAAATCCGATCTCCATGACAAGTTTTCCTTCAGCGGACAGGCTTTCCCCCAGCCCCCTAAACAGTCTTTTTATTACATCCAGCCCGTCCGTGCCACCATAAAGGGCCGAATGCGGCTCATAATCCTTCACATCCGCCTCCAGCTCCGCGGTCTCTTTGATGTAGGGCGGGTTCATGATTATCATATCAAAACGCCCTCCAAACGGCAGCAAGAGATCGCCGGCCACAAAACTGATGCGCTTATCCAACCCGTGGACTGCGGCATTTTGGCGCGCAACCCCCAGCGCCCCCAGACTGATGTCACTGGCCAACCCCTGCAGGTCAGGCCTTTCCAGCAGCAGCGCCAGAATCACGGCCCCCGACCCCGTACCGAGCTCCAGGACAGTGGACCCTTCAGGTGCCAGCCTTATGCCGGCCTCCACCAGCAGTTCACTGTCGGGCCGCGGGATCAGTACATTGGAATCCACAGAAAAATCATATCCGTAAAACTCTTTCCGGCCCGTGATATAGGCTAAGGGCTCGCGCAGGCCGCGCCGTTTGAGCCGGGTTCGAAAAGCGGTCAGTTCCGCCTGTACCAGGGGACGGTCAATATCCAGATAGAGCTCGATGCGTTTGATTTTCAGCGCGTCACAGAGCAGCAGCTCGGCTTCCAGGCGGGAACTCTCCAGGCCTTTTTCGGCCAGATATTCCTTGGCCCATGCCAGAACTGACCGGATGGTCCAGTCCACCTTAATCTCCGGATTTGGCCAGGGCTTCGGCCTGATAGTGGGTGATCAGTCCGTCCACAACGTCATCCAGGTCCCCTTCAAGGATCTGGGGCAGTTTGTGCAGGGTAAGGTTTATGCGATGGTCGGTGACCCGACCCTGGGGAAAATTGTAGGTCCGGATACGTTCGCTGCGGTCCCCGGAACCAACCTGGGCCTTGCGCTCCGAGGCGATTTCCTGGTTCTGCTGATCCTGCATCTGAGTCAAAAGCCGCGACCGCAAGACCTTCAGCGCCTTGGCCTTGTTCTTGTGCTGGGATTTTTCATCCTGGCAGGACACCACCAGACCTGAAGGAAGGTGGGTGATGCGAATGGCGGATTCGGTCTTGTTGACATGCTGTCCGCCGGCCCCGCTGGCCCGGAAGGTATCAATCCGCAGGTCCCCGGGGTCGATATCCAGATCGACTTCCTCGGCCTCCGGCAGCACGGCCACGGTCACGGCCGAAGTATGAATCCGTCCGCCGGCCTCGGTTTCCGGCACCCGCTGCACCCGGTGGACTCCACTCTCATATTTGAATCGCGAATAGGCCCCGTGACCCTGGACATTGGCCACAACTTCCTTGAATCCGCCGATGCCGGTTTCATTGAAATCCACCAGATCCACTCTGAAACCCTTCTGTTCGGCATAGCGGGTATACATCCGAAAGAGGTTCGCGGCAAACAGGGCGGCCTCTTCACCGCCGGTGCCGGCACGAATTTCCAGAATGACATTCTTGTCATCATTGGGGTCTTTGGGAATCAGGAGCACCTTGAGTCGCTGCTCAAGGTTTGCCTTTTCATCCTTCAGACGCGGCAGTTCCTCCCGCACCATCTCCCGCAGTTCAGGGTCCGGATCATCGAGCATGGTCTCATGCTCTTCAATATCATCGCAGATTCCCATCAGCCGTCTGATGGGCTCGATGTATTCTTCCAGTCCGGCATGTTCCTTGACTACTGTGGTATACAGGGCAGGATCTTTTAAGGTATCGGGATCAGCCAGGAGCGAGGAAAGTTCTGCATACCTTTCCTCAATCTCCCTTAATTTATTCAGCATAGGTGTGCTGTTCTCGTCGGATATTAATCCTTCTTGAGGTAATCTCCATACTTCCTGCGGAAGAGTTCCGCCTTACCTGCCGCAGAGGTCATCCGCTGCTGTCCGGTGTAGAAGGGATGGCAGGCGCTGCAGACTTCCACTCTGATATCTTCTTTTGTAGAACGGGTATCAAAAGTATTCCCGCAGGCGCAGGTAACTTTTGTATCTACATAGTTGGGATGAATATCTTTTTTCATCTTCCTTGTCTCCTTATTTATTCATAGATTCCAGGAAGTCGGCATTATTATCAGTTTTACTGAGTTTGTCCAGCAAAAATTCAACGCTGTCAATCGGGTTCAGCGGACTGAGCAGTTTCCTGAGAATCCAGATGCGATCGAGCTGTTCGGAGGGGATCAGCAGTTCCTCTCTCCTGGTTCCGGATTTGGATATATCGACGGCCGGGAACACCCTCCGCTCCATGATGGAACGGTCCAGATGGATTTCCATGTTGCCGGTGCCCTTGAATTCCTCATAGATGACTTCGTCCATACGCGATCCGGTATCCACCAGGGCCGTGGCAATGATGGTGATGCTGCCGCCTTCCTCGATATTGCGGGCCGTACCGAAAAAGCGCTTGGGTTTCTGCAGGGCATTGGCATCCACACCACCGGAGAGCAGCTTTCCGGAAGGCGGACAGACCGTGTTGTGGGCCCGGGCCAGCCTGGTCAGGGAGTCCAGCAGGATCACGACATCCTTGTTATATTCGCAGAGCCGTTTGGCCTTTTCCATAACCATGCGCGCCACCTGGACATGCCGGGAAGCCGGCTCATCAAAGGTGGATGCGATCACTTCGCCGTTGACGCTGCGCGCCATGTCGGTAACTTCCTCGGGCCGTTCGTCGATCAGCAGGACCATCAGCGCCACTTCGGGATGGTTCTGGGTTATGCTGTTGGCGATGGACTGCAGCATCATGGTCTTACCGGCCTTGGGCGGCGAAACGATGATGCCGCGCTGACCCTTGCCGATGGGTGCCAGCAGATCCAGACAACGGCCGGTGAGGTTGTCCGTGGTGGTTTCCAGTTTAAACCTTTCCTGCGGATAGAGCGGGGTAAGGTCACTGAAAGGCACCCGGTGCTTGGTGAGGTCTGGTTTGTCGTTGTTGACCTTTTCCAGCTTGAGCAGGGCAAAATAGCGTTCATTGTCCTTGGGCGGGCGGATCTGACCTTTGACCTCGTCCCCCACCTTGAGGTTGAAACGCCTGATCTGAGACGGTGAGACATAGATGTCATCGGGTCCCGGCAAATAACTGTAGTCCGGCGACCGCAAAAAACCAAATCCGTCCGGCAGGATTTCAAGGACACCCTGACCGGAAATATAACCTTCGTTTGCCGCCTGGGCCTGCAGGATGGCGAAGATCAGCTCCTGCCGTGTCATGGTGGCGGAGCCTTCGATTTCCAGCTTATTGGCTATCTCCAGAAGTTCTTTCGGGTCAAGCGTCTTTAAGTCAGTTAAATTCATCACAATTTCCTTTCGGTATGGGTATGAAATTGCATTTAAAGAAATGCGTGAAGATGTAACTATATTTAGCGTTGGTAAAATCATTCTCTAGTGGAACGCTAGGGGCCTGTCAAGCGCAAAAAGCGGGCACGACAGCAGATGCTGCCGTGCCCGCTTTTATGGTAAAATTGCTACTTCTTAAATCAGCCTTCCAGCGGATTGGCCGCATGGAAGGTCTTGCCAGCAATCTTGCTGGAGATCCCCACCTGATCGAGGTAGACCGTTGCACCGCCCATGAAGAACGGCCAGCCGGCACCCATTATCATGGCAGTATCAAGATCCTTGGGAGATTCAATCACGCCTTCTTTCAGCATGAAACTGATCTCCTCACAGACGCGCTCCATGACCCGCTGCCGGATTTCATCATCGGTAAAGCTCTTGTCGCCCTGCGGCCAGTTGGCACTGATCTCGGGATCAACATCAATGCTGCCGTCGGGCAGGAAGGTCAGGATCTGGGTCTTGCCGGCCTCAACCGCCTTTTTCAGACCCTGGTGGACCGGGAACCTGTCAGGCCAGGCCGCATTCAGGGTTTCCTGAACATGCAGCATGATGGCCGGGCCAACCAGGGCGGCCAGGGTAAACGGCGACATGGGGAAGCCGAGATCGGCAACCGCATTGTCGGTCTGGACAAAGCCGGCACCCTCGTCGATGCATTTGAGAACTCCGTCGGTCATGGCCAGCAGAACCCGGTTGACCACAAATCCGGGAGCATTCTTGACCAGAACCGGAGTCTTCTTGAGCTTTTTGGCCATGTCAAAGGCCGTGGCCAGGGCCACGTCGCTGGTCCTCTCACCCTTGATGATTTCAATCAGCGGCATGATGGCAATGGGATTGAAGAAGTGGAAGCCCACCACCCGAGAAGGTTCCTTAAGATCGGCAGCCATCTCGGTCACATTCAGGGAGGAGGTGTTGGTCAGGAACAGGCATTCGGGCTTACAGACACCTTCCAGTTCGCCAAACACCTTCTTCTTGATGCCCATCTCTTCAAAGACCGCTTCGATCACAAAGTCGCAGTCCTCCATGCCGTCATAGGTAACGGTTCCCTGCA
Source organism: uncultured Bacteriovoracaceae bacterium (assembly GCA_964456565.1). GTDB lineage: Bacteria > Desulfobacterota > Desulfomonilia > UBA1062 > UBA1062 > CAYWBU01. The sequence goes on along the minus strand of CAYWBU010000020.1, from coordinate 16,003 downwards.
GCAGGGTCTCGCCCAGCCACTTGGCGTCGGCCTCTGACATCCGGCCCTTCTTGACCTTCTTGCCCAGCTGATCTCTGACGTAACCAAGGCCCTTGTCCACAAATTCCTGTTTGATATCCTTCATAACAACCGGAACCTTGAAGCGCTCCAGGAAAATCAGGGCAATCTGAGAGGCCATCAGGCCGGCGCCGATAACACCGATCTTGGTGATGGGCTGGCTCATAACCCCTTCCGGACGGCCGGGCAGTTTCTTGGCGCGGCGCTGCACCAGGTCGAAGGAATAGATACTTGCCAGACACTGGCGCGAGGTGATCATGTCGGCCAGGGCCTTGTTCTCTTCCTCAAAACCTTCGTCAATCGACCAGGTGGCGGCGCCCTTGATCAGATCCAGGGCCCGGTGCGGAGCCAAAGCCCCCGAATGCACCTTGCCGGTGATGAAGGCCTTGGCTTCATTGTAGAGTTCTTCACTCATGGTGGGATCGGACTGTTTCTTTTCAACCTTCTCCTCACCGCTGATAATGCCCTCCAGGAACTTGATGGAATCATCCATCAGCTCGGCCGGATGGAACATGCGATCGGCCAGGCCCCATTCAAAGACATTTTTGGACTTGCTCATGCGGTTCTGGTTGAGCGGGTTTTTCAGGATCAGCTCAACGGCAACCTCGGGTCCCGCAATCCTGGGAACCAGCTGGGTACCGCCCCAACCGGGAACCAGCCCGATGAAACATTCGGGCAGGGCATAGTGGTCACAGCCGCCGGGGCTGCTGGCGATGGTCCGGTAGTCATGATAGAGACCGACCTCGACTCCACCCCCCATGGATGCACCGTTGATAACGGCCAGGGTCGGGAAGGGCAGATCCATGATCCGCTTGAAGATATCGTGACCGCTCTTGCCCATCAGATGGGCATCATCCCAGCTGATGTCAGGCGAAATGCTCATGATATCGGCGCCGACATTAAAGATGAAGGGTTTGCCGGTCATAAGCCAGCCCTTGACATCCGGATCCGCCGCCACCTGATCAATCACGGCATTCAGCGAGGTCAGGGCCTCTTCGCCCCAGGTGTTGGGTTTTTTAAAATTCTCGCCATTATCCATTGTGACAATGGCAATCTTTCCAGCCTTCTTTGACTGATAATAGTTCAGTTTACATTCGGTTACATATTTAGCCATGACAACCTCCTACAATTCCTTACCGGCC
>CAYWBU010000020.1:0-14794 GCA_964456565.1 uncultured Bacteriovoracaceae bacterium | reverse complement strand
GTTTTCCCACAGAATAGCACCGCCCATGCCCATGCCGACGCACATGGTGGTGAGACCATACTTGGCATCCGGATTAAGCTCAAAGGCCTTGGCCAGCTGAATGCTGAGCCGTACACCGGAAGAGGCCAGCGGATGTCCGGTGGCAATGGCGCCGCCGTAACGGTTCATCCTGTCATCTGTGGGATAACTCAGACCAAAATGTTTGGCAAAGGCCACGGCCTGAACGGCAAAGGCCTCGTTCAACTCAATCAGATCGATGTCATCGATCTTCATTCCAAAACGGCTCAGCACCTTTTCGGTGGCAGGAACCGGACCCCAGCCCATGATGGAGGGATCAACGCCGGCAAAGGCATAGCCGATCATGCGCATCTTGGGTTTAATGCCCAGCTTCTTGCATTTTTCGCCGGACAGCAGCAGCGAGGCGCAGGCCCCGTCATTAAGTCCGGAGGCATTTCCCGGGGTGACCTTGCCGCCTATCTTGAACGGGGTCTTGAGATCCTTCATGCCATCCAGGGTGATGTCAGGTCTGGCCTGTTCATCCTTGTCAGCCACTTTCCAGCCGCTCGGAGTGAAAACCGCCATGTCGATACACTGATCATCATAGAAACCGTCCTGCAGGGCCTTGAGATATTTCTTCTGGCAATGGAAGGAATATTCATCGGACTCTTCGCGGGTGACTTCCGGATAACCGTTTTCCACCAGCCAGTCATGCAGCCTTTCGGCGGTGCAGCCCATGTTGAAATATTTCATGTCCAGCATCTTCTCGGAAAAGATCCTGGGGTTGGGATCGGCACCCTGGCCCATGGGATGATGACCCATGTGTTCAACACCGCCGGCGATGATCTGATCAGCCGCATTGGTCTTGATCTCGGACCCGCCCACGGTCTGGGCTGTCATGCCGCCGGCGCACATCCGGTCAAGCGACATTCCCGGAACAGTCACCGCCATTCCCGAAGTAAGCACGGTTGTACGGCCCATGGTGATACCCTGGTCACCGGACTGGGTTGTAGCACCCCAGATGTTGTCATCGGTCTCGTCCAGATTCACCGCAGGGTTTCTCCTCCTGATCTCCATGATACACTTGTTGACCAGATCATCCGCCCGGGTGGTATGATAAAACCCGTTCGGCCTGGCTTTCCCGAACCAAGTGCGAACACCGTCTACAAAATAGGCATCCCTTAACTCCATAATACCCTCCTTATTAAACCTTGATTCATGTCATTCGACCGCACCTTTACGATCGCTGATCAAACTGTGAATATACAGCCCCGAAAATCTTTGCGCAAGCCCAAAATGAACCACGGCTCATTTTTGCTCAAAAGGTGATCGTTTTGAATAATCCTGTCAATATCAGCCGTTATATATGACTTTGCGCGGATGAACATCCCGCTTGAGCCCTTTGACCTGGATCGCCCCCATGGGCTCAAGCTTATATGCAAATTCGCCGCAATCCCCGGCATCGCCGGAGGTCTGCTCACAGACAACAACTTCTCCCGGCTCACAGACCGACTCCAGCCGCTGGGCAAGGTTCACCGGCTCTCCGATAACCGTGAAATTCATCTGCTCCTCGGTACCGATATTGCCGGCCAGTACCTCGCCGGTGGCAATCCCCACCCCGACGGTTATGGGGAAGAGACCCTCCTCTTCCAGTCGCCGGCCCAAATCTTCCACGCCCCGCTGGATATCCACTCCGCATGCGGTGGCCCGCGCCGCATCGTCGCGGCCGCTGTCCGGGATACCGAAGACCGCCATCACCCCGTCACCCAGAAATTTATCCAGCATGCCGCCATGGCGAAAGATAATCGGCACCACGGTTTCAAAAAACTGGTTGAGAATATGGACCACCTGCTCCACCGGATGGGTTTCCACCAGATGGGTAAAACCGGTGACATCCGCAAAGACGATACTGACTTTTTTCATGTCGCCACCGAGCCGGGTCATACGTTCATCGGCCACCAGATGTTCGGCCAGGCCGCGCGAAAAATAACGGCTGAGGTTGATGCGCTTCTTTTCCAGGTTCATCAGGTCCTGATGAGCCCGCACCAGCGAGGTGGTAATGGACAGCTGGTCGGCCACCAGCTCAAAGACCCTCAAGTCATTGGGCGCAAAGGCCTGGGGCTGGTTATCCCGAAAATTCAGAACCCCGATGCACCTGCCTTCGGAAATGATGGGAACACAGGCCAGCGAACCCTTCTGCTTGGTCCCCCGGTCACAGAAAGTAGGGTCCTCGGTCACATCCGGGATATACAGGGTCCGCCCGATCTCGATCACCCGGCCGGCGATACCCTCTCCGCGCTTGAGCCGGATGGGCTGACAGCGTGGCATTCCGCACATTCCCGAGGCACTGACCACATAGAGTTTTTCACTTTCCTCATCCACCAGCATAATCGAAACACTGTAGATCCCGGTATGCTGTTTGACGATGTCCAGCTGATTCAAAAACAGCTGGCTGCCCATGGACAAACTGGTCTTGGTCAGTTCGCTTCCAAGCTCCTTGACCAGCGAAAGTTCAGCAATCTTGCCCTCATAACGCTGCTCCAGCTCAATAATCTTATCTCGCAGTACTCCCGATATATCCATCAGTCTTCCAGAATAGAGTTTACCCGTCCGCTGACATCTTTAAAGACCTCTGCCACTTCAGCTGGCGGCAAGTCCAGATTTTTTTCGCGCATAAGCCTTACCGCCCCCGAGTTTAGCGCTTCAAGGTCCAGCTCACCCCTGTGCGCAATGCAATCGGCCAGATGCAGGACCAGGCAGATATCGGAATTTGATGACTTGACCGGCAGATGATGATTTTTAAGCCCGTCAACAATCTCTTCCGGCAGGTTCCAGCGCTCGGCAATATAGGCCCCCATTTCAGCATGACTGAGCCCCGACGCCTGCTCCTCCACTGCCAGGGATGCCAACGATGACAGGTCATCGCAATCGGAAGTCTCCATGCCGCCCTGCATAAACACAATTTTGCCCAGATCGTGCAGCAGCCCGGCGGTATAGGTTGTTTCGCGGGCGGCGCCACACCTGGAGCCGATCCATTGCGCAAGCCCCGCAACCGTGATGGAATGCTCCCAGAGCTTTTTGGAACTGCTGCCGGTGAGGTTTTCAGCGGCCCGGTAAATGGCAATGGTAAAGGCCAGATTCATAACCTCCTCATTGCCCAAGATCACCACGGACTGCTCTACCGAATCAATCTGACGGTGAAATCCATAAAAGGCCGAATTGACCACCTTGAGAACCTTGGAGGTCAGCACCGGGTCCTTTTCCACCACCCGGGCAATATCCGGGGCGCTGAACATGGTGGAGGTGGCCATGTCCATGATCTGCCGGGAAACCACCGGCAGGGTGAAGAGATTCTCCACATTACGGAAGCGCATCAGGGTCGCCGAACCCTTCTCCATTTTCTCATTCATGCGGCGCTGATAATTCCACTGGGCGATGATTTCATCGGCCTGTTCCATGGTGCAGTTGGCATGTTTACCCAGGGACCGCATCAGGCCGTACGGCAGGATATCCCTGACCCATTGCGCTTCCGACCCGGTCATGCTTGACAGAACATCTGCCAGCTCACAGGGATGCTGTGCGATAAAATCATAAAACTGATAAAAAGAACCGGAGATGAAGCGTGCTTCGGGATTCTGGCGTTTCTCCAGCTGCCGGGTTTCACTCAGATTTTCCCACAGGCTTCTGATCCAGGGCGTCGAATTGATGGAACGCAGCCTTTCCAGCGCCACATACAGCAGCGTTTTAACATCCTTGCCGTCCTTGGGAAAAACCGCGATCCCCTTGGGGACCGAAAGGAAAATGGCGGAAGCCTCATCGGTCCCGGACCCGAACATGGCAATCACCATATGGTCCTTGAAACGGATGGCCGTATCCATGTCGCGTTTGACCGCCAGAACCTTGGCGGCATACTTTTCGGGAATAACCACAAGTGCGATCGTCCCCCCCAAAGTATCCGCCTTTTTAAGTTCAATCTCCAGCGGAGCAAGCTTTTCATCTCTGGCCATATGCCATCTATCGTCAAAGCACAGTCCAATCTTGACTTTGCGAAAGCGGCTCTTCTAAAATAACTTCCCAAAAAGAATTGAGGATTTCCCCGTGATCACAGTAGAAGATGCCAGAGCCAGAATCCTGTCCGCCTTTAAGCCCTTGCCGGCGGAAAAAATCGGTCTGAAAGAAGCCCTGGGTCGCTGCCTGGCTGAAACCGTGGCCAGCGATCTGGACATCCCGGCCGCCGACAACTCCGCCATGGACGGCTATGCCGTTCGGTCCTCCGATATCACGACCCCGGGAATCCGGCTTGAGGTCATCTATGACCTGCCAGCCGGCAATCTCCCCCAGGGACCCATAGGTCCGGGGCAGGCCGTCCGCATCATGACCGGAGCTCCCATGCCCGAAGGTGCCGATGCCGTCGTGATGCGCGAAGAGACCGCCGAGGAGGGCGCCAGCGTCGTCATCCAAACCGCCGTCAATCCGGCGGACCATGTCCGGTTTCGCGGCGAAGACATTAAAAAAGGCGCCGCCATCATTGAGCGCGGAACCGTCCTGGATGCCGCACAGATCGGCCTGCTGGCATCCGTTCGCCATTCCATGGTCTTCTGCGCCCAGCGGCCGGTGGTGGCAATCCTGGCAACCGGTGATGAAATTGTTGACCTGGATGATGAGATGCGTCCTGCATCGGTCTCATCCTCAAACTCCTACACCCTCATCTCGCTCATCAGGGAAGCCGGCGGCATCCCGCTCTACCTTGGGATTGCCCGCGACCGGCGGGATGATCTGGAAAAAATGATGGCTAGGGCGATGCGCGCCGATCTGCTGCTGACCTCGGGCGGGGTCTCCATGGGCGATTTTGACCTGGTCAAAGAGGTCATGACGTCGAACAACAATTCCATGGATTTCTGGCAGGTGGCCATGAAGCCCGGCAAACCCCTGGCCTTCGGCAATATCGGTGGAATCCCCGCCATCGGCCTGCCCGGCAACCCGGTTTCATCCATGATATCATTCTACCAGTTTGCCCGGCCGGCCATCCTGAAAATGCTGGGGGCCAAAGACCTTCTGCTGCCGCAGATCAATGCCCGACTGCAACATGATATCGTCAAAAAAAGCGGACGCACCAATTATATAAGGGGCATTTTGAGCGCCGACAACAGTGGCCTGTGCGTCAAGGACACCGGCGAACAGGGCTCGGGCATTCTGTCTTCCATGGCCGCCGGCAACCGTTTCATTGTCATCCCGGCCGAGCAGGAAAGAGCAGCGGCCGAAAGCCTGGTGAAATGTGAAATTTTCGGGACAATTCGGTCATAATTTTCAGAATTGCTGCAAATTATGCTGTAGGCCCTGACATTTACTGCCGATATTATATGTTGACATTCTGAATTTTATCGGTATAACTACGCATCTCTTGAAGACTATGCGGAGGAAAGCATGCTGAGGAGAGAAGAACTTCTGGAGATCAAAGAGATGCTTCTCGACACGAAGAAGCAGATCATGTCCGGACTGGAAGACCGTTTTAAAACCAGCGGTCTGGCTGAAGAGCGGGAAATCGGCGACATCTTTGACGATGCCGACCTGGAACAGTCCCGGGAATTCAATCTGATGCTCTCAAACCGGGAAAAAGAAAAGCTGTCGCAGATAGATGCCGCCCTTGAACTGATTGAAGAGGGTGAATACGGTATCTGCGAAGACTGCGGAGAGAACATCCCCATGGGACGACTCAAGGCCATGCCGTTTGCAACGCTCTGCGTAAAATGCAAATCAAAACGCGAAACTGAAGAAGGTCCAAGCTACGCATCGGGAAGGGCTTAAGATATGGCCCATAGGGTCGAAGTTGGACTGAAAGGGCACCTGTTCGATGCCCGCGGTGAACGTGTAAAAAAACAGATCCTGCATGCCTTTCCGCTGAACATCTCTCACGTCAAATGTTTTGACGTCTATAATGTTGACAGCGAAGAGCTCGCCTGTACATGGGCCGAAGAGGCCTTCTGTGATCCGGTCATCCAGCAGATGAGAATTGACTCTTCGATCGCAGATGATTTCGACTATTATATCGAGGTGGGTTTCCGGCCGGGTGTTACCGATAATGTCGGCCACAGCGCTTCCTATGCCCTCGGTCTGATCGCCGGAAGCGAGATACGGGTTTATTCGGCCATGGGTTATGCCATCAAGGCCGATATTGACCGTGCCACGGCCGAAAAAATTGCCGGAGAATGCCTGGCCAACGAGCTGATCCAACACTACCGCGTCCTGGATTCCGCCGAAATGCAAGGTATAACGCCCTACATCCCCAAGGTTGTGGGTGAACATAATCCCAGGGTGGAAAAAGTCGGGCTGGATATCGCCGACGAAGATCTGGTGAGGATGTCCCAGCAGAAAACCCTGGCCCTGTCCCTGGCCGAGATGAAGGTCATCCAGGCCTACATCAATGATGCCGAGGTTATCAGAAAACGCCGCGAAATCGGCCTGGATGACAGCCTGACCGATGTAGAGCTTGAAGTCCTGGCCCAGACCTGGTCCGAGCACTGCAAGCACAAGATCTTCTCCGCCACCATCGCCTACGAGGAAAACGGGAAGGTCGAGGAGATCAAATCGCTTTATAAGAGCTTCATCCAGCGTGCCACCAAGGAGCTGCGCTCCGAGGCCGGCGACGATGATATCTGCGTCAGTGTCTTCACTGACAATGCCGGCATCATCCGTTTCGACGAGAAAAACAACATCGTCTTCAAGGTCGAAACCCACAATTCGCCTTCGGCCCTGGATCCCTACGGCGGGGCCCTGACCGGCATCGTGGGCGTCAATCGCGATCCCTTCGGCACCGGACTCGGCGCCAAGCTGATATTTAATACCGATGTCTTCTGTTTTGCAGATCCCTTCTACAGCGAGGAGCTGCCGCCCAAGATCCTGCATCCGCGCCGGATTTTCGAGGGCGTGCGCGAAGGCGTCGAACACGGCGGCAACAAGAGCGGTATCCCGACCGTCAACGGCAGCCTGGTCTTTGACAACCGGTTCCTAGGCAAACCCCTGGTCTACTGCGGTACCGCCGGCATCATCCCCCGAAACATCAACAATATCCCGTCCGAAACCAAGGAGATCCTTCCCGGTGACCTGATCGTCATGACCGGCGGCCGCATCGGCAAGGACGGTATCCACGGCGCAACCTTCTCATCCGAGGAACTGCACGAAGAGTCTCCGGTTTCAGCGGTCCAGATCGGCGATCCCATCACCCAGAAAAAGATGTTTGATTTCCTGACCCGCGCCCGCGACAAGGGGCTTTACCGCGCCATTACCGATAACGGTGCCGGCGGGCTGTCGTCCTCGGTCGGCGAAATGGCCGAACTCTCAGGCGGCTGCAGGATCGAGTTGGACAAACCGCCCCTTAAATACCAGGGGCTACAGCCCTGGGAAATCCTTGTATCCGAGGCCCAGGAGCGCATGTCGCTGGCCGTCCCGTCTGAGGACATAGCGGCCTTCATGGAGCTGGCCGCCCAGATGGATGTGGAGGCCACGGTGATCGGCACCTTTACCGATTCGGGCTATCTGCACGCCACCTACGAAGATGAGACCGTGGCCTACCTTGATCTCGAATTCATGCATAAGGGTCTGCCCGCCATGCAGCTCAAGGCCAAGTGGGAACCCCCTGTGCTGCAGGACCCGGAAACTCCGGTCCCGGCCGACCAGAACGCCAAACTGGCGGAGATGCTCGGCCGTCTCAACATCTGTTCCAAAGAATATGTGGTGCGCCAGTATGACCATGAGGTCCAGGGCGGCTCGGTCGTCAAACCGCTGACCGGCATCACCAATGATGGCCCGTCGGATGCCGGCGTGGTCAGGCCCGATCTCGACAGCAATGCCGGAGTCGTGGTTTCCAACGGCATCCTGCCGCGCTATTCGGATATCGACACCTACCACATGACGGCCGCATCCCTGGATGAGGCCCTCAGAAACTATGTCTGCACCGGCGGCGACCCCGAACACTGGGCCTGCCTGGACAACTTCTGCTGGTGCGATCCGGTGGAGAGCGAACGCAATCCTGACGGTCAGTACAAACTGGCCCAACTGGTGCGCGCCAACAAGGCCCTCTATGACTGCACCAAGATTTACAGATGTCCGCTGATCTCCGGCAAGGACAGCATGAAGAATGATTATATCGGGCCCGACGGCAAGATCTCCATCCCGCCGTCCATCCTGATTTCGGTCATCGGCAAGATCGAGGATGTATCCAGGGCCGTTACCATGGATGTAAAAAATGTCGGCGACCTTGTTTATGTCCTGGGCGCAACCAGGAAAGAGCTGGGCGCCTCAGAATTTTTCGCCAGCTACGGCGAACTGGGGGCCTCTGTTCCTCAGGTTGACCCGGCCAGCGCCTTTGATCGCTACAAAAAACTGCACAGCGCCATGCAGGACCGTCTGGTGGCTTCGGCCCACGACATCTCCGACGGCGGACTGGCCGTGGCCCTGGCCGAAAAGGCCTTTGCCGGCGGCCTGGGAATCTGCGCCGATCTTAAAGACCTCGCGGCCGACGGTCTGAATTCAACCGAAAAACTTTATTCCGAGACCCAGAGCCGCATCATCATCACGGTCCGGCCCGAAAACGCCGCCCGTATCGAAAACATCTTCGGCACTGATGTCCAGAAAATCGGGCAGGTCACCGCCCAAGGAGTCCTGGATATCAATGACGGTGGCACCCCTCTCATCAGCGCCGATATCAACGAACTCAAACAGGCCTGGCAGGCCACCATGGATTTCTAAGATGAAACAGATAAAAGCCTTGGTTATCACCGGTTACGGAACCAACTGCGAGATTGAAATGGCCCATGCCTGCAAACTGGCCGGGGCCCAGGCCACCATTGTCCACATGAGCGATATTGTCAGCGGCAGGATCGCCATCCCGGACTATGATTTCCTGAATCTGCCGGGCGGTTTCCTGGACGGCGACGATCTCGGCTCGGCCCAGGTGGACGCCATCAGATTGAAACATGCCAAAGTTGCCGGCAGCCAGCGAACCATCTTTGACGAGATCCTGACCTTCATCGAGCGCGGCGGCGCCATCCTGGGCATCTGCAACGGTTTCCAGGCCCAGGTCAAGACCGGTCTGCTGCCGGGCAACCCCATGGGCAAACGCCGGGTGTCCCTGAGCTTCAACGACTCGGCCAAGTTTGAAGACCGCTGGGTAAGGCTTACGGTCAATGCGAAGAGCCCCTGCATCTTCACCCGCGGACTGGATGAGGTCTATGTCCCGGTGCGCCATGGCGAAGGCAAATTTATCTGCGATTCCGAAGAAACCCTCAGTGAGATCATGGACAACAACCTGGCCGCCCTCTACTATGCCGACGAAGACGGCAAGCCCACCATGGCTTACCCGCAGAATCCCAACGGCAGCGTGAATGCCATCGCCGGTATCTGCGATCCCAGCGGCCGCATCTTCGGCCTGATGCCGCACCCCGAGGCATTCACCCATCCCACCAACCACCCCCGCTGGACCAGGATGGAAATCCTGCCCGAAAAGGGTGAGGGCATGGCCTTTTTTGACAACGCGGTCAGATACCTGCAGGAAAACCTATAACCCAGTATTTGGGAAATTAGTACATCCCGGCAATCACATCCTTATATTTTTCCGTGATCACCCGGCGTTTCATCTTGAGGCTGGGAGTCAGTTCGCCGGTTTCCTCACTGAAGGGCTCCTTCAGGACCGCAAAATATTTGATCTGTTCATAGCGCGCCAGGGCGGCATTGACCGTATCCACCTGTTTCTGAATCAGTTCGCGCACGACCGGACTCTCGGCCAGACCATCCGGCCCATCATGGTTTTGCCCTTTCTGCCGCAGATGGCGCCGGATGGTCTCGAAATCCGGCACAATCAGGGCATTGATATATTTACAGCCGTCACCCACCAGACAAACCTGATCGATGAAGGGCCGGGTCACCAGGGCCACCTCGATCGGATGCGGGGCGATATTTTTGCCGCCCGAGGTCACGAACAGCTCCTTTTTGCGGTCCGTGATCTCCAGGAAATTTTCGCCGTCATAACGGCCGATATCCCCGGTTTTAAACCAGCCGTCGGGGGTAAAGACTTCGGCCGTGGCCTCGGGCATGTTCCAGTAGGTTCTGAAGACCTGGGGTCCGCGCACCAGGACCTCACCGTCGTCGGCCAGTTTCTCTTCGGTCCAGACCACCGGGCGTCCCACAAATCCCGGTTTGACGCGCATCTTGTGGATTACGCTGTAGTAGCACAGTCCCAGACGCGCAAGCGAAATGGGATTGCGGTAGGGTGACTTGCCCTGCGCCAGCCGCGTGACCATCAGATCCACGGTCATATTCATCAAGCGCTCATGCAGCCACTGCCGCAGCGGTCCATAGTCCTTGGGGATGATGAGCTCCGGTTCATTGAAATTGATCACCGGGGCGGTCTCGGTCAGGCCGTAACCCTCGTTGAGCTGCATGGAGGTCGCCCGGAAAAAGGTGCACACATCCCGCGAAAGTTTGCCGCCGCCCGAGATGGCAAAGACCACCCGGTCCATTCCCAGCATCTGCTTGAGGCGGTCGAAGACCAGCATGTTGGCCAGGGCAAAGGAACCCAGTTTGAGGGGATTCATGCGCCGCCCCGTGGCCATGCTGTCCACCAGATAGCCGCCGCTGGTCATGGCCCAGCGAAACAGCAGCCGCTGCATCTTCGATGACCGCGCCACCGAGGAGTTGACGATATCATAGACCTTTTCATAAAAGCGCGGGATCGAGGTGATCACGTTGGGCCTGATTTCGCGGATATCATCGGCCAGTGAGCTGAAACTTTCGGCAAAGGCCAATTCACCGCCGAAATACAGCCCCACCACATGATAATCGCCGGTACGGCCGTAGACATGACACAGCGGCAGGTGCACCATGGCTTTCAGATGAAGCTCCAGTTCGTTCTGGCGCCTGAAGATGTCGGCATTGCCCACCTGCAGCATGTTGGCCACCCAGTTTGCCTGGGTCAGCACCACGCCCTTGGGCCGCCCGGTGGTCCCGGACGTATAGATTATGGAACAGATATCTTCGGGTTCGACCGCCTGCAGTCGGCGGTCAAGTTCGGCAAAATCCACCTGCCGGCCCAGCTCCGCGATTTCATCAAAACTGCGGGCATCCGCTGCGTCAGCCGGCCCCATGGTGATGACCGCCAGCAGGCCGTCTATTCCGGCCTTTTTCAAGGCATGCGCCTTTTCCGCGGTAGAGGCAATCACCACCCTGGCGCCCGAGTTCTCCACCATGTAGGCCAGTTCATCAAGGCTCACGGTCGGATACACCGGAACGCCCACCGCTCCGCAGGCCTGAATGGCCTGATCGGCGATCACCCAGCGTGGCCGGCTTTCGGCATACATCACGATGCGATCACCCTTTTTAACGCCCAGGGCCATCAGTCCGCGGGCCAGGCCCAGAACCTCGCCGCGGGCCTCCTCCCAACTCATGGAACGAATTTTTTCGGCCGGGCTGCCGTCGGCATTGTAGCGCCCTGTCAAAAAGGCATGCCGGGGACCGAACCTCAGCGCCTGATTATGAAACAACCCGCAAAGGGTGTCCGATCGGTATTCCATTGCAACCTCCTTTTTTACCTCAAAAAAACATATCAATTCAGCGGGGTACAGAACTAGACGGCCTCCATGACCGCCCCGGCCGAAACTCCGCCCGCACCGCAGATCCCCAGCCAGGCAGTCGCTTTGCCGTTGTTGGCCAGCTCGTTGGCCATGGTGATCACCATCCGCGCCCCGGTGGCACCAAAGGGATGACCGATGGCGATCGACCCGCCATGCAGGTTGATCGTCTGAGGATCAATTGCGGCCACGGCCTTTTCAATGCCCCAGCGGCCGAGGTTATGCCGCACAAAATCTTCGCTGCCCAGCATCCGCAGCACGCTCAGGACCTGGGCGGCAAAGGCCTCGTGGATATCAACCACGTCGATATCCTTATAGGTCATACCGGCCCGCATCAAGGCCTTGGGCATGGAGATCGCCGGGCCCATCAGCATCTGTTCGGAGGGATCCACGGCATCAAAAGACCAGCCCCGAAAAGCAGCCAGCGGTTTGTAGCCCAGGGCCTTGGCCTTCTCTGCATTCATCACCAGGCAGGCCGCAGCGCCATCGGTCAGCGGACTGGAATTTCCGGCCGTCAGCTGACCACCCCGCGTAAACACCGGCTTGAGCTTGGCCATCTTATCCAGAGAGGTTTCGCCCCGCACAATATTATCACGCCGCACGACCCGGCCGTCCACCGTGGTTATGGGCACCACCTCATCGTCAAAGCGTCCCGACTCCCAGGCCGCGGCGGCCCGCTGATGCGACTGGACCGCAAACCTGTCCATGGCCTGCCGGCTGATGGCGTTACGCACCCCCATCTTTTCAGCCGATTCACCCATGAGTTCGCCGGTGGTGCGCTCTTTGATGGCCGGCCGCCGGGGCATGAGATCGCGTCCATCCAGACGTTTGAGCAGCTCCAGATAATCCAAGGGCCCGGATCTGCCGCTCAGGACCACAGGGGCGGCCTTGTGTACAAATGTCGGCGGCAGGGTCACCTCGGCGTTGCTGGTGGAATCCGATCCGCCGGCAATCACCACCTCAGCTTCGCCGCGTTCCACCTGGCAGACCGCATCAACAATGGCACGCAGCCCCGAGGTACAGGCCCGTGTCACGGTCGATGACTCGGCCGCGGGCATGCCCAGATCCAGCACGATCTCGCGCCCGACATTGACGGTCTGGCTGGGCAGAATCACGCCGCCCCAGCAGATAGAGTCCACTTCGTTTTTATCAAGCGCATATCTTTCCAGCAGGGCGCTTACCACACTGCGGCCCAGGGTAATGGTGTCCATACGCGTAAAATCTCCGAAGGCCTTCAGAAACGGCGAGCGGACCCCGCCCACAATCACGGCCTTGTTATGCTTATCCATATGACCTCCTTAAAATCAGTTCATGACAGCTTCGGGATCAGGCCCCGAAATAATTACCACCGCAGATCCTTATGACCTCGCCGCTCAGGCCGGCCGCTCCCGGACTGGCCAGGAAGGTGACGGTCTCGGCGATATCCTCGGGCAAACCGCCCTGGGCCAGATTGCACAACCGCCGGCCGAATTCCCGGTTTACCACCGGAATGGCCGCGGTCATGCGGGTTTCGATAAAGCCCGGCGCCACGGCGTTAATGGCGATATTCTTGCGGGCACATTCCGCTGCCATGCCCTTGACATAGCCGATCAGACCGGCCTTGGAGGCACAATAGTTGGTCTGGCCGAGGTTGCCGGAAATGCCCACCATGGATGACAGGCACACAATGCGGCCATTTTCGTTCAGGCGCGGCAGCAGGGCCTCGTTCAGACGCATGAGGCTGATGAGGTTTACATTAAGCGCCATGTTCCACTGTTCGGGCTTCATGTTGGTCAGCATCTTGTCGCGGGTGATGCCGGCATTGTGGATGATGATGTCGATGCGGCCGCCAAATTTTTCGTCCAGCAGTTTTATCAGGATATCCGGGGCCTCCTCGCTGGTGATGTCGGCCAGCAGGACGGTCCCGCCGATAGATCCGGCCAGCCGGCTGACCGGATCACTGGCATTTTCAAGGTCCATGCAGATGACATGGGCCCCTTCACGGGCCAGCGACCTGGCAATGGCGGCGCCGATCCCGCGGGCTGCCCCCGTTACCAGAGCGGTCTTGCCGCTCAAGGGTCTTTCATAAGGGTTCTCCTTGGGCAGACCGACCGCCTTGGACAGATGGATGTTCTGGGCATTGATGTAGGCCGAGCGCGCCGACAGCAGAAAACGCAGACAGGCCTCCAGACGGTCTTCCGCGCCCCTGTCCACCAGCACCAGTTGGGCCGTGATGCCCTTCTTGCCGATCTCCCGCGCCATGGCGCGGTTGAACCCTTCCATGGCACGGGCGGCCGCAGCCGCAGCGGGACTTTTCAGCTGTTCGGGCGGACGGCTCAGAATAATGGTGCGGCCGCTGGCGCTGATTTTTTTGACATTGTTGTGGAAAAATTCGTAGAGCCCGAAAAGCTCTCCCGGAGATTTTATGCCGGTGCCGTCCAGGATCATGGCATAGGGCGTACCGGCATTGTCGGCCGCCGCCTGCGGAATCCTTCCAAATTTTTCGCCATTTTTTTCATAGGCCTTGAGCTGTTTTGCACTGCCCGCCAGAAACACATTGGCTCCGGCTGCCGGCAGGATAGCGGCCAGCGGATCCACCATTTCGGCGGCATCGTTATGCCAGACCAACACCATTGCATCCTTGAGCGGCCGTTCCTCCCAGGGTGCCTGGGTCCGGTTCAGCTTCTGCGGCAGCGTGATCGGCAGCCCCAGTTTTTTGATGACCTTGCGCGCCCTGGGATTGGCGCTGAGTTCCAACAGATAATCTCCCATTACAGCCTCCTTTACTGATTATAGGTACCGGTCAGGTTGGCATGCCCGCCGGGGGCCGCCCCCACAAAAAATGCTCCCTTATCGTCCACGTACAACCGCATGGTTCCCGGCAGTACTACCGGCTTTAAGAACCGCACCTCAAAGGTTTTGAGCCGGACCGGATCTCCGTCCAGGAGATTTTTGATAATGGCTTCGGCACTCCTGGCCCCCATGGCAAAACCGTGCAGGATCTTGTTTTCAAAACCCGACAGCCTGGCATAGGGGCTGATCCAGTGGATGGGGTTGAAATCTCCGGTAAGCTGGGCAAATTCCAGACCGGAGCGCTCTAAGAGCGTCCACCTCGCAATTTCGCGGGCCACATGCGGCACAATCGGGCGTTCCTTCCTGGCCTTGCCCTCCTTCTTTGCGCCCCCCAGGGGTACAAA
>CAYWBU010000019.1:19638-22433 GCA_964456565.1 uncultured Bacteriovoracaceae bacterium | reverse complement strand
GTCTTGGATTGTTTTCAGGTTGTTTCTTTCAGTTTTAAACAGCTGAATTGAAGAACCCGAATCTTAATTGGAATATACAAGCTAACCAATCTTCCTGGAGATAAAGAGGCGCATAATAACAGCGGGAGTATATTATCATGAGCAAAGAAGTAAAAAATATAAATAAAACAATCAGTTATAGAAAAGCAACAGCCAAGGACGGCTTCTGCCTCTATCGGCTTGTAGAGCGTTGCAAGCCTTTGGATCTTAATTCGGTCTACCATTATATCCTGTTGGCCGATCATTTCGGCGCCACCTGTGTCATGGCCGAGGCCGCCGGCGAGGCTGTCGGTTATATTTCGGCCTACATTCATCCGCAGCGTCCGGATACGGTTTTTGTCTGGCAGGTCGCCGTGGACAGCCGGATGCGGGGCCAGGGCCTCGGCCGGAAGATGCTGATGGAGCTTTTAGTACGTGACGAACTCCGGGACGTCAGTTTCCTGGAGACCACCATAACCCCGTCAAATACCGCCTCGAGGAGGCTTTTTGCCGGACTGGCAAAAGGGCTGGACGCCCATCTGGAAGAATCGGAATATTTCACCGCCGAGTTGTTCGGCGGGACGGCCCATGAATCTGAAAATCTTTTCAGGATCGGGCCGTTCGAGGTTGACCGGGGCTAATGGTAAAATAAGGAGGAAATATGAGAGTTTTTGAGAACCTGGAATCAGAGGTGCGCGGATATGTCAGGCACTTCCCGGTGATATTTGACAAGGCCAAGGGCTATAATCTCTACGATGAGCAGGATAACGAGTTTCTGGATTTCTTTGCTGGGGCCGGAACCCTTAATTACGGCCATAACAATGAAATGGTCAAGGAAGCCTTGATCAGCTATCTCCAGCATGACGGAATTATGCATGGCCTGGATATGGCCACCAGCGCCAAGAAACGCTTCCTGGAAAAATTTGAGTCGACCATCCTGCAGCCGCGCCGCATGGAGTATAAGATCCAGTTTGCCGGACCCACCGGCACCAATGCGGTGGAAACCGCATTGAAACTGGCCCGGATGGTCAAGGGCCGATCCAATGTGATCTCTTTCACCAACGGTTTTCATGGGCTGACAATGGGTTCCATGTCGATTACCGGTAATTCCTTTTACCGTGACGAGGCCTTTATCAACCGCACCAACGTGACCTTCATGCCCTTTGACGGCTATTTCGGCGAGGATGTGGATACGGCCGAATACCTGCGCAAGTTTCTGATGGACAATAGCAGCGGAGTGGATCTGCCGTCGGCCATTATCCTGGAGACCATCCAGGCCGAAGGCGGGGTGAATGTGGCCAGCGTGAAGTGGCTCAAGGCGGTTGAACAGATCTGCCGTGAGTTCGACATCCTGCTGATTGTTGACGATATCCAGGTGGGTAACGGCCGCACGGGACGCTTCTTCAGCTTTGAGGATGCCGGGATCTATCCAGACATCATCACCCTTTCCAAGTCCATTGGCGGCGGCCTGCCGTTGTCACTGGTGCTGATGAAACCGGAACTTGACCAGTGGAAGCCGGGTGAACACACCGGAACCTTCCGGGGCAACAACCTGGCCTTTGTGGCCTCGGCCGAGTTGCTTTCCTACTGGGATAATGAAAATCTTTCGGAATCGGTTTTCTATAAGGAAGAGATCCTGAAGAACGGGCTGGAAGCCATCATGTCCAAATATCCCGATCTGGATGCCAGCGTGCGCGGTCGCGGTCTGATCTACGGACTGCACATCCCCTATCGCGGGTTCTGCAGTGAAGTTTCATCAGCGGCCTTTGAGCGCGGTCTGATCATCGAACTGGCCGGGGCCGATGATGATGTGCTGAAGTTTCTGCCGCCGCTGATCATCGATGAAGAGGCCCTCAAGAAAGGACTTGCCATAATTGAAGAGGCCGTGGGTGTGGTGCTGGAACAGCGCGTGGCCGCCCTGAAAGGAGATCCCGCAAGTGATTGTACGAACAATTGATGAAATCAGGGGCACTGACTGCGAAGTTCAGGCTCCCAACGGCAACTGGGTCAGCCGCAGGATGCTGCTCAAAAAGGACGGCATGGGTTTCTCGTTTCATGAAACCGTCATCCATGCCAACACCGAGACCCACATCTGGTACAAGAATCATCTGGAGGCCGTCTACTGTGTGGAGGGCGAAGGCGAGATTGAGACGCTCAAGGACGGCAAGGTCTACGGGATCGAGCCCGGCACCATGTATGCCCTCAATGAAAATGATGAACATTATCTGAGGGCCTATGGTGAGGATATGCGGCTGGTGTGCGTGTTCAATCCGCCTCTTTCCGGACAGGAGGTCCATCGCGAAGACGGGTCATATGCCCTGGAGGACTGATCCGTTATGGGCACCGAGTGCATCGGTGAGGTGATCTATGACGAGGGGCGCTACTCGCGGGCGCGCCTCGGTTTTCTGATCCTGGCAACGGACCAGACCACCGAAGAGGATATGCTGAAGATGGCACCCCATGGCGTGGGTATCTTTTTCAGCCGTATCGATATGCCCGACAGGATCACCCGGCGGACCCTGCGCAATCTGAAAACCGGGGTGCGCAAGTCTGCCGGGCTGTTGCTGCCCGGAGAAGGTCTCAATTCGGCAACCTTTGCCTGTACTGCCGGCAGCGTCCTGATCGGGAGCGATCTGCTCAAAAAAGAGATGTCCAGAGGCCTGCCCCATGCCACCGTCCAGCTGACCGTTATGGATGGGGTGATTGCCGCCATCCGGGCTCTGGATGTCAGGCGGATCGCCATGCTGACGCCCTATCCGGCGGCAATCAACGGCACT
>CAYWBU010000019.1:0-19619 GCA_964456565.1 uncultured Bacteriovoracaceae bacterium | reverse complement strand
GATCGCCCGGGTTGCGCCCCGATCGATCATCGAGGCGGCCCGGATCGTTGACACCCCGGATGCCGAGGCGGTCTTTATCAGCTGTACCGGACTTCGGGCCGTGGGAATAATCCCCCATCTGGAGGAGCTGATCAAAAAGCCGGTGATTACCAGTAACCAGGCCGCCATGTGGCATGCCCTGCGCCTGTCCGGCATCAATGATAACTGCAAAACCTATGGTCGACTGTTTGCGCTGGCCTGATTATCCGAGACGTTCGGCCCGCTCCTTGAACAGAAAATTGTAGATCAGGTCGCAGTAACGGTCCATCTTTGTCTTGGGATTGCCGGTGAAGGCAAAACGCCAGAAACCGTAGAGCTTGGTGAGCCGTACAAGGTTCTGGCTGTAGAGTTTCCAGGTGAAGAACTCCTGTACCCGTTTGACGCCGGCGGCCGAGATCTTGTCCCAGTAATCTGCATTGTTCTCAACTTCTGCCATGAAGTCTTCCAGCCGTTCGGCGATCATGACGGGTTTGCTGGTGTTGAGCAGAAAGCCGCTGATGCCGTCCTCGATGATCTCCAGCGGGCCGCCGAAACGCGGACCGAAGGTGGGCAGTCCGGACAGCATGGCCTCCAGGATCGTGAGGCCGAAGGCCTCGAACAGGGCCGGCTGGACAAAGATGCCCCGGCGGTCGGCGATCAGGCGGTAGACCTCCCCGGTGTCCAGCTTGTTGATGCTGGGCAGCCAGCGGATGCTGCCGTGCAGATCATATTCTTCGATCAGGCGATAGGCCTTTTCGATCTCGGCCCTTTCCTCGGCATCCTTGGAGTCTTCCAGGTGGGTGGTGCCTGCGGCAAAGATCAGGTTGCACTGCTGCCGGAGTTTTTCACTGCCGCCGAAGGCCTCGATCAGGCCGGTGATGTTTTTGATACGGTCAAAGCGGGCCATGGTGAAGATGGGACGCTTGGCAGGATCTGCAAGGTCACCGAAGATATCCGGATTCTGGTCAGTAAAGATCCGGTTCTCCCAGGCGGCGCTCTGGTTGCGGATGCGTTTTTCCTGCTGGTGGAAGGGAAAATAGATCTCCTCGTCCACCCCGGGCGGTATCACATTGAACTTGGGGGCATAGAGATTGATGCCGCCGGTGATCTGGAACAGTCCCGGCAGGGAAAAGTGCTGGTAGGACTCATACTGTCCCATGGTGTCCTCGGTGCCGATGATCTCCTGATGGGTGCTGGCGATGATGAAATCCGACTTGTTCATGGACAGCAGGTCCGCGGCGAACTGCAGGCTGAAATTATAATCCGCCTCGAGATCTTTCCAGTAGAGGTCCGAAAAGAGATATTTGGTTTTTTCCAGGGCGTGGGCGATGGTGCACTGGATCACATTAAGCTTGTCGGAGAGCAGGGTGGCCACCAGGTTGCCGTCGGAATAATTGCCGATGATCAGATCCGGGCGTTTGCCGAATTCACTGAGCAGTTCAATGGCGGCATCCTCGGCAAATGTCTCCAGGAAGGGCCAGACATGAAAACGTGAGATCCAGTGCTCGACGGGATGACCGTCGCGGTCGCGGAACGGCACCCGCAGGATCCAGCCGTTATCGGTGCCGAAGATCTGTTCCTTCCTGATCCCGCAGGTGGTGCCGGCGCTGTCCGGGATTTGGCGCGTAAGCACGATGATCTGCGGTTTCACATTGAGTCCGGTGAGCGCGATTTCCTGCTGCAGATGGCGTTCCAGGGCGCGCACCTGGTCCAGGATGTAGATCACCTGGCCGCCAGTGTCCGGCCGGCCCAGCACATTTTCCTGGGCGAACCAGCCATGGGGCGAGATGATGGCGATCCTGGAAATCAGCGGCATGGGAATGCGCGAGATGAAGTTTTCCAGTTTGGTGTTGGTGGGCTCGTTGGTGAAGTCCAGCAGCATTTCCATGGTTTCAAGGGTCCTGCCGGCGGTATTGCCCCAGCCGGGCTCGAACCCGGCGCCGGCCATGATACCGGCGATTTCGCTGTGGTCCTGGTCGGGGTCGATCTCCCTGATCCGGTCGATCATGTTTGCCAAGGCCTCCAGGAAGGAGTTGTGATCGCTGATCTGACTGCCGTTAACCAGCAGCTGGCGGTCATTATATTTGTGCAGTTTGATGAATTCGAAAAGTTTGGCGTTCCAGGCGTCCGGGTCCTGGAAATTGCGGCTGCAGAGGTAGCGGTTCAGGAAACGCACGCCGTGCCCGATGGCTTTTGTGTCGCGGATTGAAGGGTAGTAGTCATAGAAGGGCTGCATGTCGATCTTCAGGTGGGTCTTGAGCGGTTTTTCCCGGATAATGAAGTGATCTTTGAGGTCGAGGTAGGCCCCGGCATCAAGTTCTTCCACAATTTCGCCGTCGCGCCGCAGCAGGAAAAACCGGTAGCGCGCGATGGCATGGCGGTGCATCAAGGCGATGTGTTCATCCTGGATGAAAAGTTCCTGGATCTTCATCAGGAAACGATAGGCTGGTTCCTCGTGCCATTGGCGGCCGTTGGCGGGGCGCATGGCATGGTGCTTCTTGTAGGCCAGGATGATATCGTTGCGCAGGAAGATGCGATCATGGCGGTTGGCGATGAGGTAGGCGATAAACTCCTTGAAGTCCCGTCCGGCTTCGGCCGGAATGATGTTCATGGTTTTCATACGGCTTCATGCTCCTCTGGGGCGGAGATGTTGCTGCCGCCGGTTATGAAACTGTAGTGTTCAAAGCCCTCCAGGATGCCGCCCGCATATTTGCGGCCGGCAAAATAGATGTTGCGGTTGCCCTTGAGCTTTTCCAGTTCGGGGCTGTAATTCCCCACCACAACCGCCATGGGGCGTCCTTTGAGCATTTCCTCATCGTTGCCGGAGTCGCCGCTGACAAGGATGTTTTCCGGCGAGATGCCCCATTTATAGCTGACATAGCGGATGGCCTTGCCCTTGGATGCACGGTAGGGGACGATGTCCAGGTGCTTGTTGTGGGAATATATCAGGTTGTAGCGGCAGTTGTTTTCCAGCAGACGGTAGTGGATCATGGCCAGGCGGTCCTTGGCCGGGTCCATGTCATAACTGACCTTGAATTTGCGTTGGGTTGCAGCCTCCTGGTATTCGAGGAAGTCAAAGTCTTGAAGCAGCTCCTGGATGCGTTCACGGTTCCAGTGGCGCGAGATATGGGCATCCCAGCCGCGGGCGTAGATCAGTTCCGGGCCATAGTAGATCTCAGTGCCCACCGATGAGATGATGATGTCGGGATGGGGGATCGAATATTTTTCAAGATGTTCCAGGGCCGACTCAACGGTTCGACCGGTGGCCACCCCGAAGCCGATGGATTCACGGTTTTCTTCTAGATCGGCAACGAGCTGCTCCAGATCCGGGTTGTCCGGACCGGTCAGGGTGTTGTCGATGTCGGTTATCAGGAAACGCTGCAGTTTGAAGAGCCGCCTGCCGATGACATCCGAGGGCTGGGCCGGCGTGAAACTTTCATGGGAAGCCTCTGTCATGAGCTGTGACAGCTGTTCGCAGTAACGTTCTACATGGGCCTCCCAGGTGTAATGTTTACGGACATTGACGATGCCGTTCTGCGAAAAGGTTTTCCATTCCTGGGAATTGGTGATCAGGTGCTTGAGGTTTTTGCGGATTGCGGCGGTGTCGCCGGGGTCCACCAGGATTCCGTTCTGGCAGTTGGCCATGATATCGCGCGGACCGCCGTCATTGGTGGCGAGGATCGGCAGGCCGCAGGCCGAGGCCTCCAGCAGGGTCAGACCGAAGGGTTCGGTAAAGGCGATATTCACGAAGACCCCTTTTTTTTCGGCCACGATGCGGTAGAGCTGGGGCACTTCATATTCAAAGTTATGTTTTTTGGGAATGGCCATGCGGCCGTAGAGGTCATATTTGTCCAGCAACAGCAGCATCTCGGTCAGCACATCACGCTCATTGTCCTCCATCTGGTTGATGTCCTTGCGGATGCCGGCAAAGACCGCCAGGTTGGCCATGGCCTGCAGTTCAAGGTCTTCGCCGTAGGCCTTGACCAGTCCGGAGATGTTCTTGCGTTTGTCCGGCCGGCACAGCGCCAGGATAACCGGTTTTTCCGGCACGCTGAAAAACCGCTCCAGTTCATCGATGACCGAGACCCGGGCATACATCTCCATCTCATCCTGCTCATGTTCGTTAAGGCGCTCATAGTAGTAGGGGTGAAACTTGTCGATATCCAGTCCTGGCGGGATAACCCGTAAATGCGGGTGCTTGCCGCCGTCATAGAGGCCGTACTGCTCCTCGATCTCCTGATTGGTGCTGGTGACGATCATGTCGGCGGCCTTGAGAATTGTCTCTTCCACCTTGATGCGGTGTTCGATACGGTATTTTTTGTCGATGTCCTGGGGTTGCATGCCTTCGTCCATCAGTTTGGCCTTTTTGGACCTGCCGAGCGAGTGGCCGGTGAAGACAAAGGGCGTCCCGAAAAAATCGGCCAGCTGCATGGCCACATAACCGGCATCGGCATAATGGCCGTGGATGATGTCCGGGATCTCCTGCTGCGAGAGATTAAATTTGATGGTGGCATCCACAAACTCGTCCAGATGCGGCCAGAGCAGTTCTTTGCGGATATATTTACGTCCGCCGCACTGGATGCGCACGATGCGGAACTTGTCATTGATCTCTTCTATGGGACGCGCATAGTCCTGGGAAACGGTCTTGTCGGCCACCAGGCGGGTCACCAGATCCACCCGGGCCACATCATCCCGCCGGCTGAGCGCCTCGGCCAGCTCGATCACATATTTGATCTGGCCGCCGGTGTCGGCATCGCGGCCCAGTTCCATGTTTTCATAACGCAACAGTCCGTGGATGCTGAACATCTGGATGTAGAGCTTCTTCATTTAATTTTCCTCCAGCATGATTCTGAGATTGTCATAGAAGGCATCATCAGCGGGCAGGGCCCCCTTGATGCGGCAGATGGATGCGGCAAAATCACTGGCCGTGTTTAGGATGCGGCTGGCCGGCCATTTTTTGAGATAGCCCAGCGCCAGGATGGCCGTGTAGGCGTCCCCGGCGCCCACCGTGTCGGCCACATCCTTTAGCGGCGGCGGTTTTATGCGGCAGTGGCCCTGGGCAGAGAAGATGTCGCTGCCGGCAGAGCCGCGGGTCAGGCAGATCAGATCTAGGTCGAAATCCCGGATGATCCGGCGCATCAGGTTGTCTTCGCTGCCTTTAAAATTGAGCAGCTCACGGATAACGCCGGCCTCGTCCTCGTTAAGTTTGAGGATGTGGGCTCTGTGGAGCGAGGTCTGGATGATCTCACGCGTGTAGCAGCCGGGGCGCAGGTTGATGTCATACAGGCAGCGGGTCTGGTCTCCGGCAGCGTCCAGCATATCCTGGACGGCCTTGAACCCGGTCGGGGTGCGCTGGGTCAGGGTGCCGAAGTAGATCATCGCGGCACCCCTTACCTGCTGCAGCAGAGCCGTGTCGGCCTGCAGGTTGTCATAGGCGACATTTCTGACAATCTTGAAATCCGGGATGCCGGCCTGATCAGTTGTTACATTGACCCTGCCGGTCGGCAGCCGGCTGTCAACCTGGATGTCCTGCAGGCTGAACCCGTTGTCTTTCAGGGTAGCAAGGATTTCATCGCCGGCCGCATCCTGTCCGACACGGCTGATGAACCTTACCGGCATGCCGGCCTTTTTCAGATGCCAGGCAAAGTTGAACGGTGCACCGCCCAGGCGGCGGTATTGCGGAAAGATATCAAACAATATTTCGCCAATTGCAATAATCATTTTGTCGGTAATGGTGAACCAGTTTTTATCGGGATGCGATTATTTCCGGGTGCATTTCTATGAAAATTATAACATCTGGATTTATAAATGCAAATAAATCAAGATATTATTGCGAAGAGAGCCGTCTGGTACATTTCCGGTCGCCGCAGGGGCGGCCGGAAATATGGCTCTCAGTCCTGAATGAAGATTTCCGGGTCCTTGCGCTCGCGGCAGATCTTTTCAATTTTGTTCATGCCGTGGCGGAAGATATATTTCTTGGGGCCGCGGATTCCCCGGGCGTTTTCCGGGCAGTTCTTGACGCAGCGCCAGCACAGGATGCAGGCTTTGGGATTTGTCACCTCGAAGGTCCGGGGGTTGATGATCTGCACCGGGCATTCGCGGGCGCACAGACCGCAATGATTACATTCGCCGGTGATGGCCGGTGCCAGCGGCACACCCTTGTAGGGCTTGTAGGGAAAATTGCCGCCGACCGTCAGGGGGGCGAACGTGCTTGCATCATTACAGGCCGTGAGTTTCCGGTTTATCTGCCGGGCAAAATCTCTCATGCGATCCAGGTCAGCCCGGTCGGGCCGTCCCGTGGCAATGCGGCTGTCCAGGCAGTGCTCGGCGATAAAGGCCGCCGCGGCCATGGATCTGAAACCGGAAGCTTCACCGGTATCCTTTAATTCGCGCAGGGCATCCTCATAGGCCCGGTTGCCATAGACCGCCACATAGACCGCCGGCGTGTCACTGCCCTTGAGGTTCTTGAAACCGTGGAAGAGCGGCGGGATGCGTCCGGCATAGACCGGCATGCCCAGCAGGACCAGCTCGTTGCCAGCAAAGGTCAGCTGCTGCTTGCGGACTTCGGGCAGGGCGAGGTCATATTCGCGGATATTGGCAATTCCGAGTTCGACGGCAATTTGCCGCAGGATGTTCCTGGTGGAGCCGGTGGGGCTGAAATATACAAGATCAAGAGCAGTTATCTCCATGAAACCATCCTCCCTCATGCTGTCTGACATAGCCCTTTTAGGCGCAGCCGACAACCACTGGTTTGGGCGGGGAGGAACTTTTTCAACGCTGGGGTCCCCCTTGCGGGTTTTTGAGCGGTTCGCCGCTGTTGATGAAATTCCAGGCCGCGGTGCCCAGACGTTTGAGGTCGGAGATGATCCGGCTGGCTTTGTTGTCTTGCTGCTTGCGGAGCTGTTCGCGCAGCGCTTTGTTCAGGATCCTGAGTTTGATGTCGTTTTTGGAAGGGGTGGCGGTGAGCACTATCCTGAGTTCGGGGTGTTCCCATCTGTAGACCTTAACTGTGGCGAGGCCGGAGTGATATTCAAAGGCGGTGTCGCCGCAGAGGTCTGTGCAGCTCTGGTAAAGGCCCTTGAAATTGGGGCTGGCGGTTGATGGTTCTACGTTTTCGTCCAGTTCCATCCGGGCGGAAATCTCGGTCTCGAAGAAACGCTCGTCAATGAAGTTGAGGGAGACCTCATCAATGACCGTTCCCATTAAATTTTCGGGTGCGGCGATCCAGGCGGCCGAACAGTAGTCGTCGGTGCAGTTCTGAGTCTTGAGGCCGGTGATGGATTCCATGGGAGTGCCCCAGGGGATGTCCAGGCAGTCTTGCGGCAGTCCGGCGCGGACCTCAGTTATCGCCGCAAAGCCGATGAGCATGACAAGTAGCAGATGTTTCTTCATTGTTTCTCCTACAGGCCGGTCTTGAGGACCAGGTCCGTGATGGGCCCGCGGGAACGGGAGCCGTGCAGCACGATATGCCCGTAATTGCGGTGGCCCTTGAATTTTTTTACCATCCAGTTCAGTCCATTGTTTTGCGAATTGAGATAGGGGTTGTCAACCTGATTGGTGTCACCCAGGGCGAAACATTTTACATTTTCGCCCATGCGGGTCAGCAGGGCCCGGGTCTGGTAGCGCGAGAGGTTCTGGGCCTCGTCGATGATGACCACGGCGTTTTCGATGTTCAGGCCCCGGATGAAGTTGAGGCTGACGATCTCGATCTTTTTGGGATTGAGATCCAGGCTGGCGGCCTCGGGGTCCACAAACAGGGCATTGGCCGGGCGGCGGTTGTGCAGCTTGATGACCAGGTCGATGATGCCGCGCATGTAGGGGGCGATCTTATCTTTTTCGTCCCCCGGCAGATATCCCAGTTTTTCGCCGATTTCCACGGCCGGTTTGAAGATGAAGATCTTGTCGAACTGCCGCGGTTTCTGCAGCACCAGCCTCAGTGCGCAGGCCAGGGCAATGAAGGTCTTGCCGAAGCCGGCCTCGGACTGGATGGTGGTGATATCGATATGCTCTGATAGCATCAGCTCCATGGCGCAGTTCTGATAGGGCGTGCGCGGCCGGATGCCCCAGGGATCATGTTCATAGTCGATGGTGGCGTTGCGGCCCTCGAAAGATAGCTGGCCCACCTCGTCCCACCAGAAACAGTTGGGAACCTTTTCGCCGTCCCGCTCGATGAAACCGGTGAAGATCTGCGATTCGGACTGGAACGGCCGGGATGATTTATATTCCTGGGTGCGGAAACCCTCAAGTTTGAGTCGGACGCGAAACAGCCGGTCATTGGTGACGACAATGGTCTCATTCTCGGCCGGCAGGAGATTGCCGGCATTGAAGGCATAACGGATGTCATCAAGGATATCGTTATCGTTGGCCTTGTCAAAGCTGTAGCGTTTGTCGGGAATCCGGATGACCCGCAGGGCGTCGTCCGCTTCCAGCAGGCCGGCTATGGCTGCCAGCAGATGTCCCAGATCGGGGCGTTTTTTGAGGCGTTCCAGTTCCATGAACACGGCATAGGGGATCAGGATAATGTTTTCGTCGCCGTTTCTGAGCAGGTTGATACAGTTGGGATCTTCAATCAGGACGTTGGTATCCAGGATATAGTTCTTCTGCATTCAAATCTCCTCTGATATCTGGGAAAAAAGGCGAAAAAGGGATGTGGAAAGGTGATTCCACGGCCATAGATGTTTGCCCCATTGGACATCTCATTGAAAATTATTATACGCCAAAACCGTTAAGATTTGAATAAGAGAGATAAAAAAACGGCAGGCCTGGGGGCCTGCCGTAAATCAGGGGGGTATCCTGATTGTTTGGTCCTATTTTTTGGGCAGATCCAGACCGAGCTGGCCGCCGGGATTCATGATGCTGTTGGGGTCGAAATGTTTTTTCAGCGCCCGCAGGACATCCATCTGTTCCGTGCCGAGGTGGTCTTCCATCCAGGGGGCGATCATTTTGCCGACACCGTGATGGTGGCTGAGGGACCCGCCGTATTCATTGATCTTGGCAATGATGCCGCGCTGGTATTCCTGGAATTCCTCCACGGTGTCAAACTTGCCGAAGAAGATGAAATACAGGTTGGTGCCCTGGGGATAGAAGTGCGAGGCATGGGTCATGGCCATGGTGTTGGGGCGTTTGAGCATGAATTCGCGCACGTTTTTATGCAGGTTGTGCAGGTTGTCCCAGGTCACGCCGGCCTCCAGGGTGTCGATCATGATGCCATAGTCACCCAGGTCTTCACGCATGTAGGGCTCGGTGAAACGGGTCTTCTCCCATTTTTTGGCGGCATAGCCGGTCAGGCTGATGGCGCCGTGGGACTTGGCAATCTGGGTGAGTTTCTTTTTGACATTCTTGGCGAAATCTTTTTCGCCCTGGCAGATTCCCAGACACAGGCAGCGCTGCATGGGCATGAAGCCTTTTTTCTGCAGGAACTTGTCGGCAAAGTCGGGCATGCCGTAGAGCTTCAGTCCGCGGTCGGTCTCTTCCGGGTCGGAGATGCGGTAGATGGCCGGCATGCCGAACTCACCCTGCACGATCTCGCGGGATGCGGCTACGGCGGCTTCCCAGCTGGGATACATGAAGCTGTAGTACTGGTTGTTTTCGGGCATGTAGCGGTGCAGCTTCCAGGTGACCTCCACCAGGACGCCGAAGGTGCCTTCGTTGCCCTTCATGATGTCGTTAAGCTTGGGGCCGGTGGCGGTGCCGGGGAATTCTAGGGTCTTGAAGTTGCCGGCCGGGGTCACATATTCCTGGGCCACCACCAGATCATAGGCGTCGCCGTAGTAGCTGGAGTTCTGGCCCGAACCGAGCGTTACAATCCAGCCGCCCACCGTGGAATATTCAAAGCTCTGCGGGAAATGCCCGCAGGTGTAGCGGCGTCTGCAGCCGAACTTTTCCGGGGCGTTGTTCAACGCCTCTTCAAAGGCCGGGCCGAACATGCCGGGGCCCACCTTGCAGGTCTGGTTTTCCTCGCTGATGGAGATGATCTTGTTCATATGGGTGCTGAGCACCAGGGTGACGCCGCCCTTGGCCGGCCGGCAGCCCATGTTGACCGAAGAGCCGGCGGCAAAGACCGTCACCGGGATCTTCTGGTCGTTGCAGTATTTGACGATCGCAGCCACATCCTCTTTGCTGCGCGGATGGATGACCAGGTCGGCAACTTCGCGGATTACGCCCCGGCGGAGTTCCTCCATCTCCTCGGTGGTCTTGCCGTAGGAGAAGTAGACGCGGTTATAGTCGTCGTCATTGACATTTTCGGCACCGACGATGGACTTGAACTTATCGATCTGCTCGGGCTTGAGCTTGACGGGGCGGTCCAGGACCACCTTTGCATGACCTTCCAGTTTCTTCTGCCTGAAATCATTGTCGGTCATGTCGAAATCTTTTTTCATCATCTCATACCATTTGTCGCTGGGATGCTTGAAAGAGTTCGGGTCGCCATATTTGAAAATTGAACGGAAGGTTCCCGGGGTGGGGGCCTTTTCTGTCCAGTCCGGAATAAATTTAGCCATGAGTACCTCCTTATTGCGGCAGTGTTTATTTTTCCTGCCTTATGGCAGGTTTGAGCTCTTCAATGGTGCTGTGAATCTGATCTTCGGCATATTTCAGGACCTCGACCATAATCTTGTGGGCCTTGCGGTTGTTGCCGCCCTTGATGGCCTCATAGATGTCCCGATGGAACTTCTCAGAATGCTGACAGTTATCGGGGTTGTCAAAGTACAGGTAGCCGAAGTCCCTGAACATCTTGTTGAAGAAGTTCAGCACAATGGTATAGATAATGTTTCTGCTGGCGCGGGCAATGGCGTGATGGAGTCTGAGGTCACGTTCGAGGATGGTGATCTCCGGAGTGTTGAAGATGATCTCCTCAATGGCGCGAATATCTTCCTCGGTACGGTTGCGGGCCGCCACGGCGGCCATCTCGGGCACAAAGATGCGCCGGAAGAGCAGCAGGTCCATCAGTACTTTTTCGTCCAGGCGGTTGTCCATGTAGATCATGGTCTTGATCAGGTCGAGGTTGCCGCTGTCGCGGTAATCCCGGGCATAGACCCCGTCGCCGTGTCTGATCTCCACCAGTTCCTGGGTCTCAAGTTTGCGCAGGGCCTCGCGCACGGTTGAGCGGTTGACATCCAGGGTTTCGGCCAGGACCCTTTCGGTGGGGAGCTTGTCGCCGGGTCTGATATCGCCCCGGATGATCTTGTGCTGGATCATGGTGACGATTTCCTCATGCAGCCTGCTTCTGGTAAGTTTATTGATCAGCTTGGCCGGTGTGGTCATTTTTTCTCCCTTTGGCCGGAATCGTAATATTGGGCTATTGGTCCGACCAATAATTTAGCTATAGAGGTTTCTTTTATTTGTGTCAATGGATTTTATTACAGGTATGATTCGGCATAAATATGACCTTAGAATCAAGCTGTTATATTGATGGGTGCCGGGCCGGCAGCGGGTCGTACACGATTTTCAGCTCGCGGCCGTTTGCGGCGGTGGCCGATTCCAATGCGGCAATGAAGATATCCTTGTCATCCGGGGAGACAACCATGCGCGGGTGATTTGCGAATTCCAGCACCAGGCTCTTGTTGATGTCGGTCACATAGACATAGAAGCTGCCCCAGGATTTGTTCCAGTACCAGCCG
The DNA here is from genome assembly GCA_964456565.1 of uncultured Bacteriovoracaceae bacterium. GTDB lineage: Bacteria > Desulfobacterota > Desulfomonilia > UBA1062 > UBA1062 > CAYWBU01. The sequence continues at coordinate 7,983 of CAYWBU010000019.1, read as the reverse complement.
AAGGTTCCGAAGACTCCGTCGGAACGGAAGATGCCGAAGGTCATTCCCTGCGGTTGTTCAAATTCGCTGTGGACGGCGGTGAGATCGGCGGTGGCCGCATCAACCCGTCCCCAGTGCCGCAGGACCGAGAGCTTGTCGTCGGTTATGCGATAGCCCACCGGCCGCAGACCCCAGACAATGAAAAGAATCAGGGCAAAGGGCAGCGGAAAAAACAGGAACAGGGCAATCCGTGAAGTCAGGGCCATGGATATGCCGATGACCGCCGGAAGGCCGATAATAATACCGTAGCCGAGGATGTAGGTCATATAACGTTCCCTTTTGCCGAGGTGGGCCGCAACGATCTTTTCATGTTCCACGGAAGATCCCCTTATCTGTTTTATGTAATAATTATAATAATGGGAAAACCAGATGAAACCGGTGGTTATTTCATCCGGTCATCAAAGAGATCTAGATGGAGATGCAGGATGCGCTGCATCTCCAGGATGGCCAGGGGATGGCGCTGGACACTGTGTTTGGACTTGATAATTTTTTCGCTGACAGCACCCTCGAGATGGGCGCTGTCATAGGTGACGACCGTATCGGTTCCCCCGGGGGTGTCGGCGGCCAGTTCGTTGCCCAGGATGGAATGGTAGGGGATATCTTCGGCATAGGGCAGGCCGTCGATGGTCATCAAAAGACGGTTGCCGGGCTTCAATGAATCGATCCCGGTGTCAAGCAGATCCTCGACCATTCCGGCCGTGATCTCGCGGCCGCTGAACATGCTGCGCATGACATTGTAGGAGCGCCGGATCATGTCGGCCGGCAGGGTGATCAGGCTGGAGGCAATTTCGCTGGAGCGGGCCAGGGCCATCTGGGAACCGCGGTGCGGGACGGCGATGAAGATGGCCCGGGAGACAAAGGCAAGCGGAGTGAAGAAGACCTGTTTTTCGATGAAGTCGCGGTCTTCAGGGGCCAGGCTTATGCGGTCGATGGGTTGGTCGGTGATCATGTCCCAGATTGTGGTGCCGCTGTCCTGGATCATCATCTTCACCAGCAGACCGCCCATGCTGTGACCGATCAGCACCATGTTCTGCATGTGCGGGTTCTGTCCCTCAGGGTCGAAGACATCATGGGCCTCTGTCAGGGCCTGGCGCAACAGGCTGGCGGAATAGACGATGTTGTTGCCTGTGGGGTAGAGAAAGAACCAGAACTGGTAGCGGCTTCTGAGCTGGGGATCGGCCAGCAGTTCATTGATGATCTGCAGCCAGGTCAGGGGCGATGATCGCAGTCCGTGGACCAGTACCACCGGAATCTTGTCCGGATTGTAAGGTTCCAGCATGTACAGGCCCTGGATGTCTTTCCAGGCCGCCACATCGAAAAGTCCCTTGAGTCCGTCCAGGGCCGGCGGATCAATATTCAGGGCATAGGCGATGGGCGTTGAAAGGTCGGTTTCCAGTGGAACCGGCCGACCGGCAATATCAACCTCATGCTGCTGCATGGGATCGTAGAGCTCCAGGGAGACATCATAGACGATGTTCTGCGGATCACGGTCGCAGATGGAACCGTTCACCCTGAGGACGAGGGTCGCGGCATAGGTCTGCTGCAGGGGGGTGAGGTATTCGTCCCGGATGCTGCGTTGCCCCTTGGGGGGCGGAGTCCTGGTGAGAATCAGCGGGACTCCCAGTCCGTCGGTGCGGCTGTGGTTGTAAAAACCCCGGACCTCATATTCATAGGCGGATACATAGCTGTCAAACTCTTCGGGCCGCCATGCCATGGCGGATGAGGTATGGCTGATATGCATGACTCCGCGGGCCAGTTCCATGGGCGGACGGGTGGCATCGCTGTCAATAATCTCTTTAAGCTTTTCTATGGACTGGCTGTAGATTTCATAGGTGCGCGGGAAGGTCTGTCTGAAATAGGCCAGCACGCCGGCTTGGCTGCCGTCCGGGTTTTTTATTTCACGTTCCAGTTTGATCATTTCCGCCAGCGAGATATTGTAGATGTCGTGCGCCATGCGGAAGCGGTGCTTGTAGGGATTGGCCTGACCCTTGAGCCGGGGATCGAAGAGGTAGGCCCAGCTGTAGATAACGGCTGAACGGTAATACTTGAGCTGGTTCGCGGAACTGTTTGATTTTTCCGCCCGGGCGTAGGCCAGTTCGGCCAGGATAAAGAGGATATCGCGGTCGCTTTCGGGGCCGATCAGCTGATCAAGTTGATGGATGACCTGCTCGGGGCGGGTGCGCCATTCCATGATCAGGTCATGTTTTCTGAGGTAACGCTGACTTGTCTCGCTCAGGCTGCGGGCATTGAGGGCGCTGCGGTACATGTCGTGAACCCAGATATCTTCGTCCACATGCCGCAGGGCGATTTTGTTGGCTGAACAGCCGGAAAGCAGAAGAACTGCCAGTATAATTAGTATGGTGCTGAAGGCGATTCTCAGCTGAGCTGTGATTTTTAATTTTTGCATGTCTTTCATGATGTTCGGAAGATGGACCCAAAATATTGAGACGCATGGCTGAGGTCGGGGAATAATATGGATTAATCATAGCGAGCGCAACAGCCGAAATGAAATATGTGGTATTTGTTCTGATAAATTGAATAGAAAGGGAGAACTAGATGGAATGTGAATTGTTGGCCAACTGTGGTTTTTTTCGGAAGCATCAGGCGTCAAAGGAATTGGCCTGCCGGGGTTTTGTTCAGCAGTACTGCAAGGGACCCAAGATGGATGAATGTAAGAGAAAGGAATACCGCAATAAAAATGGGACTGCCCCGTCCGATGATATGCTGCCGAACGGATTGACGCTTAAGTCATAGTTGCGTCTCGTACGCGATGCTTTCCCCTGCCGTATGTTGACAACCGTATGGTTGCTTAACATATTTACTTTAGGGCCAGTGTGGACTGGTTATCTGCCGGAATTGTGGCTTTGATCTGCGGAAAAGGCAGGGATTATGGAAGATGAGTCCAAGACTACAGGTCTTCAGCAGGAAAAAGTGGATCAGCGGAATCCTGCCCGTGAAGAATATATCAAGAAAACTTTGCTGGCGATTCGGACCGTCAACCGGTTGATTTTCAGTGAAAGCAGTCCGCAAACACTGATTGAAAAAACCTGTGAAACTTTAACCGCCATGCTGGGATATCATAACGCATGGATTGTGCTGCTGGATGAATCCGGCAAAGTGGTTCGGACGGCCAGCGACGGCATTGATGGTTTTGTCACATTGAAGCAGCGGCTTGAGCAGGGCCGCTTTACGGAATGTATGCAGCGTGCCTTGGGGCATGAAGGGGTGCTGGCTGTTCGTAATCAACCGCTTGAATGTCCTGATTGTCCTCTGGCAGGCGGGTATTCCGGTCGGTCCGGTTTTGTGTGCCGGTTGAAATATGCCGGCCGGATTTACGGGATTTTCTGCGTATCGGTTCCTGCAAGTTTTGCCGACGAAATCGAGAGTCAGGAACTGTTCGGCGAAGTGGCCAACGATGTGGCCTTTGCCCTGTATCGGATTGAAGCCCAGGCACAAGTCGGGATGCTTGAACATATAGTTAAAAACACACCCAATCCCTTGTCGTTTATATCACCGGATTATCGTTATCAGGCGGTCAATGCTGCCTATGCCGAGCTGTTCGGCTTTTCTGAAGATGAGATCCCGGGGCGTTTGGTGGCGGAAATTCTGGGTGAGGATGTTTTTGCGAACGAGATTCGTCCGCGGATTGATGAGTGCCTGTCCGGCCGGGAAGTCAGCTATGAAATAGAAATCAATTTTGCCGCGAGCGGTCCCCGCTGGATGGCTGTGACCTATTCCCCTTATCGGGACGATCTAGGAGGCGTAGCCGGGGTGGTGACGTTTAGTCATGATATCACCGAGCGTAAGGAATTCGAGAGGGCGCTGCTGGACGGCGAGGAACGCTACCGGGCCCTTTTCGAAACGGCCGGGGATGCGATCTTTATTATGTCCGACAATCTTTTCGTGGATTGCAATGATGCCACGGTCAGTATTTTTGGCTGTGAAAATAAAGACGAGATTGTCGGGCATTCACCATGGGAGTTTTCGCCGGCCAGGCAGCCCGATGGGCAGGAATCCAGGGTCAAGGCCCTCGGCTATCTCCAGGCTGCTCTGGGGGGCGGCGTGCAGAAGTTTGAATGGACGCACCTCAAATTAGACGGGACACCTTTCAGCGCGGAGGTGACACTCAGAAAAATGAATCTTGAAGGCCACATATATATGCAGGCCATTGTGCGGGATGTCTCGGATCGTAAACAGGCCGAAGACCGCTTGCGCGAAAGTGAGCGCCGCTATCGGCTGCTTACGGAAAATGCCAGGGATGTTATTTTTCGCATAAGGGTTTCTGATGCCTGCTATGAATATGTGAGTCCGTCATCGGCGGAGATCTTCGGCTATGATCCGGATGAATTCTATGAAAATCAGCAGCTTATGTTGGGGCAAATGCCTGAGGGATGGGAGAATTTTTTTGCGGAGAAATGGCGGGAAATCCGTGATGGTTCGCGACCTGATTTTTATGAGTTTCCGTTGATCCATGCGAAAACCGGTGAAATGAGGTGGATGTATCAGACCAATGTCTGGATTACAGATGAAGCGGGTGAGTTGGTCGCGCTGCAGGGAAGAGTGAACGATATCAGCGAGAAAAAGCAGGCTGAAGAGGAAAATAAGCGCTTGGAGGAACAGTTTCGCCAGTCCCAGAAGCTGGAATCCATCGGGCGGCTGGCCGGCGGGGTGGCCCATGACCTCAATAATCTATTGTCGCCGATCCTGGGTTATGGCGAGATGCTGCTGGAAGATATGGAGACAACCGATCTGCGCCGGGAGCCGGTGGCGGAGATCGTCAATGCCGCCATGCGGTCGCGTGATCTGGTGCGCCAGCTGCTGGCCTTCAGCCGCAAACAAGCCCTGGATTTTAAATCCATTGATCTGAATGATCTCCTGACTAAATTTGAGAAATTGCTGCGCCGTACAATCCGGGAAGATATCGCAATCGATTTTCACCTTGATTCCTCCGTTCCGCTGATCAGGGGTGATGCCGGCCAGCTGGAGCAGGTGGTCATGAACATGGCGGTCAATGCCCAGGATGCCATGCCCGATGGCGGAAATCTGACAATTGAGACCGGAGTGGTGGAGCTGGATGAAAATTATGCGGCGCAGCATGATGATGTCACGCCGGGCAGCTATGTGATGCTGGCGATCAGTGATACGGGCTGCGGAATGGATGCGGAGACGCTTGAGCATATTTTTGAACCCTTTTACACCACCAAAGATAAATTCAAGGGTACCGGACTTGGTCTGGCGACGGTCTATGGGATTATCAAACAGCATGAAGGCAATCTCTGGGTTTACAGTGAGCCGCAGCAGGGGACCAGTTTCAAGGTCTATCTGCCGGTTAGTTGGGAATCCTGTCGGGACGAGGAAGGCGAAGCGGCTGTCCCCGCGAGTGATGGCGGGTCCGGTACCATTCTGCTGGTGGAGGACAATGACCAGGTCCGCACCCTGGCGCTGGCCATTCTGAAGCGCAGAGGATATCGGGTCCTGGCGGCCGGCAGCGGTCAGGAGGCATTGGGTATGCTGGATGGTTATGACGGGCCGCTGGATCTGCTGCTGACCGATGTGGTCATGCCTGAAATGAACGGCCGCCAGTTGTTTGAAGAGGTGGTCAAGATGCATCCGGCCGTGAAGTTGATTTACATGTCGGGCTATACCGACGAGGTGATTGCCCACCGTGGCATCATGGAAGATGGTGTAAATTTTATCCAGAAACCTTTTTCGGTGAATACCCTGGTCGCCAAAGTTTGTGACGTTCTGGGGACGTGATGATTGATAACAAAAAAGCCTGATCCCGGAAGGATCAGGCTTTGCCGTCTTTTTGGCTCCTCGGGAGGGATTTGAACCCCCAACCTAGTGGTTAACAGCCACCCGCTCTACCATTGAGCTACCGAGGAAAACGTGGGACCCTATCTATGATGATTGCAGAAGCTTGTCAAGCGTTAAATTGTATCTGCCGGCCGGCTTTTATCCGCCCTAAGAGTTGGTTTTTATGTCATATTGGATTCGGTCCGGATAAAGTAAAAAACACATTGGCGGCCGGTCCCGGTCAAAGCCCGCCGGGATGCCGGCGAATGGATTGGAAGGCATGCGGCCTTTGGCTTGACAAAGGCCTTGGGATGCAATAGTAGCATGTGCTTATATTATGAAACGGGTCCAGCGGTTTGAAGAAATAAGGGTGGCGGTCGAGTCCATCGGTGATGTGGGATACCGGGACGAGGTCGAGCTCGCAGCCGAGACACTGACAGAAGCCTGCTTTGATGAGAATATCCGGGCGGTTGAGCCGGTAATCGTGAGCTACTCGTTGACGTTGGACGGAGAGACAGTCCATGCCCTGGCTGATGTCAGGTCGCGGATCGCCACGGTCTGCTGCCGTTGTCTTAAGGCGGTGGATCATGTTATAGATCTGCGGCTTGCGACAGACTATCTGCCGGCGGAGCCGGATATGCCGCAGGATCTGGAAGCCGAACGGCAGAGTTCGGAAATCGGCTACTATCGCCGCGAGATCGATCTCGGGAAGTATATTCTTTCCGAGGTGATGCTGGCGCTGCCTCTGCGTTTTGTCTGCAGTGACGAATGCAAGGGGCTGTGCGTAAATTGCGGGGCCGACCTGAACAACGGTCCCTGCGGCTGCAAGAAGGAAATTGATCCGAGACTGGCCAAACTTGCTGAGTTGCGGAAAAAAATATAGGAGGAACACATGGCTGTACCTAAGAGAAGACATTCCAGTTCCAGAAGGGACAAACGCAGGGCGCATGACGCTTTGGGTGATCCGGCTGTATCCTACTGCCCGAACTGTGAAGAGCCCAAGCTGCCCCACAGGGTATGCCCGAGCTGCGGTTATTATAAAGGTAAAGAGGTAATCAAAACAACCGAAGCTGAATAATGCCTTACTGTCTGGTTTTTCCGGGTCAGGGCACCCAGTTTCCAGGAATGTTGCAGGGCCTGCCTCCGGACTGTTGTCCGGATGAGGCCCTTCTTGCGTTGATGCAGTCCGGTCCGGTCGACGAGCTCGATCAGACTGTCAATGCCCAGCCGGCTGTCCTGACGGTCAGTGCGGCGCTGCTGGAGAGAGCTTCTCTGGATGAACCGGCGCTGGTCATGGGGCATTCCCTCGGGGAATATACCGCCCTGGTGGCGGCCGGATGTCTGGAACGCGATGCTGCCGTGGAACTGGTCAGGCAGCGGGCGATTTTTATGGAGCAGGCCGGTAAGGAGAATCCCGGAGCCATGGGCGCGGTCCTGGGACTTGACCTGGATGGTGTGCAGGCGGTCATCGGAGGTATGGAAGATATCTGGGTGGCCAACATCAACACACCGCAGCAGGTGGTTGTTTCCGGAAAGGCCGCAGCGCTTGAAAAGGCGATCCCGCTGCTCAAGGAACAGGGGGCACGGCGCCTTGTTCCGCTCAAAGTCAGTGTGGCTTCGCACTGCCCCCTGATGGAGAGTGCTGCGGTCCGTTTGCGCGATTATCTGGAAGGGGTGGCAATCAGACCGCCGCGCTGTCCGGTTGTATTTAATGCGGCGGCCCGGCCGGCAAATGATCCCGCAGAGATCAGGGATTTGCTGGTAAAACAGTTGACCGGTCCGGTGCGCTGGACCGATTCTGTGGGCTATTGCCTGGATGAGGGTGTGGATCTTTTCTATGAGATCGGTCCCAGGAGCGTATTGGCGGGACTGATAAAGAAGATCGCCCCGCAGGCGGCGATTGAGACGAGGACCGTGAAATGAAGATCGATTTATCCGGACAGGTGGCCGTGGTAACCGGTGCTTCACGTGGGATCGGGGCCGAGATTGCCCGCAGTCTGGCTGATTGCGGCGCACATGTGATTATTAATTATAACCGGAATGCGGATCTGGCGCGGGCGGTGGCGGACCGGATTGAACAGGCCGGCGGCAGCTGCGAGACCCTCGGGTTCGATGTTGCCGATGAGGATGCTGTCAAGCAGGCCTTCA